>URBQ01000035.1 GCA_900546115.1 uncultured Collinsella sp.
TGGCCCAGACCGTTTTGATAGGCGCGCTCTTCTTCGTACAGGCGGCCGAGCGTGGGGGCATCGACGTTCTCGGCAAAGACCGAGAACTTGCCGGCGCGCAGCTGCGGATCGATCATAAAGCGCACGAGGGGCTCACCGACAAAGACATAACGGCGCTTTTCGGCCTGCGCCTTCACGAACTCGCGGACCTCGCGCGAAAGCTCGGGGTAGAACGGGGCGAGCATGGGGTCGTCGTCGGCGGCGATAAGGATGGTATAGAGTGCCGGCGCCGTGTTGACGCCATTGATCACCAGAGTCTGATCCTCCATGTCGCGAGCGGCCTGCTTGGCAAGCTTCTTAAAGGAGAACGGGGCACGGGTGGCACCGAAGATGCCGGCCACGTGGTCCTCGAAGATGTTCAGGAAGTTCACGAAAGATCACTCTCCGTATAGGTTCTTTGGTATCCGAGCAAATATAGGCATATCCCAACGATTATAGAGGATAGGGTTCCCGCAACCGCCGCCTTGGCGACGACCGCGGCTGCAAGGCCGGCAATTTCCATATGGTGTGCAAGACAGGACGCCGCTGCGCAGCCGATGCCGGTGACGGCGATGGCGGCGATTGCGGCAAGGTTTGAGCCCTGATCGGCACGCTTGGCATGGGCATTGAGCAGCGCAGATGACGCCGCGGCAGTTGCCGCTACCAGCACAAAGGCAGCCCAAAGGAGCGGGTCTCCCAGCGCTGCGGCAACGTTACCGAGCCCCAGCACGCCTCCGGCTGAAAGCGCGACCGTGGCCAGACGGGCAAAAAGTGCGCCCATGCCCGTTGCCGCGGCGGCGCTTGCCGGGCCGAGCCAAAATGACGCGACGCCGGCGGTGACCCCAGCTGCCAGGAAGGTATTGCCGGTCAGACAGCCAAGCGCAAGCGCGCAGGTGAGTGCGGCGCTCGCGGCAGCCTCGGTGCGACCCCAGGCGATCCACCAACCGGACATGGCGGCGGCAAAGATCACCGCGACGGGCAGCATCGACAGGATGCCCTGTGCCTGCATGGTGGCGTTGGCCATGAGCACCAAAAAGCCCACAGCCGAGATGGCCGAGCCAATCTGGGGGGCCAGGCCGGCCGCCGCTCCGATCGCGATAGCCGCAATGACCAGGCCGGGAAGCGCCGCGACGCCGGCCGTCTGCATCAGCAAAAAGCTAAAGGCGCCGCACGTTAGCGCCGAGATAGCGTGCATGGCGTAGTCGCGCGCATGGCTCCAGCGCGTGCCTGCCCAGCCGAGTGCGGGGTCGACTTCGATGGTGTCGTCCTCGTAGTGCGACGGCTCGATATCGTCGAGCTCCTGCTCGTCATCCGAAAGTTCGCCAACCATTTGCTCCAGGCTGCGACGGCCTTCGCGCACGCTGCCCAGACCGGCAAGGAGCTGGTCGCAAAATGCCTCGATGCTGTTGGGGCGGTCCTGCGGCATGGGGGAGAGCGCGCTCATGAGCGCGGCCTCGGCTCCCGGGGGGAAGTGTGGTATCAGCTCGCTGGGATAGGTGGCGCCGCCGATGATGCGGTCGAGCGAGTCGGCGGGCGTGGCCGCCATAAAGGGAGCGCTGCCGCACAGGCCCTCGTAGATCACGCAGGCGAGGGCAAAGACATCGGCGCGCTCGTCGACCGTGCCGGTCTCGATATCGAGCTGCTCGGGCGGCATGTAGCCGATGGTGCCGCCGCGCGAGCCGCCAAAGCCACCGGCGGACGACAGCCGCGCCATGCCAAAGTCGGTGAGCTTTACATTGCCCGAGTGGTCGATGAGCACGTTGGCGGGCTTAATGTCCAGGTGGAGTACGCCATTGCTATGGGCGAAGGTGAGCGCCTGACCCAGGGCATCGGCAATGGCCGCGGCCTCGTCAAAGGTGAGCGAGTGGCCGTCCACGCGATGCAAAAACTCGGCCAACGACATACCGTCGACATACTCCATGACCAAGTAGGCATAGGCGGTGTCGTGCGTAAAGTCGATGACCTGCACGATGTTGGGATGTTGAAGCATGGCGGCAGTGTGCGCCTCGCGCAGGACATCCATGATGTCGCTGGCGGGCATGCCGGCGCCGTTGATAAGGGGGATGCGCTTAATGGCGACGCGGCGGCGCAGGTGCGTGTCGCGGCAAATCTCGATGGAGCCAAAACCGCCGGTCGCAAGTGTCTCGAGCGGCTGGTACCGCTTGAGCAGCTCGCGAGAGCTGGTGCCCTCCAAAGGAACGTCCGGCGAGAACCGGGCGGTATGTTGCGAGAAAAGCGGCATGGCCAACCCTCGTGCGTTTAAAGTTCGTTTGCGAGTGGCGGGCGCGGAGCCGAGCCGTTCGCGGTGGCATAGATGCTGCTAGTGTAGCACGCTCGGGCGGATGGCGAGGAAACGGGGATGAGGTGGTCCGATCGATTCGGGCCGTTTCGGCTCGTTCGGAAAGCGCATCCCAGTTTTCAGCCAAATAATGGGATGTGCTTTCCGATTGGGGTGGGCTGCGGAAACTGCATCCCAGAATATTGGCCTGGAACGGGACGGACTTTCCGAATCGGCGCTCAAAAGGAAACCGCATCCCGCTTTGGAGCGGGGACTGCGGACAAAAGCCGGACCGTGACCTGGCTCGGATTGGAGTTAGCGTGAATCGTTGATGTTGGCCGGTGTGGGCATGGAGATAGATGAGCGGATCGAGCGATATAATGACATGCTATGGAGGCCATATGCTTTTTTCCCGCCGTTCTGCTACGTCTGCCTGCGCCATTGCGCTTGTCGTAATGGCGGTCACCCCTTATCACCGGTTTTCATCTTCAATCGGCCTAGCGTCAGGTGCAATGACCTGGCTCGTTATCCTGGGCGCATGCCTCGCGGCGTTTGTTCATGGTGCTGCGCTATGCAAGGGGGGAATGAGAAGGCCGAGGCATCTCGGTGCCATCGGTGTTTTCCTTGGTGTTATTGCAACGGTTCCCGAATGGGCCGACCTGGCTTTCTATGCTCGCGGAGACTCTATTCCAATCGTGTTTGCACCGATTTGGTTGTTACATGGCGTTTCGTGTGTCTCGTGCTTTGTTGGGTCGCTGCTTCTCTCATATGTTATTTGGGGCACGGCGGACTCTCCTTTGACGCAGAGGTCGACACGGACTGACGAAAGGGAAACTCGTCACCCGCAGGACGCGATTTTTACAGAAACAATAGCCGTCATGTCTTGCCTGCTGTTTTGCTGTCGAGTTTCATGGAGAGTCGTTCCCGAGCCATGGGGGATGCCCCCTGTAACGGCCGCGTCAATTGGCCTTGCGCTTTTAATTCCGTTGGTCTATCTCGCATTGACTGTGGCCCCGCCGTTTTGCCGCCCTCGTGCCTTTGGCCATGGGCGGCGCGACGTGTTTGCCTGTTCTGTGCTCGTAGCAGTTCCTATTGGTCTTATTCCGGCTGTTGAGGCGGCATACTTCGCAAGCGATGCCGTGGTCATTGCATTGCTGGCGATGGGGTCCGTTATCGCTGCTGCCTTCGTATGCATGTTGCTAAGGGGGAAACGGGACAACAATTCGGATATCGCCTGTGCGTCCGACCCATTCGATGCGGGGGCGTTTTCCCCCGCCCTGTCGCCTAGAGAAGAGCAGTTTGTTCGACTGCTGCTCAAAGGGAAAACGCCGGCGGAAATTGCCAAGGAGACGGATACGAAGCCATCGACGGTGAGAACAACGCTTCACCGAGCATACGGGAAGGCGTCGGTTGCGGGCTCACGCGAGCTCGTGGCGCTGTTTGCGGGTGAGGGCGATACTGTAGGGCATGAGCTACCGCAGCGGCATGCTGACGATATAGTGGCATCAGCTCGAACGCGCCGGCTGTTTCGATACCTGCTCACATTATTCTTTATCCTCCTTGCGGCGGGGCCCTTGGTAATGGCGGATAGCGATTGGGGGTCCGGTGTTTCGCGGGCTGTCGCCTTTTCCCTCTTAAGCTACGCATTGGGTCTCGGACTGCTTCTGTCGCTACGCTACGCGGGTGGAAAAGCGAATCGTGGCGCTGCGCTGGATAGAGCGGGTGAAGCGATTTGGCTCGGAAGCCCGTACGTATGGGCGGTGCTATCTGCTGTGGAATGGTCTTTTATCTATATCGCGGCATTGATGTGCATACGCGTTCCGTTGATGGCTGTGCCGGTCCTGTTTTGCGGCGTGGCGTCTACGGCTTCGCTCGCTGTTGGGCTGTGTTCATTTAAGGCGCGTGGCCGTACTCGGGCTATCGTGCCGTTGGCGTTAATAGGTGTATCCGCTTTAATCTATGCAGCCACTAGGGGGCGAATCCATGGACTTGCGGTGCTGACGGGGATACTGTTCACATATATAGTGCTGCGTAGCTGTCCGCAGCGCAAAATGCTCGGGGTATGGATGCTTTGCTTTGGGGCGACGGCTCCTGTTTGGGCTGTCTTGCTCAATATGGTGCAGGATCTGACGGTTTTCGAGCCGTTGTTCCTCGCGTCGTTGTTGGGGCAAAGTTCGGCTGTCAATGTCGTCGTGGCAACGGTGATTGTTTGCTGGTCTGTGCCCATGTTCGTTACGCACATCGCGCTCGCCCGCTCGGTTGAGGACGAGAAGGCCGTCTTGGAGTACCGGGCGAACGGGTCCACCGAAACGGCCCGCGTGCGCCAGCTGGCCCTGCTTACGTCGCGCTCCCTTTCTGATGTTCAGTCGCAAATTTTGCTGATGACGGCAGAGGGGGCAACGACAAAGGCCATTGCGGAGGATGTCGGTTACGCTGCATCTACGGTGCAAGCGCTGCGGTCTGCATCTTACCGCCAGTTGAAGATCAAGAATAAAGCGGAGCTTGTTTCATTGTTATCGCAGGTAGATAACGTGTAAACGCCTGAGCGATCAACTCAATAGCGAGTGTTTACAGACATCATTCTCTATTCATGCAAAGGTTGCCGTGCGTCGACGCATCATTAACCGCTTGTGATTAGGGCCGGGCCGAGCGTTACTGCTCGGCCCGGCCAATGGGAGGGTGATGTCGGTTGAATAAAAAACTAATTCGGCACGAGTTGTCCAAGATATCTGGAAACCCAATATTTGCGTTGGCTCTTACTTTGGCGACAGTAATTTCGATGGCAGCTGCCGTCGAGGCGTGGTGGACGCTCGAGACTGAACGCAAACAGCTGCTATCTTTTGGCTACGGCATTGGTCTGCAGTCTCAGACATACCTCGGCCAAACGCGTGAAAGTAGCTTTGGTAACTGGATTGTTGTGAGCGCGAACGCGCCACTGTCTGCGTCGGTGTTTTTCTATGCACTGCCCCTGCTTGCAATGTTGGCTGGATCTTGGTCGTGTCTCTTTGAGCGTTTGAGTGGTTATGACATGCAGATATGCACGCGCGTTTCCAGAAAGGCGTACGTGAACGTAAAGATGCTGTCTGCTTTCCTCTCCGCGTTTACAGTGACTGCCATTCCTCTGCTCGTCAATTTCCTGATCGTCTCGATGCTTTTTCCTGCGTATCTTCCTCGGGTCGATGAGTCGACTTACGTAGGACTTTACCTGCATAGCTACTTCTCCGGTCTATTTTATTCGCATCCTTTGTCATATGTGCTCGCATACACGCTGTTCGATGCTGTCACGCTCGGGACTTTATCCATGGCTGTAACTGGCTTCTCAATTTTGTTTCGTAGCAGAATCAAAGCGATAATTGTCCCGTATCTGCTAATGGTTGCGTGGCATTTTGCAAATGGCTGGATCTTCGGCGTAATGGCTTGTGTGGGGTTTAACTGCAATATCCTCAACAGCATCAGGTCGGAATCGCTGAATAACTGGCCAGACATTCGAGCCGGTTTTGCGGAAATCATATTATTAACCCTTGCTTCGTTGGCTTTTTCTGGGGCGTGGAAAAGACGCGAGGTGGTCTGATGCTGTTTAGGCTGGTCGCCGCGGACCTGAGGACCGTTTTGAAGAAGAACATCATCACTTTTATTGCAATTGCGGCAGTGACCGTTGCGAACTTGGTGTACGCCTACGGATTGTCTTCTGTGTATGGGGTTAGAACGGATACCTTGGGGTTTGCGGATAATCTTGCGCTCGTGTTTGCCGGATCTGCTCCGTTTGAGCCTAGGCCCGGGGTCATGTTTGTGCCTCCGCTAGGATGGCTATTTCTCATTCTGCTTATTCTCTATACAACACTCGACTATCCGACCGAATCGTTGCACGGGTTTGGTTTGCAAGCGCTTGTTCGATGCCGGGCAAGAACCCTTTGGTGGGTCTCGCGTTTTATCTTGGTGGCGGCAGTAACGGCATTTTCACTGCTCGTGGTGGTTTGCTCTGTTGTGATTTGGAGCTTGGTGGTGAGCTCCTCGTTCAGCGCGGTCATTCATGGTGAGTCGCTTCAACTGGCTAATTTGGCGCCGTGGTTTCTCAAAGCTGCCGAGGCAGATGCGCTGCCGTTTTTCATAGGTCTCTTATTTGCTTTTGAGGCGCTTGCGTTTGCGCAGGCAGCGGTTGGGTTTGTGCTTGGGTCGTCAGTCTCGTTTGTGGTTTTAATGAGCTACCTGATCTGCTCGGCATATGCACGACATTGGGCGCTATTGGGTAACGCCTTGATGCTGTTGCGCTGGGGCGGAATTGTCAAAGATGGAATCGCGGCGGGCTCGAGTGGCTTGTTTTCAATTGTGATTATGTCGTTATGCCTATCGTTGGGTGGACTGTGGTTTCGAAGGGCCGACCTTATAGAAAAGGGGGACAAGATATGAGCGTGATCGTAAGGGGCGTATCGAAGCGCATAGGCAAAAACGATGTTCTGCGCAACGTGTCCATCGAGGTTGACCCTGGGACTGTGGTCGGTCTTCAGGGGATAAACGGTTCGGGTAAGACCATGCTTATGCGAGCGGTCTGCGGATTGATCAAGCCTACCGAAGGCGAAATCTCTATCGATGGCCAAAGGCTTGGGGCGGACATCTCGTTCCCGCCGAGTCTGGGGATGTTGATCGAGGCGCCTTCCTTTTTGGGATATCTGTCTGGCTGCGACAATCTGGAGCTCATTGCTCAGATCAAGGGCGTTGCAACCCGCGAGGACATTCGCTCTGCCCTGCGGCTCGTGGGGCTCGATGCAGACGAAAAAAAGAAGTTCCGAGCATACTCGCTTGGGATGAAGCAGCGTCTGGGGATAGCTGCGGCAATTATGGAAAAGCCGAAGCTGCTTGTTCTCGATGAGCCAACAAATGCCCTCGACGAAGCGGGCGTGGAAATGCTCAAGCGCGTTGTGGCGATGGCGGCATCAACGGGTCGCGAGGTTATTCTGTCCAGCCATGACGGAGAGGTGCTCGAGGAGCTGGCCGATCGGGTTTACTGCATGCGCGACGGTGCCGTTGTGAACGTTCGGGAAAGGTCGTGAGCGCGATGAAGAAGACCCTGTGGACAAGAAGGTCGGCGCTTGCGCTTTTCGGCTGTGCTGTTACTGGCCTTGCGGGCATGAGGGCGAGCGTCGTTAACGGGAACCGGACGGTCATTCCTGAGAAATATTATGCGGAGGGCGAATGGCTCTCGATGGATGGGGCGTTTCTGGGGTCGAAGGATGTGGCGACTGACGGGTATTCGTTTTGCATAGACGGGGCGGAGCTGCTCACGCCGCGCGAGTATCTCAAGCGTGCGCATGATGATTATTCAAAATATGGCATCGTGGATACGAAAACGAAATTGAAGGACGCCGACATCACGTGTGTTATCGCCGTAAAGATGCGTGTCAGGAATAAGGACAATGTCGAAGGCGGAATCAAAACGTATGTTTGGCATTTGGTGCCGGAGTCTGCGCCAAACTATGACTTTATGGTCAATACCGATCTGATAGCGCAGGCAATGCCGGCTTTAGACGGATTTGCAGCGTTTGCCGTGCAGGTTGGAGCGGAAAACGAGTTGCTTGTCCCATTTATGATGCAAAACACCAACGATTACTTTGAAGATTACGAGACCGTCCGTTTTGAGAAGGCTTTTCCCGGGACTTATACGATGAAGATGACCGATCTGCCGGAGAGAAGGCTCTTAAGGTTTGAAGTGAAGTAGCTCGAGAGTTAGGCAAAATGGGTCCATCGGCGGTACCCGCGCCCGATTTCAGGCGCTCCGACTCGGAATCGGGCGCGGGACGAGGCACCTTCGGTGTCGGCCGGATTACCGCTTCTTCTTCTTGTTCTTCTTCTGCTTGCGCTGCTTGCCCTTGTTGTCCTGGGGCTTGTCGGCCTGTTTTGCTTCGGCAGCGGCCTTTTCTGCCTTCATCTTCTTGCGTTTGGTCTCGATGCGGAGTTTTTTGTTGATGCGCGCCTTAAGGAAGGCGCCAAACTGCTCGGCATCGCCGCGAACAAAGGTGTCCTTGGGGATCGTCACGCCCTGGTCGGCGAACATGGCAACAAAGATGCGCTCGCCGTCGAGTACGTGGTCGAGCTTCTCAAACGGGAAGAACTGCGACTTGCCGCTCTTGCCCCAGACCATCAGGCCGTCCTCGTTGGCGGCGACGCGGCGGTAGCGGCCGCCCATGGACTCGTCGGCCTCGACGGCGTCGATAAAGTCGCGGGCGAGCGTGTGATGCAGGTTTTTGCTCCACCAGGCCAAAAACGCGCCGAATACGATCAGGACGACGCCGAACTTGATCCAGTTGCCGCCGGCCACCAGCATGCCAATGCCCAGCAGGGCGGCAATGGCGGCGGCGACATACAGGGAGCCGCGGCGTCTGGGCGAGGCGACCAGGCGGGCGAAGTCGGTGACCAGATCGTTTTCGTACTGATACTCGTTGAGGTACAGGATGCCGTCATCGGCTGCTGCCTGCGCCTCGAGCGCGACCTCGACCTGGTCGGCTGCTTCGGAGGGAACGAGGTTGCTCTCTGCGTCTGCCATGCTCTTTGGACTCCTATCGCGGCGGGCTCGCCGTACGGGTTATTATGAATGCAGTATGCCGTGCGACCGCATGGCCGCCGCGGCAACAAGACTCAGTATACCCGGGGGAGCACCCATGGAATCGTTGTACCGAAAGTATCGTCCGCTCACCTTTGACTCCGTGGTGGGCCAGCAGCATATCGTCTCGACGCTCGAGCACGCCATTACCGAGGGGCGCCTGTCCCACGCGTACCTGTTTTGCGGTCCGCGCGGCACGGGCAAGACCACCATGGCGCGTATTCTTGCCAAGGCGCTGCTCTGCCGCAATGCCGAGGCGGTGCGCGCCGAGGGTGCGAGCGGCTGCATGCCCGACGGCACCTGTGAGGAATGCGAGCTCATCGCCGAGGGCAACCACCCCGATGTCTACGAGCTCGATGCCGCCTCCCGCACGGGCGTGGACAACGTGCGCGAGGAGATCATCAACTCCGTCAACTTTGCCCCGGTGCGCGGCAAGTACAAGATCTATATCATCGACGAGGTCCACATGCTCACGACGGCGGCGTTCAACGCGCTGCTCAAGACGCTTGAGGAGCCGCCGGCACACGTGATCTTTGTGCTGTGCACCACCGACCCGCAAAAGATTCTGGAGACCATCCTCTCGCGCTGCCAGCGTTTCGATTTCCATCGCATCGGCAACGAGGATATTGAGCATCGCCTGGCATACGTGTGCGAGCAGGAGGGCTTCGACTACGACGATGAGGCGCTCGCCATCGTGGCGCGCCATGCCAAGGGCGGCATGCGCGACGCGTTGTCCACGCTGGAGCAGCTGAGCGTCTTTGGCAACGGTTCTGTGCATGCGGACGACGCCCGCTCGCTTTTAGGCGAGGTTTCGGACCAGATTCTGGGCGAGTTTTCCCGCGCCATTGCCGATCGCGATGTTGCCGAGCTCTATGGACTGATCCGTGCGCAGGTCGAGGAAGGAAACGACCTGCTGGAGCTGACGCGCGACCTGGTGGCGCATGTGCGTGACGTGTACGTTGCCTGCGTTGCCGGTGCCCGTGCCGAGCTGTTTGAGGGCGGCTCCGAGCAGGCCGAGGCGCTTGCTGCCGAGGCCGCTGCCTTTGGCGAGCATCCTGCCGACCGCCTGGCCCGTGTGCTGACGGTGCTCGACGATGCCGCACTGGAGATGAGGGGCGCGAGCGACGTGCGCCTGGTGCTCGAGATCGCCTGCACGCGCCTGGCACGTCCCGAGGCCGATTTAACGATTGAGGCATTGGCCGAGCGCGTGGCCCGCTTGGAGGCCATGGTTGCCAACGGCGCCGTGCCGGCGAGCGTGGCTGCTGCTCAGGCCGCCGCGCCTGCAGCATCCGTACCCGCTGCTGCCCAACAGCCGACGCTAATTTCGGGCGCTCGTGCTGCCGCTCCGGCGGCATCCGCTGCCCCCGCTGCTACGTCCGCGCGCCAGGGCGGTATGCCTTGGGACCGTGGTGCTGCTGTTCCGGCTGCCCAGCCTGCGTCCCGTTCTGCGTCCGTGTCAGCTTCCAAGCCTGCAGCGCCTGCACCTCAGCCTGCGCCGACTCCGACGCCTCAGCCCGTTGCGGCTCCCGCGCCTGCCACCGCTCCGGCACCTAAGCCCCAGTCCAACAATGCCGCCCAGGTTGCCGCCGCCGGTACTGCCGAGACGCCCGCGGTCGAGGATGCCGGAGAGCTGCAGCGCAAATGGGCCGAGGTTGTCGAGCGTGTCAAGGCGCGTCAGGCTTCCTACGCGGGGCTTTTGCTCAATGCCCGCGCCACGGCTGACGACGGCTCCAGGCTCACGGTCTCGTTCCCCGCGGGCTCGACCTTTGCCATCAAGATGCTTGGACGCGCCGACACGCAGTCGGTGGTCCTGCCGACAGTCAGTGCGGTCTTCGGTCGTCGTACCGTCGACTATGTCCTGGATGGGGGTGGCACGCCGGCTCCTCAACATGAGGAGCATTCTCCATCTGCACGGGCTGCGGTATCTGCGGACCCGCAACCCGTGTCCTCGGCGGCCCCTGCATCCTCGAGCGCCAGCGCGACGCAGCCAAAAGCAGCACCGATAGCGGCGCCGACCCCGTCGGCGCCTAAGCCCGTCATGGCCAAACCGGCTGCTCCGACACCCGCGCCCAAGCCTGCCTCGCCCGCGCCCAAGTCGTCTGACCTGGGCAAAGCCCCCTGGCTGCGCTCCGACAACCCCGCCGGCGCTCCTGCCACGGGCAAGCTCCCGACCGAGCCCGCGCCCCGAGCGCCCGAGCGCGCGTCCGCTCCCAAGGCTCAGCCCGCCGCGCCGTCTGCGCCATGGGAATCCGAGCAGGTTCCCTACGACGATGCCATGGTTGGCGGTTTTGTTGCCGATGCTGGTGGGGACGATCTGCCTCCGTTCGACGTGCCGGGTGCGGCGTCCGCGCCCAAGTCCGCTGCAACTGCCCCCAAAGAGGAGGACGCTCCTGCAGCTCCCTGGGAGTCCAACTCCGGTGCGGGCGGCCCCTTCGGCCATCAGGGTGCAGCCCCGAGCATCCCGCAGACCGAGGACGAGGCCAAAGCCCTCATCCGCAGCGTCTTCGGCCAGTCCACCATCTTCAAGCCGGTGGAGTAGCTGCGCAGGCGGGTATACTGCTCAAGAAGAGAACCCCTTGCCCGGGCGCATCTGTATTTCGGACATGTGCAACGTGGTGCCGCGTATATCGCATTCGAGCAGACAGGCGCGTGACGGTCGGCCTAGGATGCTGAGGTCGATACGATACGTCGCATGGCTGTCCGTGTACTCGACTTGCTCGGCGTTGACGGTTGCTCCGATTGTAAATAAAGAGCCCAGTTCGGCATCGACAATCTTGGAGTCCTTTATCTTGACCTTGAACTCTTGGTAGAGGGACGGGCTGTTGTAGTAAATGGTTCGGGTTCCGTCGGTGCATTCATCGGTCGTCTCCCATTTGACGACGGGCTGGTCCGAGCTGGCTATCAGCAGTTCTGCTCCAAAAGCTATGGCATGGGTGATGATAACCAGTAATACCCAGACGACAAAGAGATAGAGAACCACATATGCAACGGGGTGTTTTGAGCGGATGTTTTGGAGCGCGTCGGGGGCATTCATGGGGCACCTCCAAATTGCAATCTATGACAATCAAATTATACCCTGCCGCCATGTGCTCCGCCTCGAGCAGCGGTTTGGCATTTAGCTATTTAGTGGCACACATGAAATGCCGGATTCGGCTCTACTAGATTGAGTATGCGATATTATGCAACCTTGCATAATTCGGCCTTGCATAATCTTTGCGTGCGGTTTGTATTGGAGGACATGTATATCGACTGAGGTAGCGTGTCCGCCCCGTTCGCTGGCCTCACGCCGTGGTACGATTTTTGAGCTTGAAAGTCCCGCCGCGCTCCGGCTGCCCTTGCAGCTCGGCGTGCGGCCGCACGTAAAGGAGCCATCATGGCCGGTATGAACATGCAGCAGATGATGAAGCAGGCTCGCAAGATGCAGGAGCAGCTTGCCGCCGCGCAGGAGAACCTCAAGTCCCAGACCGTCGACGCCTCTGCCGGCGGCGGTATGGTCAAGGTGACCGTTAACGGCGAGATGGAGCTCGTCAACCTCACTATTGACCCCGATGCCCTCGATCCCGAGGACGTCGATATGCTGCAGGACATGATCATGGCTGCCGTCAACGAGGCCGTCCGCGGCGTCAACGAGCTCGCCAACAAGCAGATGGGCGCCATCACCGGCGGCCTCAACATCCCGGGCATGCCGTTCTAAGACACGCATATATATGAGTGCGAATCACAGTCTGCAAAAACTGCTCGATGAGCTGGGCCGTCTGCCGGGCATTGGTCCCAAGTCGGCCCAGCGCATCGCCTATTACCTGCTCGAGGCCGATGCCGAGGAGGCCCGCCGCCTGGCCGAGGCCATCCTGGAGGTTAAGCAGGAGGTCCACTTTTGCAGCCGTTGCTTTAACTACGCCACGGCCGACGAGTGCTCCATCTGCCAGGATTCGATGCGCGACACTACTCGCATTTGCGTGGTGGGCGAGCCGCGCGATGTCCAGGCGATTGAGCGCACGGGCAGCTACCACGGTCTCTACCACGTATTGGGCGGCGTGATCAGTCCCATGGACAAGATTGGTCCCGAGCAGTTGCACATTCGTGAGCTGCTGGCACGCTTGGGCCACGAGGACATCCACGAGGTCATCATCGCCACCAACCCCAATATCGAGGGCGAGACCACGGCGAGCTACCTGGCCCGCACTATCAAGCCGCTGGGCGTTGAGGTATCGCGTCTGGCGAGCGGCCTTCCCGTGGGCGGCGACCTGGAGTATGCCGACGAGCTTACGCTTGGGCGCGCCATCGAGGCCCGTCGCACGATTTAGGTGGCGAGCCTGCTCCTGCCGTATGTCTTCATCGCGACGCACGGGGTAGCCATAATTTCCCCGTGCGACTGTAAGTTTGTTGTGCAACAAAGATGCTTTGTATCCGCTTATCGCATGGATGCTTCCACTCGCATCCTTAATTTGCCCATTCGTTGCGCAACCTTTTGGGTTCGCTGATACACTCAAATATGGATTCGAATGAATGCGCCGCTCCCGAGCGGCGTGTTTTTGTTGGAGGAGAACGCATGCGGCCCGGTGGCACTCAGACAAAGCGCGGCGCCGCGGTGCGCATGCGACGCCGACTGGGCTTGGCGCCGCGGGCGTACGCACTGCTGTCTTGCTCGCTGGTGCTGGTCATAGCTGGCGTTTCTGCCTATGGCATGACCGTGCCGTCCATGATGCAGGCACATGCCGCACGCGAACCGCGCGTGGGGCATGAGGTCAAAAGTGACCTGGGGACCACGACTGGATATGCTTGGGCAAGTGTGGTCGCGCATATTGTGTTTGGCACCGGCGACGCGGACGGCGCCGAGGCCCCGGACAACGAAGTCACGCTTGCCAATGGCAAAACCATCGTGCTCACCAACACCAAGATCATCGATCGGTTGTCCAACAATAGCGTGGCGGCAACGGTGAATAAGGTCGAGCAGCAGAAGGAGCAGGACGCCCAGCAGTCCGGAAAGCCCGGTAGCTCGGATACTTCTGGCTCCGGCTCGGATTCGTCGAGTTCGGGCGGTGGCTCTGGGTCGGGTTCCTCTGCCGGAGGGTCTGGAAACGGCGGCTCGACGGGCGGCAACACTGACAACGATGCAAACTCCGGTGGCCTTTCCGCTGCTGAGGAAGAGAGCATTCACAGCTGGCTTGTGACCAAGTACAACATGCTCGACGGCTATGTTTCTCGTGCCAATGACGTGGTCTCGACCTATAACTCTACGGGAGATCCCAGGCCGTGCGACAGCCTGGTCGGGGAGATGTTTGTCATTCGAGCCGAGTTCGGTCGTCAGACATTCTCGCCCCGGTCAAAGTGGTATCAGCAGTATGCCAATCTGTGGGGCTGTTACACCAACCTATGTCAATGGGTCGGCCATTACGGTGATGATGACGTCGCGCTCGGTAACTTCAACAATAACGTGGCGGCGCTTGCCCTATGATGACCGATCTTGCATCCACCACACCACAATCGCTCGGTCGCGATCCCATGGTCGGCCTGCGCCTGGCGCGTGTCGACGGGTTTGAGCCGGCCATTGCGCTCGGTCAGGACGAACTGCCTGCCTATCTGCGTCGTTTTACGATACTGTTTGCCGACGATGCCACCATGCGCCGTGGCGGTATCGGCCGCGTGACGCGTGCCGTCAACGCCCAAGGCGAGGCCGTGGCACTCAAGCAGCTCATCTTGCCAACGTGCGATGAGTTTGACGATGCCGCCGCCCATGAGGCGCTGGTCGCCAAGTTCAAAGCGGCGTTTCGCGAGGAATACGAATGCCATCGCGCCCTTTCGGGCCTTAAGGGCTTTCCCCGCCTCTATGGCTGGGGCGAGGTCGACGGTGTGCCTGCAATTGTCATGGAATGGGTCGAGGGCGAGACGCTCGCCCGCTTGCGCTCGCGCTTTGCCGTGGACGATGCCGGCCGCCTATCGCCGCTTGTGGCGGCGCGTCTGGGTCGCGACCTGTTCGATCTGCTCTGCCGTATGAGCCTGGTGGGCGAGGGCTTTGTCCATCGCGATATCTCGCCCGCTAATATTATGGTGCGTACGGCGCGTCTACCGCTTGACCGGCAGCTTGCCGAGGGCACCTTTGACCTGTGCCTGATCGACTTTGGCTCGTCGCTGACGCTTGAGCCTGCGTCGGCCGTGGCCGGTACCGGCGGCAAGGCGTCGTTTACGGAGCGCTATGCCACGCTGCGTCGCGCGACGGTTGCCTATGCCCCGCCCGAGATGCTCACCGACGATATTCCCGACCTGCGCGCTTTGCGTATGTCGCCGGCGATCGACGTCTATGCCGCAGCAAGCACGGTTTACGAGCTCATTGCCGGCGCCGCGCCATACGAAGCCGCGCCGAGCACTTCGGGCACCTCGGGTTCGCGCAAAAAGACGCGCGGCATCGCCAGCCCCTACCGTCTCAAGATGGACACGCTGCCCGACTATCCCATTGGTGCCCATGCGCCCGGTTGCGATTTGACTCAGCTGCTTCGTCGTGAGCCCGATGTGGCGCTCGCTGCGGCCGAGCAGGCCCAGCAGCTGGGGCTTGAGCCGGATTCCGAGGAGCTACGCGATGCGCTGGCGTTTGTCGATGCCCAGCTGTTCGACGTGGTGATGGCCTGTCTGTCCAGCCATCAAAAAGATCGTCCCGAGCCGGCGGCGGTCGAGGCGGCGCTCTCGGCGTTTTGTGACCACTATGCGCAAAATGTCGGTCGTTCGCTCCGCGGCGAGCCGCTCACGCCGTGCCCCATGGATGCGTCTGGCCGCGCGGTTCGTCGCGCGCTGATGGTCGGCGCGACGGTCGTCTGTGGCGTGGTTTGGGCTGTGGTCGTGGTTTCGGCCGCGCTGCTGGCGTCGGGCGCTCGCGTGACGGCGACTTTGGGATCGCTCGTGTGGTCTGGGTCGCTACCGGGTATTATTGCCGCACTGGCGTTGGCGCTGCCAGGCATAGCCGGCGTTGCCGCGGGGGCACTTGCGCGCGATCGGCGCTCGGGCTTCCTGCAGGGTGTGCTTGCGCTTTCTGCCTGCGAGGTTCCGGTGCTGGTTGTGGCTGCATGTAGCGTATTTTCCCAACGCGCCGTGATGGGCGGCCTTGTTGCCGCTCTGGTTGCAACCTATACGCTTACGTGGTTTTTGCTTGCGATGGGCTTTGCCTTTGAACTTCCCGTTTCGGCACCGCGACGCACAAAAGCCCAGATGGCGACTCCGCTTGCCGGTGGAGCCGCAGCTGTCCGTACTTTTGGCGGACCTGTCGAAGTATCGTCCGATTCTATTTCTACGACCAAGGAGGCCTAGGTCATGGCATCTCAAGTTGAGCTCACCCCATGCGGGGCCATGTTTGACATCTTTAAGCGCGCAGCGCATCTGAGCCATATCGAGCTGTGCGGCTTGGTGCTTTCGTCCCGTCCGCTCGCCGACGGCCGCAGCCCGCAGAGCCGAGCCGCCGATCGCTCTTGGGTTTCCCGCTTTATCGTTCGCGCGCCGGTCGGCACGCTTCAGCAGCGCTACTTTGCCGAATACGGTACCTCGGCTGCGCGTATTATGTCGCAACTGGCCCTGCGCCAGCGCAATCCCATGGACTCCACGGCTGTAATCAATATGGTGTGCGGTCCTGCAGGTGAACCGATGGTACGCGCGCTCGAAGAGTGCCACCAGGACACGAATCTCTATCGCAACGCGCTCGATCGCCTGTCCCAGGCGGCGGAACTCATGCCCGCCGAGCGCGCCGAGGTCGTGCTGGTGCTGTTTGTCGCCGTCGGTTGTTCGGCGGATGTGCGGTCCTCGGTGAACTATGCCATCGACTACGCGAACGCGACCTGCGGCGGAGGCACATCCACGCCGCGTTCGCTTGGCATGTCGCTGACTGCGGGCGAACGCGAACCCGCCCCGGCGCACCCTTTGGGCTTGCTGCGCGTGCAAAACAGTTTTGTCGTGAGCGCCCCGCGCTGGATTCAGCCGAGTGAGCAGGGTGTTGAGATTGGCGCGCTGGCCACTGGTGAGGGCGATATTACCGACGTCGGCGACGATGTCTCGGCCCGCCATGCCCATATCTGGTGCGATGCTCAAAATATCTGGCACGTCGAGGACTTGTCGTCCACCAACGGAACCGTGGTGGTAAACGGGGCCACGCGCGTTTGCATTCAGGTCGAGCCCGGCCGTTCCGCCCAGCTCAATCCCGGCGACGAGCTCAAGCTCGGCGAATCCACTACCTATGCCATCCTCTTCGGTGCCCTCTAGCCGGCAGTTAAGGACGTTCCTTTTCTGCCGGCACTTGGGGACACTCCTCGGCGCGCCAGAGCCGGTCGCCTGGGGATGGAGAGGCCATTTTGGCCCTTGGCGGTCAGTCGGGGCGAAACTAGAAGATCTTTCCGATTCGCGGCTGTTCATGCTTGTAGAGCATCTAAAACAATAGGATGTTATTCTGGAATATGCCGGGTGCGTGAACTTGCCTGTCTTAGCCTTAATAAGGTATAGGGGAGTTTGGCTCAGGGGTTCCGTGTTGTTCTTCAGCGCAGTATTGTGGGACAGATTTGCTGAGATTGGCGCCTTACACCGCAGAGCGCACGGAAGGCTCTCGATTTGTGTTCTGGCCCCAGAATACAGGGCCTGATACTTACCAACTGTGGCATGGATGTAACATCTGTAGAAATCAACCCTTTTGTTGTCGACCTTTGTAAGAAAAACACTGCCATCAACTCTTTGGATGACGAAACTAGGGTGCTTGAGGGGAGCCTTTACTCCCCTCTGAGAGATGACTCATGTTTTTCGCTTGTCGTTGTGAATCCTCCGTTACTGCCGATTCCGGATGAGATTCCTTATCCCTTCGTTTGAGATGGAGGACAATCGGGTCTGGATAAAACACTTCGTATTCTTAAGGGTGGCGATACGCATTTAGAGAAAAACGGTAAATACTGCTAATAGGGGTGACGACGATGGTGCGGGGGCGACCCGCGATGCTCTCATCAATACGTCGGATACTTGGGAAATCAGGTCTAGATGCATGTATGATGATGCTGTGTGGCTATTCAATTAATCCGCGTTCCGAATGGGTGCAGGGTATAGCTGCGACATCGTATGCTTTTGACCCGGCGCGATACTCAGATATTTCTGAGGCGGTTGACGAAGTTTATACGCACTATGCCGCGCAAGGCGTTTCGGAAGTTTGCACATCTACGTTACGGGCTTAGGTTTCTTCAAGCGAGCAGGCCGGTTGCGTTATTTCGAGCGATTTTTCTAGTCTAGACGACAAAAGGCAAAGGATTTGATGGGTATAAAACGCGGACGTTTGTGGGCGGATGCTCAAATCTATTGTGGCAATCGGGCGGTTGAAAAAGATATTTCAACCGCCCGATTGCCAGGTTCGTCGGAGGAGATGTCCGATTCCGACTCTCTTGTAGGAAGAGCTTGAGATCGTATTGGCCCAAGGCAATCTTAAAGCAGTCTCATTGGCAAATCTTCGCTCCTGTTGTGTTGAGGTGTAAGGTATCAGTGATTGATGTTTTGTGGCGGGTAGATTGGGGCCTTCCTTGATTCGATGCGTTCTCTCGAGGTTCATCAGAGCAAAAGGGGCTTTCGTCTTCATTGCTATCACGGTGATTGGAACCGCTCTCTCCTATGCCATGCCATACGTGAACGGGAAATTCTTAGATTTTCTTCTCGGTAACCGCAGCGAAAGAGACGCCGTACTCTTCGCGCTCCTGGTTGCGTCAATAGGAGTTTTCTCCACCCTCTTTACTTATTTTGCAGGAACACTTTCCATTCGCATAACCACGAGACTTTCCTTTGATCTTCTCAGGGAGGCCGTCTTGCGTTTTGAAAGAGACGATTACTTGGTGAGTCGGACCATCGATCCAGCCTATACAACGCAACGGATTATTTCCGACTCTAGCGTGGTCTCATCCTTCGTTTTGGCGAATTTTATCAGTGCGCCGCTGTCCATTGTAGCCATTCCCATCGTATTGCTTATCATATGGTCAATTGATTCAACTCTCGCGGTGTTTTCCATCATTCTCCTCATCGTGTATTTCTGTGTAATTACTGGGTTGAGGAAACTTTTGTATAGGGTCACGTATGAGAAGAAAGAGGCGGACAGCGCCTTTTACGCCGCAATTGCATCGCAGCTTAATCAGATTCTCAACATTCAACTGACATCTTCGTACGGCAAGAGCGAACAAGCGCTCGACGCTGGGTTTAAGAGCTATTTTCCCAAAGTTTTGCGCTCCGGAAAGCTATCATATTCTCTGACATCGCTCGATGGTCTTTTCGCAGCGTTGTTTCAAGCGGTGATACTTGTTGTTTCCGGAGTACGAATCATTAACGGAACTATGTCAATAGGCGAGTACACTATCATCGGTACATACTTCGCGGTTCTCTTTAAGACTTTGAAAAGTATGATGTCATTGTTCAAATCCTATCAAGATGCCAAAGCATCATGGGATAGGACGGCTATCGCGACGAGAGAAAAGGAGAGATCGGGGTGGAATCGGACCGATTTAGCTAAACTCGATGAAATAAATGACATTTCGGTATCTGATTTGGAATTCTCGGTTGCCCTTCCAGACGGATCTGTCCGAGAGGTCCTCGGCGGGTTTTCTTTCAAGTTTTCCGGTCCTGGTACATATTGCATAGTTGGGGAAAACGGAAGAGGCAAGACGTCACTTCTTTACTTGATGCTCGGGCTATACTCATCGAAAGGCAAAGTAAAATACAACGGCGTGCCAATCGAAGAATGCGACTTGGATTACATACGTGCGAGAGAGATATCGTGCTGCCCACAGTCGTGCTTCGCGCCGGACGAAACGGTGAAAGAGCTGTTAGAGTATTTCGACACGCCCTTTTCTTCCTATCACCGGGGTGTAGATGGCCTACTTTCGCTGGAAAACAGCGTGAAGGAGTTGCTCGGGAAACGTTGCTCCGCGCTTTCGGGCGGTGAGCTGCGCCGAGTGTACTTATGGTCGGCGATTTCACGCAAGTCGTCAGTTTTGGTACTCGACGAGCCCACGACTGGGTTAGACGCTGTAAGCCGCGCCGAGCTTGCGGCCTATGTTAAGCGCAACAAGCAAAGCCAGCTGATCATCATTGTCTCTCACGATGACGAGATGGTCGGCGCGGTAGAAGGGGTAGTGGATTTAGGCAGCATGTACCGGGGTAAATGCTGACAAGTGTAGTGCTACCCAACTGACAGAGATAACAAAAAAGCGATGCAGATGCACGTAGCATTCAGTCGGTTCGGACTCGGTGCCTTCACGCCATCGCAACGCTTTCAGATATAGTTCTCATTCTCTTACTAAAGGAAACTTTAGTCTACGTTGTCTTGTCGAGACAGAGGTGAAGCGAAGTGTTGTCGCGACGTATCTTATTCCAGGTGGCTCAGTATCATCGTGAGAATCACACCAAAGTGTACTTACAATTCTCGTGTCCCACGGACAACATGAGCTGAGCATTGAGGTTCCACCCTTTGCTGCAACTACACGGGGTTGGACGGCAATGAATATGCCGGGCCGCATGCCACGCGCAGCGGGGGTCCATGCCCCAGTATGTTGCCTACAGCAGCCTCGATGTCCACGCACACATCATCTCTGCCTTCGTGTTCAATCCGTTTGCCGGAGAGTGCGAGGGTTACAAGGCCGTAGAATACGAGCCGAACAAATGAAATGCGGTATCGACGCATAGGATTAAACTGACGATTGCTTTGCACCGAAAATACGCCCGGAAAGCCGCTATGGGTGGCGGCCCGGGTTAAATTGAGAGGCCCGTCCGATCACTTTCATGTGACGAACGGTCGGGCTTCTTATTCCACTTGCCAATGCTCGGCTCATATTGGAAGAAAGCTACGCTAATGTTTGCGTGATACTCCTATTTTTTCCGAAGAAAGAATCGGATAATGAAGAATAACAATAAAAAAGGTGCCAGATATAAAGCAAGTACAAAGGTTAATCCAACGAGACCTTGCAATAATGGCATAACTCCTCCCAGACACGAGATTTTGGTATTTGTCCCCATCTTATTTTGAATTGGACCAAATAGTTCCTAGACACAAAAACTACTCGTCAACTGGATCGCACCAATCTGCTGGCAAAACACAGCTTGATTCTTTATCGACATAGCACCAATCCGCAACAGGGCACTCGGCGATGTCGTAAAAATTGCATATATCAACTCCAAGACAACAAGGCTCAACGGGAGTATGTTCATTTGAACCAACAGGATGGATATGCTTCATAACAGCTCCTCACCTTAATCCAATTAGAGACTACGTTTGATCAATGCCACAGTGATCTACAACGCAGATGCTGCCGCCATCCATGTCATAGTCGCAGTAATCGTATGCACCACAGCCATCTGCTTTATCATAAACAGTACAGATGTCAGTAATGCCCAAGAGGCAGTCAAAAGACATCGGCTTCACGCCTGCCTCGTCGCCACTTCCTGGATTAATCGGATGAATATGCTTCACGACTACCTCCCTTTGAGTGCAGAAAAACCTCAATATTGTGTATAACAAACCAAGATGTCTAGTTCACCATATTTCTAGAATGGTTTCGGCGAACGTAGCAATAAGCTCGCAGACGGTAATCAGAAGAACGAACACCTCCACAATGGTGACAGCAATGCGCTGAACCGCTTATTCCGATACAGTAGCTTCTCGTTGATTTTTCTCCTGCGAAGATGAGTGGCGGGAAATAAGGTCAAAAGCCATCTCGTAGCACATTTTTCTATATTCACATGATGCAGGGTGTAGACTCTTGGGCAAGTAGCCGTGCTCGTCTGCAGCCTCCCAGCTACAGCCCCCACCACAGAAAGACCGAGCCCAACAGTCCGTACAGTCAATTCTTTTTTCGACACCCTGACTCCAGTTTTCAATATACCTAGTTTCGTCAATTCCGGTGACGATGTTGCCCATTTTGAATCGCATCATCCCGACAAACCTGTGACAGGGGTATACGTCCCCTTCGGGAGTCACGGAAATAAAACGCCTGCCAGCCCCGCATCCGACAAAGGCGATCCTGTTGCTCATAATCAAATCAACTGCAGTTTTCAATGTTCTAAACAAGGGCTTTTCCCCTTGATCAATCTGTTTGAGATATTGATCCGCCAAATCTATTAGGCCCGCCCTGATTTTGTTTAATGAGTGTTCGTCGAGTTTGATATTCTCATCGAATGAGCTCACGGGCGAGAAGTAAATCCTTCTGAAGCCCATCTCTTTAAACTGAAGATAGTCTTCAACAAGGTTACAGTTATTATTTGTTAAGGTCGCTCTTGCGCCGAAGGGGAACGACTCGGAAAAACGACGAACGTTTTTGTCGATATCGGAGAAAGAGCCGCCTCCCGTCTTGTACGGGCGCGATGCATCGTGCTTGCATCCTGTACCATCGAGACTAATCAGAACAGAAAACCCGTGCTCCTTGAAAGAATTCACAGCAGTGTCATTCAAAAGCGTTCCGTTGGTCGTAATAGAATAGGTAAAGTTTCTATTGGGGTATATTCTTTTTGAATAGTCGACCGTTTTCCATATCAGCGGCTCGTTAATCATGGGTTCCCCACCAAAAAAGACGATTGCAAGCGTTTCGTTTTCCGATGAACTTGCGACGAGGTAGTCGACCGCCTTGAAGGCTATCTCGTCTGTCATCAGCAGAGGAGACGTTCCATAATCTCCTTTACCGGCAAAACAGTAACTACAACCAAGGTTGCATGCATGTGAAACGTGGAGTTCGATGGATCTAAGTTTTCGAGGCGTGTCTTTTGTTAAGAAAGTCCGCTCAGACAATCGTTGATACTCATCAATGTCGTCTTCAAGTTCTGCTATGGTCGTTTGGTCGTAGCCTTTCGCAGCAAGTGACTTTGTTAGCAACTTCGAGTTGACCGTTCTTCCCGATGCTTCAAATATGCGAAGCGCATCTTCTGATGCTTGGTCAACCTGAAAGCAATTGCGAGTGACCTCATCGAAGCAGTAACGACGATCACTTACTGAGAAAAAATGCATACGTTCCTCAATTTCATGCTGGACTGGCACTAACCTTGTTTATTGTTACGCAGCTATAAAAAACCACCAGCGGGGATTCGGTGTGCGGCCCAATCGGACTCCCAAAAGGTTCTATTTGAGACTGGCAAGCTTTGTGTTGTTGGCACTTCGACAGCGCTCTTTATTCCAACATGGAGCCTCGCAGTTTGAGTCGACTTGCCTCTGGAAGGTCCGATCTCAACTTGATTTAGGATGAAAACAGATTACAGGCGCGCTCCTCTAGAAAGAAAGGAAACCAATCGCCGCCTTTCACCAGGAAAGTTTTTATAGCCCACCTCGAGCAAAATGAAAGATGCGAGAGCGATTGGGGAACAACGCGAATCTCCCCTTTTGGGTGGGAGCGAGCCTTCAGCCACCGGCGAACGACTCGCCCTGGTCAGAATCTGGAAGTGGTGCCGGGCCGCTTGGGCCTCCCCGGTGACTTCGTGGGGCTTACCTGCCTGACGTCGAGGAGTACATCCGCAAGATTCGTTCCCTATGCCGTTTGCTCTCACGCCCGCCTTGGTTCCAAGTCGGGCGAGCACGAGGTCGCGCCGGCGCATCCGCTGGGACTGCTGCGCGTGCAAAACGGCTACGCGGTGAGCGTCCCGCGCTGGATTCAGCCGAGTGAGGAAGGCGTCGAGATCGGCGCGCTGGCAACGGGGGAGGGCGGCATCACCGATGTGGGCGATGACGTTTCGGCTCGCCATGCCCACGTGTGGTGCGATGACCAAAATGTCTGGTACGTTGAGGACCTGTCGTCCACCAACGGAACCGTGGTGGTAAACGACGCGACGAACGTCTGCACCCAGGTCGAGCCCGGCCGCTCCGCCCAGCTCAACCCCGGTGACGAGCTCAAGCTCGGAGAATCCACAACCTACGCCATCCTCCTCGGCGCCCTCTGACTCATCTCCTAAATAAGTTGCGGTGAAATAGGGGCTGTTTAAGGCTACGGCCGGCAAAAACAGTTCCTATTTCACCGCAGCTGCCATTTGGTCCCTCGGTGACGGAAGGATCAATTTTGCCCTTGATGGTCACCCAAGGTAAACCTTTACCGCCCGCCTATATTTGCCGAAATTACACTTGACGGCGGGGTACAATAAGCCCGCATGCGGATTTCCGTTGCGGGCGCTTCCCATCGCCGGGGCGTGCCCGGGAGCATCCGGCATGCGGCCTTTGCGGCGCTCGATCATGTGCAAGACGGGTAGCTGGGCCTGCGGTGCGCAAGCGCCCCTCGCCTTGGCATGCCTTCTCTCCACGCCATGTACCTGCTGCTCAGTCTGCCTGCCAGATGATTGGAAGCAACAGCGAAAATCCCATCACGCCAACATCCCGGCAATCGCCGGGGCCTGTATACCTATATGAGAGGAGAGGGGTATATGGCGCGTAAGTTTAAGTCTATGGACGGCAACGAGGCGGCCGCATATGTTTCGTATGCGTACACCGAGGTAGCGGGAATTTATCCCATTACGCCGTCCAGCCCGATGGCCGACCATGTCGACCAGTGGGCGGCCCAGGGTCGCAAGAACATCTTTGGCACCCCGGTCAAGGTCGTCGAGATGGAGTCCGAGGCAGGTGCAGCCGGTACCGTTCACGGTTCGCTGGGCGCCGGTGCTCTGACCACCACCTACACGGCTTCTCAGGGTCTGCTCCTGATGATCCCGAACATGTACAAGATCGCGGGCGAGCAGCTCCCGGGCGTCTTCCACGTCTCCGCGCGTTGCGTCGCTTCCCACGCCCTGAACATTTTTGGCGATCACTCTGACGTCATGGCCTGTCGTCAGACCGGCTTCGCCATGCTCGCCGAGGGTAACGTCCAGGAGGTCATGGACCTCTCGCCGGTGGCTCACCTTGCCGCCATCGAGGGTAAGACCCCGTTCCTTAACTTCTTCGACGGCTTCCGCACCAGCCACGAGATCCAGAAGGTCGCCATGTGGGACTACAAGGATCTGGCCGAGATGTGCGACATGGACGCCGTCCAGGCTTTCCGCGACCACGCGCTCAACCCTGAGCACCCGCACACCCGCGGCAGCCACGAGAACGGCGATATCTTCTTCCAGAACCGTGAGGCCTGCAACAAGGTCTACGACGAGCTTCCCGCCGTCGTCGAGGGCTACATGAAGAAGATCAACGAGAAGCTCGGCACCGATTACGGCCTGTTCAACTACTACGGCGCTCCCGATGCCGACCGCGTCGTCGTGTGCATGGGCTCCTTCTGCGACGTGCTCGAGGAAGTCATCGACTACCTCAACGCTCACGGCGAGAAGGTCGGCCTGGTCAAGGTTCGTCTGTTCCGTCCGTTCTCCATCAAGCACTTCGTCGACGTTCTCCCCGAGACCGTCCAGAAGATCGCCGTCATGGACCGCACCAAGGAGCCGGGTTCCATCGGCGAGCCGCTCTACCAGGATGTCGTCTCCGCTCTCTACGAGGCCGGCAAGACGGGCATCAAGGTCGTCGGCGGCCGTTATGGCCTGGGCAGCAAGGACACGCCTCCCGCGTCCGCGTTCGCTGTCTTCGAGGAGCTTAAGAAGGACGAGCCCAAGCGCGAGTTCACCATTGGCATCGTCGATGACGTGACCAACCTGAGCCTGCCCGAGGCCGAGGATGCGCCCAACACCGCAGCCCCCGGCACCATCGAGTGCAAGTTCTGGGGTCTGGGTGGCGACGGTACCGTCGGCGCCAACAAGAACTCGATCAAGATCATCGGCGACCACACCGACAAGTACGTCCAGGCCTACTTCCAGTACGACTCCAAGAAGACTGGCGGCGTCACCGTCTCGCACCTGCGCTTTGGTGATTCCCCGATCCGTTCGCCGTACTACGTGACCAAGGCCGACTTTGTCGCCTGCCATAACCCCAGCTACATCGTTAAGGGCTTCAAGATGGTCCGCGACGTCAAGCCGGGCGGCACCTTCCTGGTCAACTGCCAGTGGAGCGACGAGGAGTTCGCCGAGCACATGCCCGCCGTGGCCAAGCGCTACATCGCGAACAACAACGTCAACGTCTACCTGATCGACGCTATCGACCTGGCCGCTAAGGTCGGCATGGGCAAGCGCACCAACACGGTGCTCCAGTCCGCCTTCTTTGCGCTGGCCAAGGTCCTGCCCGCCGAGGACGCCCTGCAGTACATGAAGGACGCGGCTACCAAGTCCTACATGAAGAAGGGCCAGGCTATCGTCGACGCCAACCACAAGGCCATCGATGCCGGCGCTACCGCCTTCCGTAAGTTCGAGGTTCCGGCCGACTGGGCTACCGCCGAGGATGCCGCTCCCGTCGAGCTCTCCGAGGAGACCAAGTCCGCTATCGCCCAGCAGGTCAAGAACCTGCTCGAGCCCATCGATCGCATGGACGGCGACAGCCTGCCTGTTTCCGCCTTCGTCGGTTGCGCCGACGGCCAGTTTGAGCTGGGCGCCTCCGCATACGAGAAGCGCGGCGTCGCCGTGGTCGTTCCCCACTGGGACGAGACCAAGTGCATCCAGTGCAACCAGTGCGCCTACGTGTGCCCGCATGCCACCATCCGTCCGTTCGCGATGACCGAGGACGAGGCTGCCGCCGCGCCCGAGGCTACCCGCACGCTCGACGCCATGGGCCCCAAGGCCAAGGGCATGAAGTTCACCATGGCTGTGTCCCCGCTCGACTGCATGGGTTGCACCAACTGCGTCAAGGTTTGCCCCAAGGGCGCCCTCGAGATGGTTCCCACCGAGCAGGAGATGGACCAGCAGCCCGTTTGGGACTACATGGTCGAGAACGTCTCCGAGAAGAAGGAGCTCATCGCGGCCAACGTCAAGGGCAGCCAGTTTAAGCAGCCCTACCTGGAGTTCTCCGGCTCCTGCGCCGGCTGTGCCGAGACCGCCTATGCACGTCTGGTGACCCAGGTTGCCGGCGACCGCATGTTCATCTCCAACGCCACCGGCTGCTCCTCCATTTGGGGCAACCCCGCTGCCACCGCTCCTTACTGCAAGGACAAGGACGGTCACGGCCCGGCGTGGAACAACTCCCTGTTCGAGGACAATGCTGAGCATGGTCTGGGCATGGCCGTTGGCTATGAGGCCGTTCAGCACAAGCTGATCGCCGCTACCCAGGACATCATCGCTGCCGATGGTCCGTCCGACGAGCTCAAGGCTGCCGGCCAGGCTTGGATTGACTCTGTCAACGACGCCGAGGCCTCCAAGACCGCTGCCGCTGCCTACGTTGCCGAGCTCGAGAAGTGCGGCTGCGAGGCTTCCAAGGCAATCCTCGCCGACAAGGCTTACCTCACCAAGAAGTCCTTCTGGATCTTCGGCGGCGACGGTTGGGCCTACGACATCGGCTTCGGTGGCCTGGATCACGTCCTGGCTTCCGGCCACAATGTCAACGTCTTTGTCTTCGACACCGAGGTTTACTCCAACACCGGCGGTCAGGCCTCCAAGGCCTCGAACCTGGGCCAGGTCGCTCAGTTCGCCGCTGCCGGTAAGGTGACCAAGAAGAAGTCCCTGGCCGAGATCGCCATGAGCTACGGCTACGTCTACGTGGCGCAGGTCGCCATGGGCGCCAACCCGGCTCAGACCCTCAAGGCCATCCACGAGGCCGAGGCCTACGACGGCCCATCCCTCATCATCGGCTACAGCCCCTGCGAGATGCACTCCATCAAGAAGGGCGGCATGCAGAACTGCCAGGCCGAGATGAAGAAGGCTGTCGAGTGCGGTTACTGGAACCTCTTCCGCTTCAACCCCGAGGCTGCTGCCGGCAAGAAGTTCTCGCTCGATTCCAAGGAGCCCGCGGGCGGTTATCAGGAGTTCCTGATGAACGAGGCCCGTTACGCTTCGCTGACGCGTTCCTTCCCCGAGCGCGCCGAGGAGCTCTTCAAGGAGAACGAGCAGGCCGCTATGGACCGCTACGCTCACCTGTTGAAGCTCAAGACGGTGTACAACGAGGCCTAGGTCTCCCACCGCAGGATCTGAGGGCTAACCTTCGCGGACGTCCTCGGACATGAAAGAACCCCCGCTGCGCACTACGTGCGGCGGGGGGTCTTTCGTCCTGCGGAGTGTCCG
>URBQ01000036.1 GCA_900546115.1 uncultured Collinsella sp.
CCCCGCCTCTTACACCACATCTCTGCGCGCTACCGCGCGAAGGTCCTCAGCGGAAAGTTTGACCCGTTTCGATGCACAAAAATGGGATGAATCTTCCCTGGCAACCGCCCAGAAAGATCCACCCCAAAGCAAGCGCTCGCTAGAACGTTCCGCCGCCGCCTCCGCCGACGCCGCCACCGCCGCCACCGGAAAAGCCGCCGCCGCTGCCGCCGCTCGAACTATCGGAACTCGAAGCCAGCTCGCGGATGGTCTCGTGGTACACATCGTTGAACGAATCGAGCGGGGACTCGTTGCCGTAGTGATGGTAATACCACCAGTAGCAGGGGTAGTTGTCGTAGAAATCGTCGCTGTTGCGCAGGTCCGCAGGCACGGCCTCGGCCAGCTGTCGCAGCACTTCTTTCGAAACGCCCAGGGCAACGCCCATCACCAGCAGTTTGTTCCACAAGATCAGGTCGCTGGGAATGGCCTCCTTCAGGCGCGTAAAGTCCTCAAGCCAATGCTTGAGCGCTTTACAGCGAGCCGCCACCTCGGCGCCCTCCGGCGTGTAGCGACGGAAGGTGCAGCTCAGGACAAAGCCCACGATCGTGACGGGGATCGAGATCATAGCGGCACCGACATTGGCATCCGCAAAGTCGGCATAGAACAGAGAGCCCAAAATGCCACAGACAATAATGATGCCGAGAACCAAGCCGGCAACCAGGGCGATGGTGCCGTCCGAGGCGATAAGCTCGCGCGCCTCCAGCTTGCCCTTAACCGTGCTCTGATAGTCCTCGAGCTTGTCGCCAACAGATGTGGTGCGCTCGCTAGCGTACTCCTCCAGCTCGCTAAACGTGCGCGAACGGACTCCGTCCTTATCGGGCTTAACGCCGGCGAAGAAGACCTTGAGCACATCGCGATCGATGCCGTCCTTCTTGGCAGCCTTCCAGGCCTCGTCGGTCACTGTGATGCGATACGTCTGCTCCTCTTTTTCGCGACGGAGCAGACCCTTCTTCTTGGTCTCGGTCGCTTCTTCCAGCTTGATCACGCGGTCGTCGGTAAGCTTCATAAGCGTGGCGATATATGCCTGATCGGGCACCTCGTTCCAGCTCATGAGGGCCGAAAGCACGGCGGGATGGTCGGCCGAAGGCACATCGCGGAAATATTCGTCCTGGAAAAGCGGCTTGGGCTTGCGGCGGCGCAGCTTGAGCACAACGATTGTGCCGGTAAAGGCCACCGCCGCGACAACACTTAGCACGGCAAGCGCATTGGCAATCATGCGAGCGTGAGCGCGGCGAGCGTTGGCCTCGTCGGCCCATTCCTTCTCTTCGCTCAGAATCGTCGACATGCGCTTTTCGCCCGAGACGGCAAGCTGCGGCACCCAGTCGCTGGGGAAGGCGATGCGTGCCTCGGCGAATTCGCCCTGATGCACGCAGGGAATGGTATAGGTGACCATGGGCTCGTCCGCATCGAGCGACACGTCGCCCGTCAGCGGGCCGTGGCCCCATGCGCGGAAGTTATCGCCCTTGACGGCAGCCGTCCCGGCAGCGGCATTTGCAAAGTAGACTTCCATCTCGACGTCATCGGAGTCCGCAGACCAGCCGTCACCCACAAATTTCCAGTAGAGCTCGGCGGTATCGGCCCAGTTCATAACCGCACCGGTCATGGAATAACTCACGTAGTAGATTGCGCTGTCGCCGCTTTCGTGAGGGCTGAACACCTTAATCTTTACGCCGTCGTCGGACTGCTCCACCGTGTAAACGCCGTCGTCGCCTTTATTTGCGCTGTCGACCTTGTTAAACGCAGTGTCGTCTTCCTCGACGCTCAGCACATTGACGACCACCGAGCCGCCTTGCTGGTTAGAGCCTGTATTGATATCCCAATACACGCCGTTAATGTCATCGTCGAAATCGAACTGGCGTCCCTCGACAACGGTCAGCGAGCCATCGGCCTCAACCGTGGCACCGATATAGGTTTGGCTCATGGAGTAGCCGTCGGCGTGCGCGACGGCAGGCAGCAGCAACAACGCAAGCGCGACGAGTGCGCAGACGGAAGCGAACCGCGCAAACAGGCGGCGCTGCCGACAGGGCTGGGCAACGGGGGCGTTCATAGGCACATCCTTTGTCTGTGGTACCAGTAGCGTCATTGTCCCACGTTTGCGAGTTCATGTGACGAACATCTAGGTCAGCGGAGCGTCAAAACGGGACAAAAGTCACACCCGCCGCCGGCACCTGGGGACGTTCCTTATCTGCCGGCAATCTGGGACACTCCTTGGCATAGCCCGCTCCGGCAATAGATACCACTTCATAGCTCCATCACAGGTGTAGCGGCTTTGTGTGGACGCGGCATGCGCTGATTGAGCCGCCAGTTGAGGGGCATAAAGCAGTTGAGAGAAAACGGTTTGCCCCTTTGCCGTCCGCTTGAGGATCATGTCCCCCTTTTCCGCGGAAACCCCGGCAGTTGCGAAGAGCTGCCGGGGTTTCTGTCGTTTGAGGGCTAGATTGATTGACGACGATTAAGGCGCCGAGCCGGTGGTCCGGCACGCGCAACGTGTGGCCTCAGCAACTTGCAGGCCACGGCAGCGTCTCCCCCACCACGCCCCGCGCTATACTCGTCCGCATGGACATCAACGCACGCAACATAGCAACAACCGCCGCCGACGCGCCAACGACGCCGGCCGCTCCCGCGCCCGTCGTGGGGCGCTTCGCCCCGTCGCCCTCGGGCCGTATGCACCTGGGCAACGTGTTCAGCTGCCTGTGCGCATGGCTTTCGGCCCGCAGCCAGGGCGGCAGCATCGTGTTACGCATTGAGGACCTGGACGATCGCTGCAAGCGCCCCGAACTTGCCGCTCAATTGATTGACGACCTGGCCTGGCTGGGGCTGGAGTGGGACGAAGGCCCCTACTACCAGCACGACCGCCTGGACTTGTACGAGGACGCCCTGCACCAGTTGCAATACGCCGGCCTCACCTATCCCTGCTTTTGCACACGCGCCGAGCTCCACGCCGCGAGTGCACCGCACGCGAGCGACGGCACGCCCATCTACCGTGGCGCCTGCCGAAGTCTTTCGGCCGAGGAGGTGGCCCGCCGCAGCGCCCTGCGCGCGCCGGCCACACGTCTGCGCGTGCCCACCGTCGACGACCTCGCAGACGACGTGATCGAATTTGTGGATCGCACGTACGGCGCCCAATGCGAAGCACTCGCCACCGAGTGCGGCGACTTTTTGGTGCGCCGCAGCGACGGCGTGTTTGCCTATCAGCTAGCCGTGGTGGTCGACGACGCTGCCATGGGCGTCACCGAGGTCGTGCGCGGATGCGACCTGCTGGGGTCCACGCCGCGCCAGATCTATCTGCAGCACCTGTTGGGACTGCCCACGCCGCACTACGCACATATTCCGCTGCTCATGGCACCGGACGGCCGCCGCCTTTCCAAACGAGACCGCGATCTGGACCTGGGCGAACTCCGCGCCCGCTTTGGCACGCCCGAAGCGCTGCTGGGTTGGCTCGCCGGACAAACAGGCATCGCGCCGGGCACCACGCCGCGCTCTGCCGAGCAGCTGGTCGAGCATTTTAGCTGGGATGTTATCCGCAAGCACAGGGAGAACATTACCGTAACGGCTGAGTAATCAGGCACCCCACCCCTACGCAACATCCCAGGGCTGGAGTTCGTCGCCCAGGCGAACGATGCAGTCGTAGAGCACGGTATGGCGCTCGGCCGGGTTGGCATCCCGATGAAAATGCCCGTAGTACCAGCGCTTGTAGTCCAAGCGGTCCTCCAGCTCATCGAAAAACGCCGTAAGCCGATCAACGGCGGGGCAATTCCAGCCGGGCGCCGGATAAAGCGTGGGCGAGAGCATGCGCGTGGAGCAGGTGTGGGTGATCACGTAGTCGACCTTCCAGCCCACGCTATCGAGCTTTGCCCGCGCCTCCTCAAAGTTGCGCTCGCCCGGCAGCTCCTGCGGCCACCAGCTGGAATACGGGATGCGGTATTCCTTGTCCACACTCGTGGCGCCGCCCATGGTAAAGATCGTCGACCCACCGAGCTCAAAAACCTCGCCGCGCGTCAGGCGCCGTATAGGCGAGGTGTCCGACAGGCGTTGCGTCAGTCCACCGTGCCACAACTCCAGGGGGCGCTCCGCCCAATGGTCGTAGCGTTCGTGGTTGCCGTCGACGAACAGCACGGTATAGGGGCGCGACTCCAGCCAGGCGATATCGGCGCATTCCTCGGCAGAAAAATCCCACGGAAAGCCAAAGTCTCCCGCGATAATCAGATAGTCGTCGCTCGTCAGACTATCCCCAAGCTCCCAGTCGCGGAGCTTTTGCATGTCGATGCCACCGTGGACATCACCCGTCACATAAACCGTCATCGGATCACCACTTCCCTCTTATAGGCTTCGAGATCGTGCTCGATCTGCTCGTCGCCCGTGGCGTTGACCCACCACGGCCATTTAACGCAACACGCCGGCTCGTCGACCTGCGCAAACCACGACTCGAGCTCCTCCAGGCTCACCGGGGCGTAGCCGTTGGCGTCCACGCCCACGTCATAGCGCAGCAGCCCCTGCCTAAGGTTGAACGTGTTGTACGCGCCGCCGCAGCTGTGGATATGTCCGTGAAGATGCCAGCCGCCGTGCGACATGCCTTGCCAGTCGACCATGGGATAGTGGCTCAGCACGATTTTTTGGCGGTCGATCTTGAGCACACAAATGGGCGGCTCGACGATAAAAGCATCCGCCACCGCAGGCTGCGTCCAGTCTTTGTCGTGGTTGCCAGGCAGCAGATGGACGTGCTTGCATGCAATGCTCTTACGCAGCTCGTAGGCGTCTTGCACCGTCATCTTAAAGCTGAAGTCGCCCAGAATATAAAGCTCGTCGTCCAAAGCGACCTTGCTATTAACGTTGGCGACCATGGCGTCGTTCATCTGCGCACCAGTCGACCAAGGCCTGTCGGCGAGCCGCAGCATGTTCTCGTGCCCAAAGTGGGTATCGCTGGTAAACCAGATCATGGGGACCTCCTAACGCTCTTGCTCAAAATAGTCACTCGCCGTCTCATCCTGCCCATCGGCACATCGCGCTTCGATCGGCACGATATCTTGGTAGATAAGGCGATGCTTGTCATCGCGCCATTCATCGTCATGGTAATGGCCAAAGAACCAGGTGCGGTAGTCGAGCCGCCCGTCGAGCTCGCCCAAAAAGGCCTGCAGCGAATCGTCGTAGAACTCGCGATTGCACTCCATGCACAGCTCGTCAGCCAAATCGACCGGCGCCTCGTGCGTCACAACATAGTCGACCTTCCAGCCCGCGCGATCGAGCGAGGCGCGACAGTGTTTGATCTCGCGCTCACTCGGCATCTCCTCGGGCCACCACGTCTTTCCCTCCTGACGCCACTGTTTGTCATGGCTCGCGGCGCCACCCATGGCGAGCACCGTGGTCCCCGTGATGTCGAACACCTCGCCGCGCATCAGGTGCAGCACGTGCGGGCGAACCTCGTGAACGAGGCCCCCGTTCCACTCACGCATTGGCAGCCCCGCCAGCAGATGATGGTTCTCGTGATTGCCGTCGACAAAACACGTGGTCCAGGGCTTGGACTCAAACCAGTCGAGCCAGTATTTGTCGGTGTTCGAGCCGCTCCATATAAAGCCAAAGTCGCCGGCAACGATGACAACGTCATCGCGCGTCAGCGTTCGACCCAATGGCCAAACGCGCGACGAGAAGCGACTCGCCCCATACTCGGCAACACCGTGAACGTCTCCGGTAACGAAAATAGACATCAAACAACACCTCCGTGCTGTGCGACTCTGGACAAATCAATGGAAGAAATTGCAGGCCGGGCCGGCATCTGTATCCCTTAGGGCTTACCCTTCGTTCTTCCATCCAAACGGATCAAACACCCAAAAAACTAGATCGAGCACACTGTTGGCGGGCAGCATGTTGGGCAGGGCGTCTTGCCTCGCTTGAGTGCAGCCGCTAATGGTACGCTTGTTTTAATGGCGTTTTGAGGAAGGCTTTTGCACCCCGTAGAACGGTGGTAAATCTTGCCGTTCTTAGTGACGATTACCTTGATTTTTGAGGTATCCACACTGCGGGGCTCGATGGGCGCAGCCACCTCTTGACGAGCTGGCGCTGTTTTCCAAGGCTTGCCTCTCGAAAAACCAAAATCGCAGAATCGATTGATATAGCTGTCGAAACATCCATCGAACAGCAACCCCGTTGCCAGACCCGCCATGAATCCGCAGGCGATCGCGGCCTCTCCTCTTATTTGCATATATCCCTCCTTAATCAATCTTGAAGAAAAAGGCGGCGCGCGCCGCAGAGCCCATGCCCCTGCGGTGCGCGCCAAAAACAGCGCGCTTCCCTGTCCCTAACGGATCAGCTGGCGGCGCTTATCGGACAGGAATACGCCGGCGGCCACCAGGACCGTGCCGCCGATCACGAAGGTCTCACCCAGCAGCTCGGACGCATCGCCCGTGGCGGGCATCGCCGTCTGCCAAGTCGTGGCCTCGGTCTTTGCCTCCGCATGCTTGGCCTGGTACGTCACTTGCGTGACGGGCTGGGTCTGCTCGCCGTTTCCGCGGTCGGCGGCCTCTTGGCGAGCGATCTCGGCGTTAAGCTCGGCAATAGCCTGGTCGAGCTCGACCTTGGCGGCGGTGTAGTTGGCGAGCGCCTCCAAGTATGCCGGCGCCACGGCATCCGTCGCAGCCACGGCGTCATCGAGTTCGGCCTTGGCGGTCGCGGCACGCTCGGCGGCATCGTGGGCCGCAGCGATCTTGGCGTTAAGTACCTCGTCCGCATCGTCAGTGCTGCCGTTGACAATGGCTTCGGCAATATTGATTCTGCGCAGGCGGGCAACCGCGGCGGCAGAGGCGTCGCGCGCGACAGTCGCATCCACCACGGCATCGTCAGCCTCCACCACGTCATACTCGGCATCGCTCACGGCCATCGCCGCTGCATCGAGCGCGGCATCGGCAGTCGCTTTGTCCCCAGTGGCCTTGGCAAGTGCTGCGGCGGCATTCTTAAGCTGAGAGGCGCGGGCGGCAGCTGCATCAGATTTTGCCTGAGCCGTTGCCACGACGGCGTCGGCATCGCTTGCAGCCCGCTGCGCCATATCGAGCTCCACCTGAGTGGCAGCAGCATCGATGCCTGCCTGATCGGCATCGCCTTGGGTGGCAAGAAGTTCGGCCTCCGCCTCGCGCTGATTGGCACGCGCGCTTTCGAGTGCAGACGACGCCGCATCAAACGCACGCTGAGCAGCGGCGATATCGGCTGAGTACGCCGCTAGCTCATCCTGGGCCGCGGCAAGTGCATCCCGTTTGTCGCCAACACCGGCACGAGCGGCGTCCAGTGCGCGCTTGGCAGCAGCCACCTTGCCCTTGGCAATGTCGAGCTCGCCAGACTTGGCGGCCACGGCGTCCTGCGCTGCCGCAACAGCGGCGTTGGCAGCGCTCAAATCGGCGCGGGCATCGCTGACGGCACGCGCGGCGGCGTCAGCTGCAGCCTGCTTTTGCGCCACGGCAGCCTGGGCCTCCGAGGCCTTGGTTGCCGCGACATCAACGTTAGCGGCAGCGCGCTCAACCTGGGTTTGCTTTGCTGCAACGGCCTGCGATGCTGCACTCACCTTGCTGCCGGCATCGTCGGCAACGCCCTGCGCCACAGCAAGCTCCTTGCGTGCCGCATCCACGCCCTGCTCGGGATTTGCCAACGAGTCACACCACGCATTCAACGCAGCCTCATACTCTGCAACCGTCATCGGATTGAGGTTATACGGCTTATACCATTGACCAGAATATACAAATGTTTGCGCCTGTGTACTCCCGTACAGCGTCCCTCGCGTGCAAACGCCCATGCCCGTCACGGTGTAATCGGGGTTGATCACGTTGATGTAATGTCCGACCGAAGGGTTTGGTCCACCGTGCAGTGCGGCGTAGTTATCAATCTGGGAGCTATGCGCTGTATAGAAATCGTAAGCGGCCTTTCCCGTAAGGCCCGACGCGCCCAGCGAGGCGGCGGCAGCATCAAAGATGGCCTTCTCCTGATCGACCCACTGCTTAAACGGATTGCTTCCGTAGTTCCACGCCACATTCTCGCCCACGTTAAACTGCTGAGCGTGCGCGACCTTCGTATCGGAGAAGTTCGCGTCGGCGATGGCGGTCGCCATCATGGCATATGTCACCTTGAGCTCGCCTAGGCCAACGCTTGCGCGATACTCGTTGCACGCTTTGAGCCACACAACCGCCTGCTTCATATTGGTCAGGCTCGTCGCGTCGACTTCCTCGCCCACCTTGTTGTAGCCAGCGAGTTTGCAGTTGAGGATGATATCCGCCGCATCGTCGGCACCCACACTCTTAAAGAATGCGATGGCACCCTGGCGGTAGTTCTCCGCCGATGCATTCGCCGTTGCCTGAGCGGCATCGAGCTTTGCCTGGGCCTGAGCCACAGCCTGGTCGGCCTGCTGCTTTTGGGCCTTCGCCTGATCGAGCGCCTTGTCGGCAGCGTCTTTCTCGTCCTTGGCCGCCGAAAGCTTGGCCTGGGCATCGGCCAGCTCCGTGAGCGCACTGGCATGATCGGTCTTGGCCTGGTCAAGAGCGGCGTCGGCAGCGGTCTTGGCAGCAGCGGCGGCATCCAGCTTTGACTGGGCATCGGCAGCGGCCTGCTGCTGATCGGCAACTGCCTGCTGAGCAGTCTGAACCTCGCCCTCGGCGGCGGCAACGTCCTGCTCAGCGGCAGCAAGCTCGCTCTCGCACTTCGACTGCGCGGCCTTGGCGGCCGTCAGCGCTTCGGACGCAGCAGCCACCTTTGCCTTGGCGGCCTCGTACTCCGGGCCCGCGGCGCCCTGCTCGGCTCGATCCAGATCGGCCTTGGCCGCGTCATAGCTCGTCTGCGCGGCATCCACGTCCGCATCTGCCGCGGCCTTTGCCTGCTGAGCTGCCGAAAGCTTGCCCTGCGCGTCCTGCTGCTTGGCAGCGGCGGCAGTGGCAGCGTCTTGAGCATCCGAGAGCTTGGCCTGCGCATCAACGACCTGCTGCTTCGCCTGTTCCAGGTCACTCGCAGCCTGCCCTGCGGCAGCCTGGGCGGCAGCTACAGCCTCGGGCGTAGCATCGGATGCAGCAGCCTGTGCGGCCTCAAGCGCAGACTGGGCATCACGGGATGCCCTCTGGGCAGCAGTCAGGGCTTCATCCTTGTCCGCCAGCTCCTTCTTGGCAGCATCGAGCGCAGCCTGAGCGTCCTCAAACGCCTTGACATCCTGATCGGCCTTGTCCTGCGCAGCGCCCAGCTGCTTTTCCAGCTCGGCCGAAGCAGCGGAGGCCGCGCTATCGCTCGCACCGCGGGCCGCGTCATAGGCGCCCCGCGCCTGCTGCTGGTTGACGGCGGCAGCATCGTAGGGAGCGGCAGCCGCTTCCAGATCGGCCTTGGCGGTAGCAGCTTTAGCGCGCGCCGCATCAACTGCAGCCTGCAGGTCGGCGACCTTTTGCGCTGCAGACACGGCACCCGCGCCAGTACCGGCGGCCGCAGCGCTCGTCAGCGGCGACATCACCGCAGCCGTTGCGCCCGCGGCGCCAATGCCATCCGCACCCTGCGCCGCCGCGGTCAGAGGCGACAGCAGCGAGCCGCCCGTCATGGCAATCGTCGCCGCAGCAACCGTCGCCACGCGCCCAGCCGCCCTGGCCTTACCCAAGGCCTTGCCGTTCATGTCCTTGTTCATGTTCTTGCTCATTGCCGATTCCTTCCCACGGTGAGCCGTTGTTTGACACAGATAGTCGATCTAACTTGCCCCGCTAAAAAGAGGTGATAACGGGGTAATTAAATCGGAGGAGTTGGAGACAAGCCCACATCCATCAGCGGATGCCGAGCTCATACTCCCGCTCGCGCTCAATATCATTCATGTACTCATAATCTTCGGAGCTAAGCTCTGAATCATCTTGAGCAAACATGTAGTTCTCGGCCTTAGAACAAATACTGTAACCGCAGATGGTATTGAGATCGATATGGTCGGTATTGTCGTTGTAAAGGGGGAAAATTCTGCTGGTCATGCTCAAGTACCTCTCAACATAAACTGAAAACTCATTTGCTTGGTCTCTTTTTGAGACCCCATCTGATGTGCTATGGCTGCAGTATATGTTCTCCCCTTTTACAATGCAAGCATAATTTCAAAAAGTTCTAGGAGCGATAATTGCGCGACACCATCACTTGCCGCCACCGACATCCCCCACCGCGCCCTCACGCGCAGCGCACTCGTTGAGATACTTGACCGGAATCGGCCACCTGGAGGGAGCTCCGTAGCGCGAAAGCCCCACATTGACCAGCTGAACCAGCAGCTCGGACAGATCATCACCTTCGAGCACCTCAATCGAGCGTACATGGATCGCCGTTGCCACATCCTCTTTGGTGCCGTTGTTGACGCCGACAAAGTAGCAGGTCATCCCTGCGCGTTCGAACGTTCCAATGCCGTAATAGGGCGAGTTGTAACTCTCGAAAAACTCCTTCTTACGACCCGCCTTACCCGTAAGCTGGTAATCGCGCACCAAGTTCACGAAGTCGCTAGAGAAGGTCGTCAAGCCCGTATCCCGCACGCGTGCGAGCATAGCGCGTCCGCCCGCCCGCACGTCAAAGATATAGGCGTCCTTGTCGAGCTTACCCTCGGCCGTCAGCAGCTCAAGCTCCATCTCGTCCACGGGACCGTCCTCGATCGGATGTGAGGCGTAGTCCATGGCCCCGTCCGCACCGATCGTCAACGTCGCAAGGCGCTCATCCAGCTCAACCTTATCCTTCTCCTTGCGCGCAACATTGGCCACGCCGCAGACCGTCACCGACCCAACGCCAAAAGAGCCAAGGTCAAACGCCCTCACCCGTCCGTCGGCAACATCTTGCTTAACCAGCAGCTCTTTGAGCATGGCCCCCAGGATCCCCTCCTGTGCGCCGCGCACCTTTGCATTCGACGCCGCCTTAAACAGCGGCTCGCACACATCCGGCGTCACATGCTGTTCCACCACCCCAGCGTGCAGGGCATAGCCATCGTTCTCGGCAACCTCGTTAGGCACAACAACCAGATTCCAAGCCAACGGATCAACAACTCCGCCGTCATACGACGCGCGCACATCCCAGGAGGTATCGCTGAGTCGATCGGCGAGTTTGCGCGCGACCCCGGCAAGCCCTTTGCGCGCAAACGACACCACGACCCGCTGCCCCACCGAACGTTCCGCAACCACGCGGGCATATTGCTCGCTTTTCAAAACCTCGTAGAAGCTCTTACGCGGATACTCTCTGAGCGACACCTGGGCAAAATCGCTGTACCGACGCTCAAGAATCTGCAGCTCTCGGTACAGGATGCCCTTCTTGGTATAGGCGACCTTTTCCGCTTGGGCCGAAAACGTAAGATCACGGCGCTTGGACGGCTTATCGCCCTTGGCGCGGCGCAGGATGTACTCGTCACGTTGTCCGTGAGCCAGCACCACCGAAGCCACGGGCGACAGCCTGTAACCAACCTGGCTGTTAATCTTCTCGAGCTCCTTCTTGTCGCCTGCCGCACGACCGATGAGCACCCGTCGCTTGGTAAACGTTCGGATCTTAAGTTCGAAGGTGCAATCCTCGTTGATAACGGTCTCGACCGTCTCAATCTTGGCAGGGCCCGTTCCAGCTTCCTCAATGGCGTCGCGGCGAGCACCCTTGGCGCTTACAACATACAAGTGCCCCGTATCATTGGGAATCTCGTCCTCGATCCCCTCAAATTGCGAGCACGAGTTGAACAGCAGACGCAATGCGATGTAATCATCCAGCTCGTTCCAATGAGTTTTAATCGGAACCATTTGCTCATGGTCGAGCGAAGCGCTCAGGTCACCCGTCTGCGCGCCCGCCTTGACCATCAGAAAGACGCGGTTGTCCTCGAGCTGCGTAAGCGCGACGACCTTACCTGTCTGGCACACATCGGCCATAAAGTTTGCCACGGCATGCTTGTCCGCATCGCCGACGTTGCACCAAAAGACCGAGTAGCGCTTCTCGGCAGCCGCGGCATCGAGCTGCAATACGAGCTCGGACACAGCGATGTCTCCCAAGCCACACGGCTGGCTATGCTTCGATTGCACGACCGATCGCCTCCATCATCTCCAAACTGATTGCTCCATCAGCTGCCATATAGGGGAAGGAGAACACCATCCCCTCGCCACCGATCGGCTTTTGACGGAGCTCCAGCGCCGCTTCATCGGCCAAAACATTGACGATCAACAGGCGCTTCGCCCCAACTTTTTGAGCCTTTGCCTTAAAGCGCTCGGCATCCGTAGTCTCGCCGCCGGAGCGCCTGTAGGCCTCGTAGGCGCCGATGCGATAGTGCTTAAAATCGATCCACACGCCGGTCTTGTTACCGGCGGCATCGAGCACCTCAAAATCGCCGCCTGTCTCGGCATGAGCCGCATCACCACGAGCAAGCGAATACCGGCCATCGTAATACGCCTCGAAGATAGCCCTACCGGCAGACTCTCCCAGTTCTCCCAGGTACACCGCCTGGAACATATAGGGCGTCATGTGTGCCGTCGCCGCCGGCTGCGGCATCGCAGGCACCCCGTCGTGCGACCAACGCTCGCGCACTTCCTGAATCGACAGCAGCTCGGGCACGCAGGCCGCCGCCTGGCTTACCTGGCGAACCTTCGCGCCCTTTAATCCCTCGTCGTAGTGGCAGCGCTCCTCCAGGCGGGCAGCAATCTGCTCGACAGGTTCACCCTCATAGCTGGGAAACTCAAAATGCGGCACTTTACACGCTCCGCCCTGCGCATACGCATAGCCACTCGCGGCGAACGGCATGTGCAGTGCGGTGCTTTTGCGCGCAGGATAGCTAGCGAGATCCTCCCACGGCAGGCAAAAATGATGCAGATAAAAGTCGCGTTCGTCATCGAAGGCGGCCAGGTCTTCCTCGCGCGCATCGAGCGAGGTGACCTTCCACGCCAGCTTTTCGTGCTTCTCTTTTGCCAGGTTGTTCCTAAAGGCAGCGAGGTTCTGCTGCTTGCTGGCAGCGTGTTGCTTCTTGTCCGCCATGTGATTGTTGACGGCCGCGCAGGCGCCAACCACCTGCTCCAGCTCGTAGCCCATCGGCAAATCGTGCAAGAACGAAAAATCGCAATCGGCGGCGATTTCGCGATCGAGCATCACCTGCACGTGCGGCATCTTTACGCTCGTACGCATCAAGCGACCCACGGCCTGCGTCACGATGCGAGCGCCTTCGACCTGGTAAGAGAGGGTGTCGCGCACCGGCAGTTTTCCACCGACGCCCGCCAGTACCGTGCGCACGCGATGGCGCTTCTGGATAAACGGAATCTCGCCGCGCGCCACGAGCTCCTCCTGTTCGACCACGCCAAGCAGTGCCTGCTGGTCAAACTTCTTTGAGCTCATATCGACTCCCCAGGTCAAACGGCTCGTAGGCGACTCCACGTACAAAAAATCGAGGTCCATCTTGGGGTGTCGCTCAGCGTTGTCAAAACCACAATCGACCTGGCGCACCGCGTCGCGCAGGCTCTCCGGCACCTCGTATTTAAGATTCTTGGAAAAGCCACCAGCGGCAAGGTTGATAAACATCAGGGTCGGCTCGCCATTCTTCAGACGTTCCTGAGCGGCGCGCCAGCCCTCCTCCCAGCCGGAGGCATTAAAGCACGGAACCATATCCTTGGCCTCCTCGAGCGACTTCTCGTACGACGCCTCGGGGTGCTTAACGTTCCTAATCACCAGTTCGGCAACGATTTCTCGGGCAAGATCCAGTGCCAAACTATTAAAGTCGCCATGGTTTCCCATGTGTCGTGTCGTAAAGATGGCTCCCGCCTGCTGCTCACTGCGCGCCACGCCACGCGCCCAGGCGCTCACGGCAACGAGCGTCTTGCTCAGACGCTTGAGTTCAAACTCGATGCTTTCGGCATCGCTCGTGGTCACCCTGTCGGCAATCTTTCGGCGAAGGCACACCGCAAGCCCTTCGCTCACGCCAATCTGGTCAAAGAATTCCATCGCACGCTCGTACACCTCGTCGGGCGACACGATACCGCCTCCATAGGCGCCGCCGGCCACGGCCGCCATGCCGGCAAGCTTCTTGGACTCGTCAACCCAAACGACGTCGACGTCATACACCGTTGCCGCCTGTTTGTTGAATAGCTTGGTCTGTCGCACGATCTCTTGGTTCAGCTCGTCGATCCAAGCATCCTTACGAACCACGCCGTGCACTTCGTCCAGGTAATCAAGGTCAAAGTTCTTAATGGTCGGCGCATTCCAGGTAGCGCTCATGCACACGCAGGGAGCCTTGGCGGCAATGGACGCAAGATACGCCTCGGGCATGCGCTCAATGCCATGATTGGTCAGGTACGTGGTTAACATATGGTCGATGGTCGTTTCCATCACCAGGTAGTTAACACCGCGCGCGTACATCGAATCGTCAACGGCATCGATCTCGTCGTTCTTGCGATCCTTAAAGAACAGCGCCAGCATCAGCGAATTCCAGAAGTATTTCTCGTTGGTCTGGTCGTTCCTAATGCCCAGGGCATCGATGATATTCTTGCGCGAAAGATCGTCCTTGTACGAAATGCTGCCGTAGTACAGCCTGTCCATAAGCGTGGCGCAGCGGGCAAGATGGCCCACTACCATCCTAACGAGGCCGCGCGCACGGCGCACCGCCTTGTTGACGGTCTGCTGCTCGTCCGTCCCACATGACGTAATCACATTGCGGTTGCGGCGAGCATCGAGCTCATAGCGCAAAGGTTTCGACAGGCCATCGCCCACCGAGACATCGTCGTTGCCAAACAGACGAGGACCGGCAAGCTGCTCGTCTTTCGCCTCGTCAGACAGGGCAAAAGGCTGCTGCAGCTCCATATCCTGAATACACGCAGTGATCATCTTTTGAATACGCTGGGCACCCTTGGCAATCTCTTCGGCAGTCTCCTCGACGCTCGCTCGCGAAACCTTGCCCATTGCCGCGTTTGACCCCTCGTGCTCGCCCGAGGTCGAGGCGTGCGTATAGACCGCCATCCACTGGCCTCGATTTCCCAGCAGCAAAGGATCCACCACGCCACCATTAAAATGACGGTCAAGGATGCGCAACATCTCATCGGGCTGGAATTTCATATGGTCCGCCGCTAGCATCGACAGCATGTCGGCCTTCGCATGGTCGATCTCGTCAAAGACAAACAGACACTCATCGGCAACCGATGCATTAAAGAACACGACACCCGCGCCTGTCACCGTATCGATTCTATTGACGAGCTTTTGCGGCGTGCACGCGATCACATGCGGCGTGCGTTTATCGTTGAGCAATGCCGAGGGCCAAATCTGGGGAATCACCTCAAAGCCACGTATGATGCTCTGACGTCCACGACCCACCGCTCGGCGCAAGCTCGCGTCTGCCAACGCCAGCTTATCCCACAGCCCCGGAGTCAGGCAGTCGACAACACTTCCCAGACGCTCCTTCTTGTCCAAAATGCCCAAAAGATCATCGGCGATCTCCATTGCGCTGTTCCACGCGTGCGTAATGTCGCGAAGAACGGCCTCGTCCTTCGCTCCAAAGGGGCAAGAAATATCGCGCGGCTTTATGCTGCCCTTGTCAAACCTGGCATCGATCCAGTTTGTAATGTTCTCGCCCGCTCGCGGGAGATCGAACACCATGCGTGCCGCTTCATCACAACTCATGCCCTGGCCAGCCAACAATTCACGCACGCTTGCAACATAGTTGTCGCGATTGTCTTTACCCGGAACAACAAACACCAAGGTACGGCGGCCGGGACACTTGTTAAAACAGCCCGACTCATCCCAGCCGCCGGCAATCAGGTCGGCCGTGACCTGCTCGGCCGTGTAGTTTTTGCCCGAGCCCGTCGTGGCGCCCAAAAAGTACAGGCCGTTGTTGTCCTGGTCCTTAGCGCCGTCCTGATCCTGGGGAACAAACAGCGCACGCTCAAAAAACTCGCGCATCGCCTTTTGACGTGCAAGATAGGGAGCAAGCTCCTTGTCGCCCGCAGACGACAGCATCGATTGACAGTTGAGTTCCCACGTAGCCATGGTCAAACCTCCGATTTAGTTGTTGCATGTGTTGAATACCATCCCGTGCGGACAAAAACTCACGCGAGGTGGTTGAGGTGGCGGCGTCTATGCCGCCGAGAAGGGGAAAGAAAAGAAAGAGAAACAGTCGGCGATTACTCGCACGAAGCGAGCAGCTTCTTAAGATCGCACTCCAATGCCTCGCGCTCCTCAGCGTCGATCACCGCGAGGGCGACACGCATCAGGGACACATCGGCGGCAAGCTCCTTTACCTGGTCGGGACGCTTGCTAAAGTGGTCGTAAATCCGCAGGGCCTCCCCGGCCGCCAGGTACTGCCACTTTTCCAACGAAGGCTTTTCGGACCTGCTCATGGCATCGACCCACTCGCCAAGACCCTGAAAACCGTTGCCCGTAGTCGTGCCGTTCATAACCACATCGAGCGGGCTCAGCAAGCAATCGGGCGTTTTTTTGTACACCAATTTGGTGAGCATAAGCACCTGGGCAAGGTTGCGATACTTGTCCTGATCGGCATAGAGCACGTCGTTGTAGCAGGCGCACGCCTTAAGCAGCTCGTGGGCGGCAATGCGCTCCGGCCCATCAAACGGAACGCCGCGCAACAACACCCCAGCAAGATCGAATGCCTTGCCGCCCTGCACGATCTTGTCGAGCGCCGAGCCGTCCACCAAATCCGCCAGCCAAGCAAACTCAGGCTGATACGGCTTATGCTCATCCTCGTCCTCATGCTCCATCCAGTTGTTCACCAGCGTCAGGGCTTCAATCTCCCTCCCGTTCAGAAAGGGCGAATTCTCCCCCATCTCTTCCTGCAAAAAGCCCCGCGGCTCATGAGAGCGCTCGTACGCAACCGCAAGTTCCCCGTCGCTCACGACCAAGGTCGCACGGGAAATATAGGTATCTTCCCGCATGTCCCTCCAGGCGTACATCATAAGGGGACGCAGCTGACGGAGCATGCCGCGCGCGCCGGCACCTTCCTTAACCGCGCGCTTCGCCGCAAGGCGAGCAGCATCTGCCATCAGCTCCATCTTGGCGCCATTTCCCATCATGTTGTTGTACTTGGGCAGGTACTGTTCATACGCAATCTGGACCAGATCGTCCACGCTCAAGACGTTAAAGTTAATCACCGAGCCAATGCGCCCGCACAGCTCGGACATAATACCCCAAGTCTCAACATCCTCGATGGTCGCACTGTCTCGCAGCTCGTTTGCCGATTTTGCGGCGGTGCGCACGGCGGCATACGAGGATCCGAAGCCGACCGTGGTGCCAGACTTGTCACTCAGGCGCTTGCGCACCAGAGCATCCAAGCCCATAAAGGCGCCGCCCAAAATGCAAACAACCTGATCGAGGTTGAGCGTCTTAATAGCCGCACTCTTGGAGGTATCACATTCAAACGGCATCTCCCCGCCTTCCAAGAGCTTAAGGAACGACTGCGATGGACTAAAGCTCGATGCAACTTCGCCCCCATCGGGCTCGGCACGAACCGCCTTGTCAAACTCGTCAAAGAGCACCAAGCAAATTTCGCCGGGATTGGCAGCCTGATAGTCCGCGACCTGCGACAGGCAGTTGCTCATGCTGGCACCGCGCCAGCCCTCGCCCGTCATGGTGGAGACATCGAACACGAACAGCTTGAGCCCCGCGGCATCCGCCACGGCTTTGATGGTGTGGGTCTTTCCCGTACCGGTAGAACCCATCACCAAAATGGCAGCGGGCGAAAGAACGTCGCGCGGGTCGGCGCCGCGTGCCAACATCACGCAGCGGTTGACCTCAAAGCTCAGCGCCGTCACAAAGGCCTCCAAGCTTCCTTCGTGGCCAATAACACTCTGACGCGTCTGCTCCACCAGACGCGTAGGCGCAATTCGATTGAGCAAGTCCTGGTAGCGATCGATGTTTCGATACTGCTTCTGAGTCATGGGCGCCTTCCTTTCCATATTGGTTTTCTTTCCTTCGATGTGGGCCGAGCCCTTATACCACTACAGTGCCAGCGATGTCGCCGACTCCAGATAGATCACGTTGCCCGGCTGGGTAAAGACCGGAATGTGGTAGAGCAGCTGCAAAATGCCCTGCTTGAGCAGCGGAAACAGTGTGGGATGCAACACTTCGTACATCAGGGCACCAGCCATAAGAGCGGTAAGTACGGCAAGCAGCAGAAGCTTTTGAGCGTTAGAGAATACCGACATGGTCGTTCCTTTCTTTATGCGAGATATTTGGATTGCGTTGTGGGTTAGCGACTCATAGCGATGGCAATGCCAATAACCGTGATAACCACGGGGATCGCAAGCGATGCGAACACAATCCCGGCAAAAAGGCCTACCACCACCGCGCACACGACGATGACCAGTGCTGTGGGCACAAGCGCGAGCAGAGGAGTAACCACGCAGGCAGATGCAAAGCGAAGCCCGTGGAACAAGCACTCATGAGGGAATAAAGCCTTGAGAACTCCTTCGACAATTCGCCACTCGACAATCGTTCCGACTGTTAAGACAACAGCCCAAAGCAGATAATCATTGGCGCGGGAATCCGAAGCCATCTTTCCGGTAACGCCAGCCCACCAATCAAATGCGGCGGCACAGCCCAGCAAACAGACGATCGCGCAGACGACGGATGCAAATGCGCCCGCACCCTCAATTGCACCGAGCAGCTCGCACATGTCGGATTCGCGCTCTCCCGTTAACAGCACAATCCATTTGTGGGCAAGCGCCGCAACGACCGCCACGCCCAGCACAACCCAGTACGCCCTAAACGCCACCAGGCGCCACGAATGGAGCGGAATCACCGTGTTGCCCTCGCCAATCTCGAACATAAAGCCGCCGAGCCACGTCGTCAGCAAGCACATCATGTCGACGGCGACAACGTACAGCACAACCGCAAAGAGGGTTTGCAGAATCATGCCGAAAATATTCACTGTTGTTGGCTTCTTGAGAGCGTCTGGCTCGATCCTATACGTGTCGTATCCGTTCATTAGCTGTCCTTTCGTTGCTGAAACAACTAGTTGGTTTATCCACTGTAGCTTGATACAACTAGGAGATATGCAAATCTCTTAGTGTTAGTATCTAGCGAAATATTACCCAATGCGTACGGCCTCATACGCACCATTCGATTTTTTTCTTTTTCATTTGAGTGCCCCGTCTGAAAAACGCCGCAACTGCTCTTCTTGTAGACTGAAGGCAATTGAGCCGCGACGGGCCAGTCAGCGAACCGCGCAATATAGGGAATATGCAGGAGGTGCGCATGCTCAAAACTAAAGCAGAATTTGCAACTCTTCGCTTAAACGAAGATCTCAAGCCATATATGAGCCGATATCTATCGGATCTTGTGTCTCATATGGTCGAGAAATATCAGCCTTCGTCGAGAACGAAAAGGCTCATTGAACTGTGCTGTCGCGATTTTGAGTTTTCGAGCGAGCACGTCGATGGCCCCTCGTGGTCTGTTTTGGGGATTGACCTCAAGCGACCTTCGGCCGCCTCGTTTGAGTTTGAGGACCGCGTTTACAACGAAGCAACCGACGAATGGGATTATGTGCCCGCTTGCGTTTGCAAAAACCGAGTCAAAGTCCCGACGTCGACGTTTACTGCCATCGAAGAGAATATCTTTTTATACGACTACGAGCAGGACGCAGCCTCTCACACGTACGAATCAGCACTCATTTACTGCAGGCCCCCCGAGCTACGACCGCTATCCCAATTCCCGGCATCTATCGATGCGGCAAATGCGCGAGTCCTGGATTTCCTCAGAACGCGCTCGAAGCAGCTGCAACGCAGCGCAGGCATCCCCGATCTGCTTTCGGTCACTGAGTGGTACTACATCTTTCTTGCGGCATCCATTGCCTGCTCTCAGTCCCATGCCACGGCCGTCATTCAGATTTCGGACCGTCTGTTCAATCTGGCGCGAGCCGTAGATGGACGTCGCCTTCTTTGTGACCTCGGCCTGCTAAAGAGCATTGTGCTTCTTCCCAACACCATTGCCAAAAAGGCCGAGGGTCGCGCGCTGCTCTTTATTGGCGACGGCGAGCCCAATGATCCGTATTTCCTTTTTGACGGCAGGAGCTTTGACGACAAGCAAATGACCGATGAGATTCTGCACCAGCTCCTCGATTCCGTCGACCGAGCCTACGGCGATCAAAAGAATCCAGTCTATTGGCATCGGCTCGAGGATCAGGGCAACGGCATCTATCCCCTATTACCCAATACAAAGAGCGGATCGTTCGACGAGAGAATGTTCATCCCCCTTGGGTCGCTAGCGCCAATCTACCGCGGCACCGCCCGCAGCGTTGTAACCAAACTGCCCGAATCAGATCCGACAGACAGTTACCAACAGCACGACTGCTACTACCTGTCGCTAAAGCATCTTCATGATGGCGCAATCATTGCCGCAGAAGATGTACTTGAGCGTGTCCCCGATACAGATATCTACGATGTAAGCCGTGTAGACTACGAAGATTTTCGGAAGGCCAAACCGATCGACGCCCGCGAGGCGAGCCTTCTCATATCACGCGTCGGGCCTCCATTCAAGCTTGCCCTCATCACGCCAGGCCACTTTTCTGTCGGTTCTGAGCGCCCCGTGGAGCGCGGTCTTTTGTTTGAGAGCATTGTCCCCTGCGACGCCATGTTCTGCGCTACCTTTGAGGACGAGCTGCTTGCCCAGTTTGTCCTGGCATACCTGTCGTCCGATGAGGGGCAGAAGAAACTGGCGGACACCTCGCACGGAGACGCGCTTGTGCAACTTGCCCCAATGGACCTGCGAAGCATGACCGTGCCTGTTCCCGGGCGAGCGGAGCAGGAGCGCTACGCGCTAGAGTACGAAGCAAAGCAGCGCGCCTACGAGGACGCCCTTAAGCAGGCGGAACATTACGCTGCGAGCAAGGGAACGATGTAGCGACCGAGGCCGGCAGACTGTCCGGACTTTTGCCGACAGTCTGCCGATCAGGCACGCCGTTCAGCGCAGCAGCTAGAGATCCTCAACAGACTTCGAACTGGCTTTGGCCGCCTCTTCGCCCGCGATCAGGTCCCTAACCGTTATATACGCACTGTACGTAGCATCTTCAATCTTTTCCATAACATCAGGGTCGCAAGTTCCCCAAATATCTTTGAGAACTCGAGCCAATCCCCAAGCAGCGCTGAGCAGGACGTCAACGTCCTTTAGATCTAAGTGGCTGACCGTAAAGGGACAGTACTCGCACTCCAACAGATAGGTGTCAACAGCCTCAATTGTCTCAGCCACATACTGCTCAAGATCGGGATGGGGATGGAAGGCGCACAGCGCCTTGTGCGGATCGGTCGGCTCAATCCAATACAGCGTTGTCGCTTCCTCGCATTTCTCGAGCGGATAACGCTCAGCTGCCTTCTCCCAGCTTTCATACCAGGGATCGGCATCGCCGTCCGTCATCGACCTGCAAAGATTAATCGCCGCAGAAACAGTCGCACACGAATATCTATAGCTGGCGTCTTTCTTAAACTCATCATTGAGCTCGACGTCACCAGACAGCTCCGCCTCCATGATAAGGAACGGACCATCCTCATCCGTAATGCTTATGGGATAGTTGTTGCACTCATAGCCCGGATACATTTTGTCTCCAATCAATCGTTCGGACACATTAACAAGCAATATCGAAACCGCGCTCACGCGGAGGACCGTCGTCCTCGCACCAACCTGCAAGTTTTTCTCATCGCATGAAAAGAACTTGCGATTCTTGCAAGTTTTTCTCACGCGGTGACAAGAACTTGCATGGTCGCCCCGCTACCTGCGCCACGAGGCGGCAAGGATAACGGGAAGCCCGGCGATGCACACCACTAAGGCCACGGCTGCGAACGCAAGCACGATGGCCACGCTCACGACGACATAGGCCACGGTAATGAAGGCCAGCGCCAGCAGGCAGGCAAGCAGCTCGGCCACGTAGCACAACACCAGGTTCGAGCTCGCGCGCTTCAGCAGAACGTCGGCGAGGCGGACCAGCTCGACGGCAAAGCCGCTGCCGAAATTGCGTCCGGGGCCCTTGGCAAGGAACCACTTGAACAGGCACATCAGGGCGCAGCCCAGCATCATCATGATGGAAACGGTCCATGCATTGTGCCCCGTCTCGACAAGGCTCTGGTCGCCCACCGCGCTGCCGTTGACGAGCCAGGCCGTTCCATAGCCCATGAACAGCATCGCCAGCAGCAGGCAGGCGCTCACCGCGGCGAGAGAGCGCGACACGCGCCCGCTGAACACCGGAGCCTCGCAGCTGAGCCCAAGGCCCTCGCGAACACGCCAGGCGGCATGGTAGGCAGGGTAGGCCGCGATGAGCGCGGCCACGAGCAGCGACGCCCAATCGGACCCGGGCACAGCCGACGCGTACTCCGCAATCGCGGAGATGGAGAAGGCAGCATGGAACGACTCGTTCAGAAACAGCGCGACCTCGCCCTTCCAGACGCAAAACGGGGCGGCGACGGAGGCGGTGCCGGCAGCGGCAACCGCAGCAACGGCAACGAGCAGCGCGCCCTGCACGAGTTTGACGACCTCGTCTTTGGCGGTGCGGGACGCAGGCTCAACGGCGCTGGACGAAATTTGAATAGAAGTGTTCATGTTTTTCCTTTCAACAGAAATCAAACCGGAATCGCCGGCAACTAGGATGAAGCCTCTAGTCGGCTCCGATTAGAGATTGTTCGCCCACATTGATACCAAGTCGTGCGGACACACTAACAAGCGATATCGAAACCGCGATCTCGTGGAGAGCTGTCGTCCTCAATCCATTCGAGCCCGACGCACTCATCGATCCCTGCATCGGGAACTGACGACCATCTGAACTCGAAACCAAGCTGGTCAAGCTCATCGACTCGCCCACGGATCACTCCGTAAACATCCAACGCATTCTCGAAATCCTCCGAAGACGCGTAGCCTCGCTCGCACTGCCTGCGCATCTGATGCAAGCGACCCATGGCGGCGGCGATAATCTCGCGAAGAGCGATAACCTCGCGCTCGCATACATCAATGTTTCCTTCGTTGAGCTCGATGCGATCGGACATAACGGCCTCCCTGGTTTTAACCCTTTTCGCTTGACTCCATTGAACAACCGCAAACAGCCGCGTAATATGACTTTTATCGCGTTTTAAATTTTGGCTGTTTGGAGCATCAATGCATAAGTCCGAAAAAGAAGCATTTAGCTGGGGTTTTGAGGCTGGTTTTCTTCGCTCCCCTGTCAATCCCCGTATGCTACTTCTTAACAGGACGCCGGAGATTGATTGTGCCGGCGACGGAAACACATCCGGCAATGCAAGCGCATGGAGTCTCGTCTCCATAGCCAACGACCTATTGCGCGTCGACTTAAGCTCGCTTTTCAACGAAATCGGGGGGCACTTTCGTAAGCGAGCAAACCAGCGCTTTTATATTGATTTGCAGAACGCCATGCGCCAGTCCTCTGCTGCTCTCCACCATGCGCAACACGCTTCGATAGACTGTGCAGCCGAGCAAGACTATGACGATCGGCTCGATCCAGACGATCCCGACCAAGAGCCCACCCAAGCAGAATTGAACGAAGCTGAAATCGCTATCAACCTTCAAAAACAAAAGGAACGCGACCTCGATTTCTTTGCTCCGATATTCGACAAAGCCATTACAAGCCATGCACACGGAGAGATTTCCGGCATGGCCAGATATCTCCTTAAAAATGTCTGTAGACAGTGTGTCATGAACATCACGGCGATTCCCGACTATCGCTATTACAGCTGCTGGATGAACAACAACGCTATTGAGTGCGACGAGATCAACCGCCTGTACCGCGCGGTGATTACAACATCGGACCAACTCAACAAGCAAGAAATGGCGTCCCTCTTCAGCTCCTATCTCCAGCTCGAGTCGAACGACATGAGCATTAACGCTACCAACGGCGAGACCAATCTAACAGCACCGGTGCCGTATGACCGCGACAATCCTATACGCAACTTTCCCAAGGCGAAATCTCAGATAGAAACAGCTTGCGTCTGCACCAATATCGATCTCTTTCGAGCGCTTCTCATTGTTTTTTATCAGGAATGTCTGGAGCTTACCCCGCTGCTTAAAAACACCGAGGCACCTAGCCTGCTCGCGCAAAACGAAGAGTTTTTCCCAGCCGCCATCAAAACAAGCGACCCGCGACAATTTCGATTATTCGATGAGCAGCTGCCGGCAATCATCCGCTTTGGCGAAGCTTTTGTATACGCAGCCAAAAAACACTTGCCCGGAAACGAAACGGCCCAAAAGCTCGAAGAGCATTTGAATGGAATAAAGCGCATGAACAGCGCCCCCTTTATGCAGGCGTTTCGTAAAAACTATCTCGAAGCTATGCGCGAGAACCAGATCTTCGCAAATGGAGACTTCCATACGCATGCAGAGCTTAACGACCAGGAAAACCTCAATAGGCTCGTTGGGCTTCAAGCCGTTATTTCAAAGGCAGGAGAGCTCTACTTCACCGAAGAGGAATGGTCCTTTGCAAGCCTTTATGCCCGCATCCTTCACGAGCTGCTGCTGTGCGGCATTATGCCGATAGCATGCCAAACCTGCGGTTCGCTCTTTTTTCCGACCGGTCCTAACAGCAAGTACTGCGATCGATATAACGCGGCGACCAAGCTCTATTGCAACCCGCGCTTTAACGCCAAGAAGCATCTTGGTCGTAAATCGCCCCGCGATGTCGCGCTTAATATACAGAGAAAGACCGAAACGGCATATGAAAAGGGCCTAACGGATTGTGCCCACTATTTTGAGCGCCTCGGCAGCTTTGTCCTCGATGGTCTTGGCCCAGCATACCAAGCGAACGACCTCATTTCCGATGAGCTCTATAGGACGTGGCTGTCTATCGTCAACCAGCCCAATTGTAGAGCGAAAATCAAGCGGCCGGATAGGCTCGAGTATCCATACCCCGTGCTGTGGTACGGATTTGTCCGCGATGGCAATCGGTATGTACAAGTCGAGTTTCCTGGAGCCGAGTACCCGACGCTTTTTGAATGTTTGAGCCAGCTCGCCGAAAGTCCACAATCAAAGTGCACACTGGATTACAAGGGGCCAGATGAGCATCCATACAGCTCATGGCATGTAAAACTGCACATGTTGTTGGAGATCATTGTACAGATAAATAACGCCGACCACGTGGCGAGGCCCATTCCATTGCTTGGAATCGATGGGCCCGAATATGTCTGGACTGACCCGACCGTCCAAGACACATGGAGCACGCCCGACGCATGCATCTACAGCACCGGAACGATCGATGACCTCAGCTTTACCGTGTATACAAAGGGATATGACCCGGAAAAGCAAGACTGAGCTTGATGCCGCGGCTTTCTACGTGTCCGCGAACAGATTCACTCTTCTAGTCCTTCGAGCTAGCCAAGACACAGCCGATGCAAAGAGGGATAAAGATGATGGCGAGCACAATGCCCCAGGCGGTTAATGTAATCGTAATGATGGATGCAATAGCGCTAGCGATGCCATATCCAAAAATCAACGATGCCGCGCAGGCAAGCATCTCGGCACCATACAGCAACACCATGTTTGAGCTTGCGCGGTCCAGCAAGGCATCCGCGCGGCCGAACCATGCGATAAGGGCTTTGTCGCCACGATAGCGCCCAGGACCTTTGAGCTCATACCATTTGACAATGCACGCCAGGACGCATCCAGAAACAAGCGCAATCGATGTCACCATGAGGAAAAGGCCCACGATCATGAGGAGTTTGTCCCCCGTGACCCCGCCGTCGATATAGCACTCAAACCCACGACATACGGCAAGCACGGCCAAAAGCGAACAGGCGCTCAACGAGCCAAAGCGGCGCGACATCCGTCCGCAAAACACAGGTGCCTTGCAATTGCACCCAGCACCTGCGCAGAGGCACCAAATGGCATGGTATACAGGATACAGAGCAACGAGCACGGCCGCGGCCATCGACACCCGGTCAAGCGTCTCCATTCCCGACACAATATCCTCCGCCGTTGGAGCCTCGTAGGGATGATCGAACAGGTCAGGCGTGAACATAGGAATCTCACCTTTCCAGATGTACGACGGTGCAGTAAAGGAAATGATGCCGTTCACAGCTAACGCCGCGACAGCAATTAGCAACGCGCCTTCGGCAATCTTGGTGATGCTCGACTTGTGAGAGACGGACACATTTTGAATAGAAGTATTCATGATCTTCCTTTCAGAGAGACCCGATTGGTTGGTGATTGAGTTTTGGGGTGATTGGCGTAAAGAACGGGACTGCTTAGAAGTCCCGATAAAACAGCAGGTCGGCTTGACCGCCTACGAAGAAAGAAAGACTAACAAGCTATATCGAGGTCATTACGACTCGAATACTCGACGCCAACGGCGTCATGCGCTGAGATCCGCGCAAGCGAAACCGAACGGACCGGCGAGACCACCGGATAGTCCTCAACGCCCCACTCGAGCTCAAAGCCCAGACGAGCAAGCTCGTCACGACAATTGTCGAGCATGAGCTCATAGGCGCTTTGACGGGCACAGTCTTCAAAGAAGCCGAGCCCGCGCTCCTCAGAAAGGCCCACCTTCAGCTCATCACAGATGGTCATAACTTCGCAAACGATATCTTCAAGCTCATCGCGCTTGGTGGAATTAACCAGTTCAAACAGGGTGCCGTCGAACATTTTCCGTCCTCCTTTGGACTTCTTTCTTGCTCGACTCCTATTGAACACGGCAAAGTGGCACAATGGCACAAAGTATATTTGATTTTGAAAGTTGTGCTGGTTTAAGAAATATGCAAGGTGCCAATTTAATAGCTCTGACCTGGCGTGTTAGGGCTAGCTTCATTCGGTTTGACAGAGATACCTCTTTGCATCTCTGTTGCAAACAACTGACAAACGCAAAACCCGATAAGGATCAAGAATGTGAAGGAGCGGAATTCGAACAGCATTGGTCTGCAAAAGAGCTGTTAAACGAATTCCTAAGAATTGATCTTGAGAAGTTCTTTAACGAAATGTCCTCTTGGTATGCCGAATATCGTAACGCCCATTCAGTGCCCGTTCCACACCGTATCTTTAATTCGCTACGGCGAATACAGCACATTCTAGAAGCTCAATATCTCGAAGGCTCAGATAATAAAAAAGGTGCCACGTGTTTTCCTCCGCCCTTGATTATCAACTTTATCCGAACACCTCCCACATTCATCCGTACATGTGCGG
>URBQ01000037.1 GCA_900546115.1 uncultured Collinsella sp.
GACGGGCTTCTGTGCTTGATATAAGGGTTAACGAAAACCACCACAAAGGTGCCTGTCCCCTTTGTGGTGGTTTTCCAAGGTGTTAGCTCAGCAGCATGCGGTCGTTGGCGAGCTCGCCGCCCGAGACCTCCTCGAACTTCTGCAGTAGGTCGGCGACGGTGAGCGACTTCTTCTCATCGCCCGCCACGTCGTAGATCACGTGGCCTTCGTGCATCATGATCAGACGGTTGCCCAGACGGATGGCGTCGTTCATGTTATGCGTGACCATGAGCGTGGTCAGGTGGTTCTCGTCGACAATCTCCTCGGTCAGGTTGAGTACCTTAGAAGCCGTCTTGGGGTCGAGGGCCGCCGTGTGCTCGTCGAGCAGCAACAGGCGCGGCTTGGTGAGCGTGGCCATCAGCAGGGTGAGTGCCTGGCGCTGCCCGCCCGAGAGCAGGCCGACCTTAGCGTTAAGGCGCGTATCCAGACCAAGGTCCAGACGCTTGAGCAGCTCAACGTACTCGTCCTTTTCGGCCTTGGTGACGCCCCACGAAAGACCTCGACGCTGGCCGCGGCGCTTGGCGAGGGCTAGATTCTCGGCGATCTGCATGTCGGCTGCAGTGCCGCGCATGGGGTCCTGGAAAACACGGCCCAGGTACTTGGCGCGCTGCGACTCGCTCAGACGCGAGATATCGTTGGCGTCGAGCTCAATAACGCCCGAATCGAGCGGATACACGCCGGCGATCATATTGAGCAGCGTGGACTTGCCGGCGCCGTTGCCGCCAATCACGGTTACAAAGTCGCCATCGTTCAGGGTGAGGTCGACGCCGGTGAGTGCGCGCTTCTCGGTGACGGTGCCCTTGTTAAAGGTCTTTTTGACGTGCGAGAGCTTAAGCATCTGCCTCATCCCCCTTCGTGTAGGAGCTGCGGAGCTTATAGCGCTCCCAAACCACGGGCACGCACAGGGCCACGGCAACGATCACGGCGGAGAGCAGCTTCATGTCGTTGGCGTCCATGCCCAGCTGCAGCACGATGGCGCGAATGAGGAAGTACACCACGGAGCCAAAGACGGCAGAGGCAAGACGGACGCTAAACTGCGTCAGACCGCCGGGCAGCAGACGGCCGAGCACCTCGCCGATGACGATGGCGGCAAGACCGATAACGATGGCGCCGGTGCCCATGCCAATGTCGGCATACTTTTGGCTCTGGCAGATGAGTGCACCCGAAAGGCCGATAAGGGCGTTAGAGAGCACGAGGGCGATCATCTTGGTGGAGTTGGTGTTGACGCCCAGGGCGCGGATCATGTACTCGTTGTTGCCGGTGGCACGCAGCGCCGAGCCGATCTCGGTGCCAAAGAACCAGTACAGGATGGCGACGATGGCCACGGCCAGCACAATGCCCAGGATGATGGCAACGGTGGACTGCGGCAGGCCCGTCATGTGGCTGACGGATGAGAAGATGGTGCCCTTGGCAAGGATGGGCGTGTTGGATTTGCCCATGATGCGCAGGTTGATGGACCACAGACTGATCTGTGTAAGGATTCCGGCGAGGATTGCAGGAATCTCAAAAACGGTGGTCAAGATGCCCGTGACAGCGCCCGCGATGGCGCCAGCGCACATGCCGGCAAGCACGGCGAGCAGCGGGTCGACGTTGTTATTGACGATGAGCACGGCGCAAACACAGCCGCCGAGGGCAAAGCTGCCGTCGCAGGTCATATCGGGGATGTCGAGCAGGCGGAACGTGATAAACACGCCGAGCACCATAATGCCCCAGAGGACGCCCTGCGAAACGGCGCCCTGCAATGCAATGAGCATGCTTCATACCTCCTAGGATAGGGTGGACACGTGAGGTTCCATAATAGCGGTAACAATGAATATAAGAACGGCAGGCAAACGTTTTGTTATATCCGAAACAAGCAGGGCGAACGCCGATCTATGACGTTCGCCCCAATGGCTCAGATATTGAATAACGCAGCTATGGCGCGAGAACGAACCCTAGATGCGTTACGGCGCATGGTGCTACTCGTCCAGGGCGGAAAGATCGATGCCCAGCGCCTCGGCCATCTCGTCGTTCTTGACGACGACCAGGTCCTTGCTCGAGAGGTGCTCGATAGCCATATCCTCGGGCTTAGCCTCGCCCTTCAGGATCTTAACGGCCATCTCGCCTGCAGCGTAGCCCAGGTCCTCATAGTTGATGGAGAGGGTGAATAGGCCGCCGGCCTTGCACATGCCCTCCTCGCCGGTAACGAAGGGGAGCTTGTTCTCCTTGCAGATCTGGCCGACCTGCGAAGCACCCGCGGCGATGGTGTTGTCGGTGGGGGAGTAGAGCGCGTCGACCTTGCCCACGGCAGACTCGACGACGGACTGGATCTCGTTGGAGCTCGAAACGGTGAAGTCGGTGTACTCCAGGCCCAGCTTGTCGAGCTCCTTCTTGGCTGCCTTGATCTGGACGTCAGAGTTGGACTCGGCGGTGCAGTAGAGGAGGCCGACCTTCTTAACGTCGGGCAGGACCTTCTGCATCATCTCGAGCTGCTCGGCGACCGGGGTGAGGTCGGAAGCGCCCGTGACGTTGGTGCCGGGCTTGTCGTTGTCCTGGACCAGGCCGGAAGCGGCGTAGTCGGTGATGGCGCAGCCAACGATGGGGATATCGGCCGTGGCGCCGGCGGCAGCCTGCGCGGCGGGCGTAGCGATGGCATAGATCAGGTCGACGCCGTCGCCTACGAACTTGTCGGCAATGGACTTACACGTGGACTGGTCGTTCTGGGCGTTCTTCTGGTCGATCTTGACCTTAAGGCCACTCTTCTTGATGGCCTTGACGAAGCCGTCGTTGGCGGCATCGAGCGCGGAGTGCTCGGTGAGCTGCAGAACGCCGATGGTGTAGTCGGAATCGGCGGCAGCGGAGCCGGAACCAGAGTTGCCACCGCATCCGGCGAGCGGGGCGAGCGCGAGCAGGCCGGCGGAGACAAGAAGGCTCCTGCGGCTGATGGTGATGTCCTTCATATCATTACCCCCAGTATAAAAATGGCTGGAAACACTGCACTAGGAAAAAGTGCAAGTGGGACTATAGTAACGCCGTTGTCCATTTTTACAACATCCTGGCGAGTTTTTTAATACTGAACTGGACGGGCGGTGCTGAGGAATGACGGACGGTAACGGGGCTTACGCTGCGGGCGCGGGGCTGTCTTCTTCGTCTAGCGCGGCAAAGAGTTTCTTGCCGTCGAGCAAACGCGTGCTGACGTTTCTCATGCGGCTGACCTCAACGGTGCGCAGGGTGTCGTCGGCGCCTCGGGTGTCGTAGACCGTTCCCAGCAGATACGAGACGCCATCGCGCTGCCTGATTGCAAAGGGCCGGACCGTCATCCGCACCACCTCGGTTTCGCCCCGGGTCAGGACGTTTGAGATATCAAAGCTGACGGTTGTTCCATGGTCGATGGCCTGTTCGACGAGCTCGCACGTGTCGATACGCTTGGCGCGCGGACGCGTTGTCTTGACGGGCGCGTCGTTGGCGGCCGGTGCCGGTTCGGGCATATCGAGATAGCCGCGAACATCGGCGCTCGCCATGGCGACCAGGTGCTGCGCCATGCTCTTTCGAATGGCTATGGGCGTCGATCGGTTGCGCATGACCATGCCGTGGAGCCGTATGATCTCCTCGTCAGCAAGCGGGCGGGTGAGGAGCCGATAGCCCACGCCGCGTTTATAGTCGATTTCGTATCCGGCGTGACGAAGTGCCGATATCGAGGTATAGATGCTGCGGCGTGCCGCCGAGATGGGCATGCGGGCGGGGTCGTCGGGATGGGCGAGGAGCTCGACCAGCTCGTCGGAAAGCAGCGCTTTGTCCTCGCCGGTGTTCTCGCTCAAGAGCTGCAGGATGCGCACGGCGCGATAGGCTGCCATCGAGGCGGAGCCCCTGGTCGTGGTCTCGTAGTTTTCAACAACGGCTTCGGTCATAGCGCCCACGTCCTTTCCTTTTTTGGCGATGGCAGATCAGAGCCTAGGGCGCGGAGCCTGGCCAAGGACACGTGGCGCCTTGGACGGTCGATGGTTGTCGGCAAACGGCGGGTCGAGTTTTCAACAACCCTGCCTAACTGACCAAAACCTTGCCAAAAGCTTGACGGGTGCTGTTGAAAAAAGCGCCTCTCGGCCGATGTCGAGAGGCGCTTGTGCGATGAGTGTTGCGCGTGGCGACGCGAGCTAGTGCCCGACGATTAGAAGTCGGCGTTGCCCACGGTGCGCGGGTGCGGCAGGACGTCGCGGATGTTGCCCACGCCGGTGAGGTACATCACCAAGCGCTCGAAGCCCAGACCGTAGCCGGCGTGCTTGCAGGAACCGTAGCGGCGCAGGTCGAGGTAGTACTTGTACTGGTCGGGATTCATACCCAGATCCTTGATGCGGGCCTCGAGCAGATCCAGGCGCTCTTCGCGCTGGGAGCCGCCGATAATCTCGCCGATACCGGGAACCAGGCAGTCGGCGGCGGCGACGGTCTTGCCGTCCTCGTTCATGCGCATGTAGAACGCCTTGATCTCGGCCGGGTAGTCGGTTACGAAGGTCGGGCGCTTAAAGTGCTCCTCGGTCAGGAAGCGCTCGTGCTCGGTTTGCAGGTCGATGCCCCAGCTCACGGGATAGTCAAACTTGTGACCGGCGGCGACGGCCTGCTCCAGGATCTCGACGGCCTCGGTATAGGTGACGCGGGCAAAGTCGGAGTTGGCGACATGGTCCAGGCGCTCGAGCAGACCCTTGTCCACAAACTTGTTGAGCATATTGAGCTCGTCGGGGCAGGTTGCCATGACGTCCTTGAGGACATACTTGAGCATGGCCTCGGCGTTGTCCATGTAGTCGTTGAGGTCGGCGAAGGCCATCTCGGGCTCGATCATCCAAAACTCGGCGGCATGGCGCGTGGTGTTGGAGTTTTCGGCACGGAAGGTGGGGCCAAAGGTGTACACGTCGCCAAAGGCCATGGCGAAGTTCTCGGCATTGAGCTGTCCGGAAACGGTGAGGCTCGCATGCTTGCCAAAGAAGTCCTGGCTCCAGTCGACCTCGCCGGCCTCGGTGAGGGGCGGGTCTTTGGGGTCAAGCGTGGTCACGCGGAACATCTCGCCGGCGCCCTCGCAGTCACTCGTGGTGATGATGGGGGTGTTGACGTAGACAAAGCCCTGCTCCTGGAAGAAGCGGTGAATGGCGGCAGCCGCGACAGAGCGGATGCGGAACACGGCGCGGAACAGGTTGGTGCGCGGGCGCAGGTGCTGCTGGGTGCGCAGGAACTCGACGGTTGCGCGCTTCTTCTGCAGCGGGTAATCCGGGGCGCTCGTGCCCTCGACCTCGATGGAAGCGGCAGAAAGCTCGAAGGGCTGGGGCGCATCGGGGGTCAGCTTGACGGTGCCGGTGCAGATGAGGGCGGCCGAGACGTTTTGATGGGCGATCTCGTCGTAGTTGTCGAGCGCCTCGCGGTTCATGACGACCTGCAGGTCGCGGAAGCAGCTGCCGTCGTTGAGCGTAACGAAGCCAAAGTTCTTCATGTCGCGGACGGACTTGACCCAGCCGGCAACGGTGACGGTCTGGCCACCGAGCGACTCGGCGTGCGTATAGAGCTGCGCGATTTTGGTGCGGTTCACGTATCCTCCCATAACGGTTGTACGGATTATTTCCAAACAGTTAACCATTCTAACCCGCGAGTGGAGCGTAGCAAAACGTCAGGTGTGATGTATGGGCGTGACGTGGGCGCCATACAGGTTCCTGCTTTACGTTGTCTAGTGTCCGCAGATGGCTTGGCGGATGAGGGCTGCGTAGGTGCCGATTCCCGCCTGGGTGAGGTGTGTGCCGTCGTCGACAAGGTATTCGCTGTGGCCCTCTGAGGCGCCGTTCCAGTCGATGACGCCGGCGTTGTCGTTTTGGGCGCAGACGTCGCGGATCGTCTGGTTGTTGCGGTCCTGCAGCTCGAGCGGCACGCGCACGGTCACAAAGTAGATGGGCTTGCCGCCCACGGCATTGATCACGTCCTGCACCTGCTGCGGGTCGCGAATAAGGCCATTGGTGCCAAGTGCACAGATGACCACGCTCGGGTCGTAGTTGGCGCTGTCCTGCGCGTAGACATCCTGGAAGGTGTAGAACTGGCGGCTCACCACGCCGTCGATGTACGCGTTGGGAAGCACCGCCTGAATGCCAGGTTGGGCACCTGCGGTGACCGAGTCGCCGATCATGAGCACGTGGGCGTCGCAGGTTCCGGTCGCCTCGTCGTAGGTAAAGCTCTTCCAGTCCAAGTTCTTGGGGACCTTTTCGGCGATAGGACCTTCTTTGGACTTTTGCTGAGCGGCGTCGTTGGGCTGAGCGTCTTGGTTGGATGTGGACTCGGCGCTCTTGCCGCCGGCGCCGTTGTCCTTGGGCGAGGCTGCGTTTTGGACAAGCTCGGGGCGGAGCTGCTCGGCGCGGGCGGTGGCGATGCCTGCCCAGTCAAGTGGCGCGAAGGCAAGTGCAGCGACGCATGCGGCGCCAAGCGCGGGGAGCACCATGGCGGGCGCGAGGACGTGCTTTCTTGCCGCGCTGTCCTGTTGGGCCGGCCTGTTGGACCAAAGGCGTTCGACGAGGCGATAGAAAACCTCGGCTACCGCAAGGATCAATACAAGCTGTAATACCTGCTCCCACCAGGCGATGCGGGTAGTGCGGGTTGCGGGGTTCATAAGAAGCAATAGGGGATAGTGCACCAGATAGACCGAGAACGAGCGCTGGCCCAGCCAGACGAGCGGCTTGACCGACAACAGGCGACGCACGATACATTCCGTGTTTTGCACGCAGATGATAAGAAGCCCGGTGAGCAGGGCGAGCAGCAAAAAGCCACCGCGGTAGAGCAGGGGGTTCTCTCCGGTCAGCGTGAACGCGCCGACTACGACGGCAGCGAGCCACGCGACGGAGACCACGTTGACCTTCGAGATACCCTTGCTGGCGCCGGGGGTACGGGCGTCGCCGCTCAGCATCTCGCGCAGACGCGGCGCAGCGATGGCGGCTAAGGCTCCGCATAGAAGCTCGGCGGCACGGGCGTCGGTTCCGTAGTAGACGCGCGATGTGTCGGCCATGGGGTCGAACATGAGGGCCATCGCTGCTGTTGATATCAGTATGAACGTGATCGTGACGCCGATAGCGGTGTTGCGCGACCTAGTTTTGCTACAGAGCACCATAAGGATGAGTGGCCATACCAGATAGAACTGCATCTGGACACCGCAGAACCACAGGTGCGTGAGCGGCGAGGGGAGTCCTGCGGCGGCAAAATACGAGACGTTGCGAAAGATATAGAACAAGTTGCTCAAGAACAATGCCGACGGCAGAGCGTCCTGCTGCACCTTAGGCAGCAGGCTCGGAGCCGCGATATAGGTGGCCACGGCGGTAAGCGCGATGGTTACAAGAATCGGTGGCATAAGGCGCGTGACGCGGCGGCAGATATAGCGCGGGTATGAGAACCCGTCGCGTGCCGTTGCTCGCATAATGCTTTTGGTGGCGAGATAGCCACTCAGCGTAAAGAAGAGTGTAACGCCCAAAAAACCGCCGGTCAGGCGGCTGGGGCGAAGGTGATATAGGACGACGCCGGCGATGGCGAGGGCGCGGAGCCCGTCGAGCGCGACGATGCGTTGGCTGCGTTGAGGCGCGGCATGTGCGGCGCCCGTGGGTGTGTTTTGCATCGATCTTTCCTCCAATGTCGACCTAGCAGTCTAGCGCTCTGCGCGGACATGGGAAGGGGGTTCGTGCGGTTGAACAACATGCCACGGGGCGATGCTTCGCTACGCAAAAGCCGCACCTGCGTTGATGCTCAGCTGCCTATGTAGAAACGTTTCGGAACCTCTACATAGGCAAAAACAACAACACAGATGCGGCAAAGATGCACAGGCGGTTGGCCCGTTATGTGACAGTGGTCTGCTACTTGGTCTTGGCCACCAGCAGCGGGTCGCCCAGCTTGACGAGCGGGTTGCCGCCGATAAGCGTACCGGACTCGCCGACGTGGTCGATGCTCTTAAGACGATCGAGCTCGGAGACGATGACGGTCACGATGTCCTCGTGGCCAGCGGCCTTAATGGCGTCGCGGTCGAAGCTGATGAGCGGCTGGCCGGCCTTGACTACATCGCCCATCTCGACAAAGCGGGCAAAACCCTTGCCGTTCATTTCCACGGTGCCCAGGCCGACGTGGATAAACACGCGTAGGCCGTCTTCGGTGATCATGCCGATGGAGTGGTTGGTGACGGTGGTGGCGCCGATGCGACCGTTGGCGGGGGCGTAAATGGTGCCGGTAATGGGCTCGATGCCGTAGCCCTGGCCGAGCATGCCCGAGGCGATGGTCTCGTCGGGGACCTCGTCCAGGTTGACGAGCACGCCGTTGACGGGGGCATAGATGACGCCTTCGCGGGTGGCGAAGCTTGCTGCGGGCGGAACGGACGCCTCGCCCGTCGAGGTGAAGGTGGACTTAAGCGAATCGAGCAGACCCATAGTTGCCTCCAACGTATCAAGCGCGCATATGGCACGCGTGTAATGAAGCCGGAAACGTTTCGTATGTGTTTCCCGGCACGGTCAGCGCTCCTATTTTACGCTGTGAAACGATAGCGCTGAGCTGGGATTATGTGATATATCAGTTGAAAGGGAACTTATTGCGTGAGTGTTTCTGCGCCATGGGTCCAACTGGGGTACGCTTGAGGACGAAAAAAATAGTGCGCATAATCTGCGCGAAGGGAGCACATATGATTGTCGAGAATCACGCGCTGTGGGGCGAGGAGCCGACCGAGGATTATCCGGCGACGTTTACGTATCTGGGTGCCGAGCCGCTGCCCGACAAGCCCAATGGCCGCCGCCCCGCGGTGATCATCTGCGGCGGAGGCGGGTTTACGCATATCGCTCCGCACGAGCAGGACCCGGTGGCGTTTGCGTTTTTGGACCGCGGCTACCAGGCCTTTGTGCTCAACTATGTGACGAGCGCCACGGGCGACGTGAGCTTTCCGCACCCGCAGGCGGACCTCGCCAAGATGGTCGCTACCGTGCGCGCCAACGCCGACGAGTGGCATGTCGATCCCAAGCGCGTGTGCATCGTGGGTTTCTCGGCGGGCGGCATGATCTGCGCCTCGTTGGCAACGCAGTGGAAGACTGGACCCTTCGCGGGCCTTGCCGGGGCTCGTCCGGAGGATATTCGTCCCGACGCCGTGGTGCTGGGCTATCCGTTGCTCGACCTTGCCTATGTGCGCGATATGCAGACGCGCGACCCGCGCATCGACCTGCGCGTGCCCAAGACGGGTGGCAAGACAGGGCGCGATTTGCTCAACGACTATCTGTCGATGGTGACGGGCGGCGAGGCGACCGATGAGCACCTGACCGACATTTGCCCTACCACGCACGTTTCGCGCCAGATGCCCCCGACCTTTGTGTGGGGCGTTTCGGACGATAAGACGGCGCCGGTCGCGCAGGTCTACCCGTTCGCGCAGCGCATGGCCGAGGAGGGTGTTGCATGTGAGATGCACGTCTTTGACCAGGGTGGCCACGGCCTTTCGCTCGGCAACGCCAATACCGCGGTCGACAACGAGGACAAGCAGGTTTCCGTCCGTCCCTGGATCCGCCTGGCCTTCCGCTTCCTGGAACGCCATATGTAAAAGTAGACTACTTGCCCGTTTCAAAAAGCCTACTCAGAGGAGGAGCCATGCTTGAGGGTACGTATGTGGTTTTGGCCCAGACGCCGGTGGGGAGCAAGCGCGGCGAGGTGACGTTTTCACATGGGGTGAACGGCGCGCTCAGGGCAGTACTAAACGTCAAGGGTCTCAATATCGCTCTCTCGGGTGCCCGCGCTGAGGGCGATTTCTTTGAGCTCTCGGGTACTATCTCCCACGTCTTGATGGGCAAGGCGCCCTTTACATGCACGGGGTCGGTTGAGGGTGATCGACTCACTGCTACCGCGCGGTCGGGTTCCATTTCGATCTCGCTGAGCGGTATGCGCAAAGAGCTTTCGGGGCGCACCGCATAAAGTTTGCGCAGGTAAACATCGGTATTTGACTTTATAAAATAGTTCAGAGCGCTATCATTTGTCGTTACGAGTTGGTTAGCCCCGGTAAACGGTTAACCGCGTCTAACGAAAGGATGAGCGCGTGAAGCTCGATACACTCGAGATTGGAAAGGACGCCGTTGTCGCATCGGTGGCATCGGACGATCAGGCACTCCGACAGCATATTTTGGACATGGGCCTAACGCCGGGCACCGAAGTCACCATGATGAAGTACGCCCCTATGGGCGACCCGCTCGAGATTCGCCTGCGCGGCTACGAGTTGACGCTGCGCAAGGACGACGCCGCTCGCATCGAGCTCGTAGGTGTTCACGACACAGATACGGGTCCGCGCGCTAACGCCGCAATCGGCACGACGGAGCACCCGGCACTGGGCGAGGGGACGTATTCGCCCCGTGCGGCAAAAACGGCCGTGCCCGAGGGCGCACCGCTGCATTTTGCTCTCGCCGGCAACCAAAACTGCGGCAAGACCACGCTGTTCAACCAGCTGACGGGCTCCAACCAGCACGTCGGTAACTTTCCCGGCGTGACGGTCGACCGCAAAGATGGCACCATCCGCAACCACCCCGAGGCAAGCGTTACCGACCTGCCCGGCATCTATTCGCTGTCGCCGTACACGGGCGAAGAGATCGTCAGCCGCCAATTCATCTTGGACGAAAATCCCGACGCCATCATCGATATCATCGACGCCACCAACATCGAGCGTAACCTGTACCTGACGCTGCAGCTTATGGAGCTCGACCGCCCCATGGTCATCGCGCTCAACATGATGGACGAGGTGACGGCCAACGGCGGCGCCGTGGACGTCAACCTGCTCGAGAGCCTGTTGGGCGTGCCTGTTGTCCCCATTAGCGCTGCCCGCAACGAGGGCATCGGCGAGTTGGTGGATCATGCCTTGCACGTGGCGCGGTTCCGCGAGCGCCCCGGTCGCCTGGACTTCTGCGCGCCCGATGGTCCAGACGGCGGCGCGCTGCATCGCTGCATTCACGGCATCGCCAACCTTATCGAGGACCATGCCGCGACGGCGCATTTCCCGGTGCGTTTTGCGGCGACCAAGCTGGTTGAGGGCGACGAGCTGGTGACCGAGGCGCTTCACCTGGATCGCAACGAGCTCGACGCCATCGAGCACATCATTACCCAGATGGAGGGCGAGGCCGGCACCGACCGCCTGTCCGCGCTGGCCGATATGCGCTTTAGCTTTATCGGCGACGTGTGTGGGCGCTGCGTCGTCAAGCCGCACGAGAGCCGCGAGCACGTGCGCTCCGTCAAGATCGACCGCATCCTGACGGGTCGCTACACAGCCATTCCGGCGTTTCTGGTGATCATGGGCCTCGTCTTTTGGCTGACGTTTGGCGTGATCGGCGCGGCGTTGCAGGGATTCATGGAGGACGGCATCGCTGCCATCATCGCCTCGGCCGATGCGGGTCTCAAGGCGTTCGGCACCAACGACGTGGTGCGCTCGCTGGCTGTCGACGGCGTGCTTACGGGCGTGGGCAGCGTGCTGACCTTCCTGCCGATTATCGTCGTGCTCTTTTTGTTCCTTTCCATTCTGGAAGACTCCGGATACATGGCACGCGTGGCCTTTGTCATGGATAAGGTACTGCGTCGCTTTGGCCTTTCGGGCCGCAGCTTCGTCCCCATGCTCGTCGGTTTTGGCTGCACCGTGCCGGCTATCATGTCGACCCGTACGCTCCCATCCGAGCACGACCGCAAGATGACGGTCATGCTCACGCCGTTCATGAGCTGCTCGGCCAAGTTGCCGGTCTACGGTCTGCTGTGCGGGGCGTTTTTCCCGCAGGCGACGGTTCCCGCCATGGTCTCGCTCTATCTGATTGGCATTGCGGTCGGTTGCATCGCGGCTTTGGTGCTCAACCGCACGGCATTTAAGGGAGACCCGGTGCCGTTTATCATGGAGCTCCCCAATTACCGCCTGCCGAGCGTCAAGACGACGGTGATGCTGGCATGGGATAAGGCCAAGGACTTTATTACCAAGGCTTTTACCATTATCTTTGCCGCTACCGTTGTCATCTGGTTCCTTCAGACGTTCGACATTCGCTTTAATGTGGTCGCCGATCAGTCGCAGAGTCTACTTGCCGGTCTGGGTAGCATCATCGCGCCGGTGTTGGCCCCGCTCGGCTTCGGCGACTGGCGCGCCTCGACGGCGCTCGTCACCGGACTTATCGCCAAGGAGAGCGTCATCTCGACCCTCACGGTGCTTTTGGGCGCAACGTCGCCCGCGGTGCTGTCAACCATGTTTTCGCCGTTTACCGCTTACGTGTTCCTGGTCTTTACGCTGCTGTACCCGCCCTGCGTGGCGTCCATCGGTGCCGTCAAGAGCGAGCTGGGCGCGCGCTATGCCGTTGCCGTGTTCGCGTTTCAAGTGACGGTCGCCTGGATCGTGGCGTTTGTCGTGCATTCGGCGGGCATATTGCTGGGGTTGGCTTAGCTATTAATTGACGCCGCCACCTCTGTGTATTGAGTTGATTGCGGCCCCGCATCTGTACTGACGGATGCGGGGCCGTTGCTATATAATCGCCCACCGCTCAAGACAATCGGAGAGGTTTCCTACATGACTCAGGCAAGGCAAGATGGCATCTCACTCAAACGGTGGCTCCCGCTTATCGGGCTCGCCTGCTGTGCGTTCGTATTCAACACGTCGGAGTTCATGCCCATTGGCCTTCTGACTGATATCGCCGCGTCGTTTTCGCTCACCGAGGCCCAGGCAGGCATCATGATCTCGGTCTACGCCTGGGGCGTCATGCTGCTGTCGTTGCCGCTTATGGTGTTCGCCTCGCGCTTTGAGTTCAAGCGTATGCTGCTCGGCGTGCTTGCCGTGTTCTCGCTGGGTCAGTTCCTGTCCGCTGTGGCACCGACATATCCCATCCTGGTCTGTGCGCGCCTGGTGGTCGCCTGCGCGCATGCCGTGTTCTGGTCGGTCGCCTCGATCATGGCCTCGCGCCTGGTTGACAGTCGCCACGGGGCGCTCGCCATCAGCATGATTGCCACGGGCTCGTCCATCGCGCAGATCTTTGGCCTGCCGATCGGCCGCGCCATCGGCCTGGCCGTGGGCTGGCGCATGACGTTTGCCGTGGTCGGGGTCTTTTCTGCCGCCGCGGTGGTGTACCAGGCAGCGGTGTTCCCGGCCATGCCGGCGGGTGAGCGCTTTACGCTCAAACAGCTTCCCGAGCTGCTCAAGAACCCGTTCCTCATCGCGCTTTATGCGGTCACGGTCTTTATGGCGACCGGCTATTATGCGGGTTACAGCTATATCGAGCCGTTCCTGGCACAGGTCGCGCACGTCGACGCGGGCGCCATCACTATGACGCTGACGGCGTTCGGCTGCTCTGGTCTGCTCGGAAGCTGGCTGTTTGGCCGCCTGTTCGATGGGCACCGGTTCCCGTTTCTCGCGATTACGCTCTCCGGCGTGCCGGTGGCTCTGCTGCTCATGGGTCCGGTTGCACCGTCGCTCGTCGCCGTTCTCGCTGTTTGCGCGCTATGGGGCTGCTGCTCCACGGCCTTTAACGTGGCGTTTCAGGCCGAGCTCATCAAGTACACGCCGGCGGACTCGTCGGCTGTCGCCATGTCGATCTTCTCGGGCCTGTTCAACCTGGGGATCGGCACGGGCACCGCAATCGGTGGCGCCGTGGTGTCGGGCCCCGGCATCGCCTGGATCGGCTACGCAGGCGGCACGATCGCTGTCGTGGGCGTCATCCTCGCCATCACGGTGCTGTTCCCGGCCATACGCCGCGCCAAGCCCGTCGCCTAACCACGTCCCCTCATCAGTTGCGGTGAAATAGTTCCTGTTTAAGGCCTCTGAAGGCTCAAACAGGAACTATTCCACCGCAACTTATTTTGGGGGAGAGGATACAAGCCGGGCATACAATGGATGTCGTTGTGTTGAGCTTACCGGGAGGTTGCTATGTGGGCATACGAGACGACGTTCTATCAGATCTATCCGCTGGGCTTTTGCGGAGCTCCGCGCGAAAACGCCGCCCCCGTTGCCGAGGATGAACTCGCCCAGGCCGCCAACGCCGCGCCCAACCCCGATGCTCCGATTATGAAAATCGCCCAATGGGCCGGCTACCTGCAGGAACTCGGCATCGGTGCTGTGCTCATTAACCCGCCGCTCGAATCCGACAGCCACGGTTACGACACGCGCAGCCTGCGCCATATCGACCGTCGCCTGGGTGGGGATGCCGATTTTGCCGCCGTGTGCGAGACGCTGCACGCCCATGGCATCCGCGTGGTGCTTGATGCCGTCTTCAACCACGTCGGTCGCGGCTTTTGGGCCTTCCGCGATGTTCAGGAGCGCAAGTGGGACTCGCCCTACAAGGATTGGTTCCATATCAGCTTTGACGGTGACTCGTGCTACGGCGATGGTTTTTGGTATGAGGGCTGGGAGGGCCATTTTGAGCTCGTGAAGCTCAACCTACAAAACCCCGCCGTGGTCGATTACCTGCTTGAGTCCGTGCGTCACTGGGCCGAGGTCTTTAGCATCGACGGTCTGCGCTTGGACGTCGCCTATATGCTCGACCGCGACTTCATGCGTCGTCTGCATACCTTTACCCGCGAGCTCAAGCCCGATTTTGTGCTGATCGGCGAGACGCTCCACGGCGACTACAACCAGATCGTCAACGACGAGATGCTCGACTCCTGCACCAACTACGAGTGCTACAAGGGCCTGTACTCCAGCTTTAACTCGGTCAACATGTTCGAGATCGCCCACTCGCTGCATCGCCAGTTTGGTGGTGACCCGTGGTGCATTTATCGCGGCAAGCATCTGCTGTCGTTTGTCGACAACCATGACGTGCCGCGCCTGGCGAGCATCCTGACGGACAAGTCCTGCCTGCGCCCCGCCTACGGCATGCTGTTTGGCATGCCGGGCATCCCGTGCGTCTACTATGGCAGCGAGTGGGGGATTGCCGGCGAAAAGGGCGGCCCCGATGGTGACTGGGCGCTGCGACCTGCGCTCGATGAGCCTGCGCCCAACGAGCTGACGGCATTTGTCAAGCAGCTCGCGCACCTGCGCTCGGCAAACGACGCGGCGGCCCGTGCCCTCAACTACGGTGCATATCGCAACGTGGTGATCCAGAACAAGCAGCTGCTGTTCGAGCGCACTTGCGACGATGCGACGGTGCTCGTGGCGGTCAATGCCGTGAACGAGCCCTATACCTTTGGAGCCGGCGAGCTCAACGGCTCCTTTGTCGACCTGCTTGTCGACGATGCGCCCACGGTCGAGCTGACGGGTACCCTTGAGCTTGCACCCTACGAGGTGCGCTATCTGTTGAGGGCCTAGGCCATGGCTGCGTCCGACGAGGGCTATCAACATATTGAGCATGGGTTTGAGCCCGTGTTTGACGGGCGCTCGCGCGTTTTGGTGTTGGGCTCGTTTCCCTCGGTGCTTTCGCGCGCCAATGCCTTTTATTACGGCAACCCTCAGAATCGCTTTTGGCGTGTGATGGCCGCGTGCCTCGGTGTGCCCGTGCCGCCCAACGAGGGCGACTCTTTGGCGAGCGGCGAGCCTGCGACGCTCGACGTCTCGATTGCCGCCAAGCGGGCTATGCTGCTCAACGGCGGTGTGGCCCTGTGGGACGTGATCGAGAGCTGTGACATCAAGGGCTCGAGTGACGCGAGCATTCGCAACGTTGTGCCGGCACATATCGAGCGCATTGCCGGTGCAGCTCCCATTGAGCAGGTGATATGCAACGGTGGTACAGCTGGTCGGCTCTACAAGCGCTATCTACAAGAACGCACCGGGCTGCCGGCCATCGTTCTGCCGTCGACAAGTCCCGCCAACGCGGCATGGCGTTTGGAGTGGCTTGTTGAGCGCTGGCGCGATGCCGTTGATTGGGGCGCTCGTTAGTTTAAATATTTGATTGAGCGTGAGCGCCAAGGCGTTTTATAACGGCTTGCCAGATTGGCGCCGGCACGGCTGGCTCGGCAAAAACCATGCCATTGGTGTCGATGTCCTCGGCACTGCCGCCGCCGAGTCGCTGTGCATGCTCAACCGAGCAACCCATACGCACCGCACCCACGAGCTTGTCCATGGCTTCGGAAAACGGTCGGCGCAAGAGGCCCATGCGTGGGGAGCGGCAAAGCGCTGCGATGCCAGCGCCGGTGCAGACGACAATGCCACCGCACCACGACAACCCCCGACGCTCGCACGCTTCGCGCAGATGGCCAACGACCGTGTGCGCCCGCTCGGGACTCCCACAGCCGGCTTGAACAACGACATAGACGCACGCTTCCGTGCCCCCAAGGCAATCAAGCGCCTGCTCAACGACGCTCATCGCCTCGTTATTGAGCGCATTCTCAACAGCGAATACAATGCCGTCCGCAGTGCTGCCGCCATCATCCGTCCCCAGAGCGACCAGACGGGGGAACGAAGTACCGGAAAGCTGAGCATAGGCGGCGATGGCATCCTGCAGGTCCCAGAGCAAAAACTCAAGATCGGCGCTATTGGGAATGCTGATATACGCAATGGTCTGCAACGTTTTTGGTGCATCGCCGCGCGCGGTCGTCTCCATGCCGCCTCCTTTCCGGTTGGTTTCCGTTTAGGTTACACCGTCTGGCAGCGCCTCGCCGCGCTATCCTAGTGCAACCCTTACGAAAGGAACGCCATGCGCCTGCCCATGAATACCTCGCTTGCCACGCTCAAGCCCTCCGGTATCCGCCGAATCAACGCGCTCGCCGCCCAGCATCCGGGATGCATCGCGCTTGCGCTCGGCGAGCCTGATTTTCCCACGCCCGATGTGATTAGCGCCGAGGTGACCGCCGCACTGGGCCGCGGCGACACACACTATCCGCCCAACAACGGTCGCCCCGCCCTGCGCGAGGCACTGTCTGCCTACATGGGGGATGCGCGCCTGGCGTTTTCCGCCGACGAGGTCATCCTGACCGACGGCGCGACCGAGGCCCTGTCGGCAACATTCATGGCTATGCTCAACCCCGGCGACGAGGTTATTATCCCCACGCCGGCTTTTGGTCTGTACGAGAGCATCGTCGTGGCCAATCACGCCAAAGCGGTCTTTTTGGATACGGAACCTGCGCAATTTCAGGTTGACGAGGAAGCGCTTCGCGCCTGTGTGACCCCAGCGACCAAGGCCATCGTCATCTGCTCGCCCAACAATCCCACGGGCTGCATCCTCAACGCGGCATCGCTCGATGCCGTGGCGCGCGTGGCGGAGCAGTCGGGCATCTACGTGGTCTGCGACGACGTGTACAACCGTTTGGTCTATGTGGATGGTTACGAGCGTTTTGCCCAGCGACACCCGGAGCTGCGCGAGCAGACGGTGATCATCGAGAGCTTCTCCAAGCCCTGGGCCATGACCGGCTGGCGCCTGGGCTGGCTCGCAGCAGAGGCACCCGTCATCGCCGAGATCGCAAAAGCTCACCAATACCTAGTATCGAGCGCCGTCTCCTTCGAGATGGACGCCGCAGCTCGAGCCCTGACCGTCGACCCAACCCCCATGCTCAAAGTCTACCGAGCCCGCCGCGAACGCGTCCTCGCAGCCTTATACGCCATGGGCCTCGACGTAGTGGAACCGGCAGGTGCCTTCTACGCCTTCCCCAGCATCAAACAATTCGGCCTAACAAGCGAAGACTTCTGCATCAAAGCCATCAAAGAGGCAAACGTAGCCCTAGTCCCAGGCGACTGTTTCGGCACCGAAGGCCACATCCGCCTAAGCTACTGCGTCTCCGACCAAGATCTGGACGAAGGCCTCCGCCGCCTGTCCACCTTCGTTTCAACCCTGTAGCCATCAGGGACGCAACACATCAGCCCACCGACCCAAGCATTATGAGTGGGGCGTGCCGGCCAACGTAAAACCGGGCTGCCCCAAAGTCAACGCAGGCACGCGCCGTCGAAGGCCAGGCGCAAGGTTTTCGTAGATTCCGCACGAGCCGAAGAGCACTTAATGTGCTCTTCGTGCGAGCCAGGACTTGACCGAACGAAAACCTTGCGCCTGGCCTTCGGCGGAGCGTGCCGGATGGTGGAATTGTGTGCAGCCCAGTTTTCCGTTGACCGACGCCGGGGTCCCCGCCATAATACTTACGGTTCACGCACGAATCCGCTGCCAGAGACAGCCGGTGCAAACGGGCATCGCCCGCGAGCTTAATGGGACATCCCGCCAGCCGAGGCGGTCGAGTAGATATGTCTTCTCGCCCCCGTCGCTCATGCAGCGCGGGGGCTTTCTTTTTGGACATGCCCCCGTCACGTCCTTGTGGCGGACCGTGCCCGGAAAGAATTCGAGGAGGTGTAATTCATGCCCCAGCAGTACAAAATCGACAAGGTTGCAGAGATCGAGTCCCGTATCGCCGAGAACGCCGGTCTGTTCGTCGTCAACTACAACGGTCTGACGGTTAAGCAGGCTCAGGAGCTGCGTCATCAGCTTCGCGAGTGCGGCGCCGAGATGAAGGTCTACAAGAACAACCTGGTCAAGATCGCTCTCAAGAACCAGGAGCAGCCCGAGATCGACGAGATCCTCGCCGGCCCCGTCGCTTATGTGTTCTACGAGACCGAGCCGGTCGAGGCCGCTAAGGCCCTTAAGGACTTCTCCGCTAAGTCCAAGGGCGTCCTTGAGATCAAGGGCGGTATCTCCGACGGCAAGGCCGTTTCCGCTGATGATGTTAAGGCTATCGCCGAGCTGCCCACCAAGGATCAGCTTCTCGGCCAGATCGCCGGTCTCATCTCCGGTTTCGCTCGCGACATTGCTGTCTGCGTCAACGGCGTTTCCTCTGGTCTCGCTCGTTCGATCCAGCAGGTCTCCGAGCAGAAGGCAGCCTAGTCGCTGTTTTCACCCGCGGCGGCAACGCCGCACCCCTGGCGCATTCGCGCCGTGTTTTAACTGATCTCCGTGCACAGACACGGAAACCGAAAGGACTTAGAAATGGCTAAGCTTACCACCGATGAGATCATCGATGCTCTTAAGGAAATGACCCTTCTCGAGGCTTCCGAGCTCGTTAAGGCTATCGAGGACACCTTCGGCGTTTCCGCCGCTGCTCCTGCCGCTGTTGTCGCCGCTCCCGCTGCTGGCGCTGCTGAGGCCGAGGAGAAGACCGAGTTTGACGTCGTGCTCGAGGGCTTCGGCGACAACAAGATCCAGGTCATCAAGGCCGTCCGTGAGCTCACCAACCTTGGCCTGAAGGAGGCCAAGGAGGTCGTCGAGGGCGCTCCCAAGGCTGTTCTCGAGGGTGCCAAGAAGGAGGACGCCGAGGCTGCCAAGGAGAAGCTCGAGGCTGCTGGCGCTGCTGTCACCCTCAAGTAATCAGGCTTTCTCGCCAGATTTCTTTGCAGACGGGGTTCGCATTGCGAGCCCCGTCTTTTTTGTTTAGGTCCCTCGGTATCGGTTGCTCAAACTGCCATGTTCTGTGATTTGCGTCGTATCGGGTGTCCTGCCGTTGGGTAATAAAATTGCACCATTCGAGCAATAATTTGCGTTGACCTGCTGAAGAATGGCGTTTGCCTAGCGGTAGCGCCTGGTCTCGGCGGTAAGATACTTCGGTATCGCAATTTGGTCTGCGGCCGCCGTGCCGCACGCACAGGGCGCATCCTGCGCCTGCGAAAGGATCCTTGAATAATATGAAGGCAATCATCCCCGCCGCCGGTCTTGGCACGCGTTTTCTGCCTGGCACCAAGTGCACGCCCAAAGAGATGCTGCCGGTTCTCGACAAGCCGGTCATCCAGTATGTCGTCGAGGAGGCGCTCGACCCCGAGGAGGTCGACGACGCCATCATCGTTACCTCGCCCGGCAAGCCCGAGCTGCTGAACTACTTCCAGCCCGATCGTTCGCTCGAGAACCTGCTGCGCGAGCGCGGTAAGGACGCCTACGCCGACGCTGTCGCCCATGCGGGCGGTATGCCGGTCGACTTCCGTTATCAGTACGAGCCCAAGGGCCTCGGTCACGCCATTCGCTCTGCTGCCGACGCTGTGGCAGGGGAGAACTTCCTGGTTCTTCTGGGCGACTACGTTGTGCCCAACCGCGACATCTGCGACAAGATGCTGGCCGTCTCCAAGGAGCACGGTGGCGCTTCGGTTATCGCCGTTGCTGCGTGCGCTCCCGAGGAGGTCAGCCGCTACGGCGTGATCGCCGGCGAGCGCGTGGGTTCGCTCGAGGGCGCCGAGGACGTTGCCGATGGCGAGCCGGGCGCTGTCTGGCGCATCGGCGGTCTGGTCGAGAAGCCTGCTCCCGAGGCGGCTCCGTCCAACCTGTACATCGTCGGTCGTTATCTCCTGTCTCCGCTGGTCATGGACCTGCTTGCCGACCAGCAGGCCGGTAAGGGCGGCGAGATTCAGCTGACTGACGCCATGGCACGTTCGCTCGATCGCGAGGCCATGTACGCTGTCGTCATCGACCCACTGTCGGGCTACGATACCGGTACCCCCTCTGGCTGGATGGCCACCAACGCCCTCATGGCTGCAAACGATCCTCGCTTTGCCGGCGCCTTCTGGGACGCCATCGACGAGCGCGGCGGCTTGATGCGCAAGTAAGCCTTCGGGCATCGACATTTACGGGCGCGGACTTCGGTTCGCGCCCGTTTTTTATAAGAGCTGCGATTGCCGGCTCTCTGTTCACAGAAAATATATGAACAGATGTTCGATACACATATATCTACCTGCGTGTTTTCTGTCGAAAATCTTTGCTACTCCAAAAACTCAATCGCGTCAAGGCTTTTCTTGCCCAACGGTCGGTACCTGATAAACTATTAGGTTGCGATAACTGGCGAAGCTATGCCTCGCCAACCCACCGAGCATTTCCGTGAAGGAGGAAAAACCTGGTGACCTACGCATACACTGCCACTGAGCGCAAGCGCGTCAGCTTCGGGAAAATCCCGGAGGCCATGGAGCTCCCCAACCTTATCTCTGTTCAAAGGGAATCCTTTGAGCGTTTTAAGGACGAGGGCCTTCGTGAGGCGTTCAAGGAATCCAGCCCCATCCAGAGCCAGAACCATGTTCTCGAGGTTACCTTCGGCGAGCATCAGTTCGGCGACCCCGCGCACACCGTCGAGGAGTGCCGCGAGAAGGATATGACCTATCAGGCTCCGCTTCTGACCGACGTCCGTCTCACCAACAAGGAGACCGGCGAGATCAAGGAGCAGCTCGTCTTCATGGGCGACTTCCCCATGATGACCGATCAGGGCACCTTCATCATCAACGGTACCGAGCGTATCGTCGTCTCGCAGCTCGTCCGCTCCCCGGGCGTGTACTACAGCTCCGAGATGGATTCGGGCAAGCAGATCTACAAGGCCCAGATCATCCCGTCCCGCGGTGCCTGGCTTGAGTTTGAGGTCGACAAGCGCGACCAGCTCATGGTCTCCATCGACCGTAAGCGCAAGCAGAGCGCCACGATGTTCCTGCGCGCCCTTGGCATCGCCGTCACCAACGACGACATCATCGAGCTGCTCGGCAACTCCGATGTGATCAAGCGCACCCTGGAGCGCGACACCGCCCTCACTCGCGAGGACGCCCTCATCGAGATCTACCGTCGCCTGCGCCCGGGCGAGCCTCCCACCGTGGACGCTTCCCGCAGCCTGCTCGAGGGCCTGCTCTTTAACCCGCAGCGCTACGATTTGGCCCGCGTCGGTCGTTACAAGGTCAACAAGAAGCTCAACCTCACCACCGAGGAAGAGGTCACGGTGCTCACCGACGAGGATATCGTCGCGACGCTGCGCTACCTGCTGTCCCTCGCTGCCGGCGAGCAGGGCTTCAAGGTCGACGACATCGACCACTTCGGCAACCGCCGCATCCGCACCGTCGGCGAGCTCGTCGCCAACCAGTTCCGTATCGGCATGAGCCGTATGGAGCGCGTCGTCCGTGAGCGCATGAGCTCCCAGGACATCGACGAGATCACCCCGCAGTCGCTCATCAACATCCGCCCGATCGTGGCCTCCATCAAGGAGTTCTTCGGTTCCTCGCAGCTCTCGCAGTTCATGGACCAGGCGAACCCCCTGACCGGTCTGACCCACAAGCGTCGTCTGTCCGCACTCGGCCCTGGCGGTCTTGCCGGCCACAAGTCGGGCTCCAGCCGCCGCACCAACGTGCCGACGGCCGTCCGCGACGTTCACAACTCGCACTACAGCCGCATGTGCCCGATCGAGACCCCCGAAGGCCCCAACATCGGCCTGATCGGCTCGCTCGCACTCTACGCCCGCGTCAACGAGTACGGCTTCATCGAGGCCCCGTTCCGTCGCGTCGAGAACGGCGTTGCCACCGACCAGATCGACTGGATGACCGCTGACGAGGAAGAGAAGCACGTCATCGCGCCGGCCAACACGCCGCTCGATCCCAAGACCAACGAGTTCATCACGACCGATGCCGAGGGCAAGCTTGTCCGCCCGCACACCGTGATCGCCCGTACCCGCGACTTCGACGGCTCCTTCGGCGCTCCCGCCGACGTGCCCGTCGAGGACGTCGACTACATGGACGTCTCGCCGCGTCAGATGCTCTCCGTCGCAGCCACGCTGATTCCGTTCCTTGAGCACGACGACGCCAAGCGTACGCTGATGGGCGCTAACATGCAGCGTCAGGCCGTGCCGCTGGTTCACCCCGCCGCTCCCTATGTCGGTACCGGCATGGAGCGTCGCGCCGCTCTGGACTCCGGCGAGGTCACCCTGGCCAAGAACGCCGGCGAGGTTATCTTTGCCGACGCCGCCAAGATTATCGTCAAGCATGCCGGCGGCATGGACGAGTATCACCTGGCCAAGTACCAGCGCTCCAACCAGTCCACCTGCATCAACCACCGTCCGCTCGTGCGCGTCGGTGACACCGTTGAGCAGGGCGAGCCTCTGGCCGACGGTCCTTCGACCGATCACGGCGAGCTCGCACTGGGCCAGAACCTCACCGTGGCCTACATGCCGTGGGAAGGCTTCAACTACGAGGACGGTATCGTCGTGTCCGAGCGCCTGGTGGCCGAGGACCTGCTGACGACCATCAACATCACCCGCCACGAGATCGACGCCCGCGACACCAAGCTCGGCCCCGAGGAGATTACCCGCGAGATCCCGAACCTCTCCGAGGACATGCTTGCCAACCTCGACGAGGACGGCATCATCCGCATCGGCGCCGAGGTCGGCCCTGGCGACATCCTGGTCGGCAAGGTCACGCCTAAGGGCGAGAGCGCTCTGACCGCCGAGGAGCGCCTGCTGCGCGCCATCTTCGGTGCCAAGGCTCACGACGTTCGCGACACTTCCCTTAAGATGCCTCACGGCGCTTACGGCCGCGTCATCGACGTCGTCCGCTTTAGCCGCGAGAACGGCGACGACCTGGCCCCCGGCGTCAACGAGCAGGTGCGCGTCTACGTCGCCCAGCGTCGTAAGATCCAGCAGGGCGATAAGATCGCCGGCCGCCACGGCAACAAGGGTGTTATTTGTAACGTTCTGCCGGTCGAGGACATGCCCTACATGGCTGACGGTACCCCGATCGACGTTATCCTCAACCCGCTGGGCGTTCCTTCGCGTATGAACGTCGGCCAGCTGCTCGAGTGCCACCTTGGCTGGGCTGCTGCCTGCGGTTGGGATACCGAGCAGGCCGACTCCGACAAGTACGTCCCTGGTCCGTTCTTCACCGCGACGCCCGTCTTCGACGGCGCCAAGGAGGACGAGATCGCCGAGGTCATCCGTCGTGCCAACAAGAACATGCTCAACAAGGCCACCGCTGCCTTTGGCGAACACATGCGCCCCGAGTTCGTCACCCAGCTTGACGAGCGCGGCAAGACCCGTCTGTTCGACGGCCGCACCGGCGAGGAGTTCCGCGAGCCCATTACCGTGGGTACGTCCTACATCCTCAAGCTCGGCCACATGGTCGACGACAAGATCCACGCCCGTTCGACCGGCCCTTACAGTCTGGTTACCCAGCAGCCTCTGGGCGGCAAGGCCCAGTTCGGCGGCCAGCGCTTCGGCGAGATGGAGGTGTGGGCCCTGGAGGCCTACGGCGCGGCCTACACCCTGCAGGAGATCCTCACCGTCAAGTCCGACGATGTCACCGGCCGCGTGCGCACCTACGAGTCCATCGTCAAGGGCCACAACGTGCCCAAGCCCGGCGTGCCCGAGTCCTTCAAGGTCCTGGTCAAGGAGCTGCAGTCTCTGTGCCTGGACATCAAGGTGCTGGACGACCAGGGCGCGGAGATCGAGCTGAAGGACGACGACGAGGACAACTACCAGCCCGGCAAGTTCCGCGACGAGGACGACGACTACTACGGCTACGACGCCGGCGGGGAGTCCGACTTCGCCGCCGCGGGCTACACCCTCAAGGAGGGCAGCGACGACGACGACCTGGCCGCCGCGGACGCAGAGGAGCTGGACGACAGCGACGACTTCTCGGATGACTATTCCGATGAGGATATGGACTAATTAAGGGAGGACGAGCAAAGATATGAGTTACGCTGAATTCGACGCCATCCAGATCGGCATCGCCTCCCCGGAGCAGATCCGCGAGTGGTCCTACGGCGAGGTCAAGAAGCCGGAGACCATCAACTACCGTACCCTGAAGCCGGAG
>URBQ01000038.1 GCA_900546115.1 uncultured Collinsella sp.
GGAGCAACGGAAAGGCGGGCCTCGCGCTGCGGAGTGTTTTCAAAACCAAGCCCGGCCCCGGCCTGCATTGACACAGCTGGCGGTTCTTGGGCATCGCTTGCTGGCGGGGTTCCTTGTCTGAGTTGGACTTAGTTGGCGGGGCTACTGATCCCGGTCGCTGTCCCGCCTCAGCATCGACCTCAGCTTCTCGAAGCTCTCCTCGCTCAGGCAGTGCTCCATGTGGCAGCCCTCTTGCGACGTGACCTCGGGCGTTACGCCTGCGTCCTCTAGCAGACCTACAAAAAAGCAGTGGCGCTCCCACATTTGACGGGCAACCTCAAGACCGCGTTCCGTCAGATGCACGTCGCGTTTGCCCATCTCCACGTAGCCGGTGCTCTCCAAGGCCGCCATGGCTTTAGAGACGCTTGCTTTGGTTACGCCCAAGTATTCGGCAACGTCGATCGAGCGCACGATGCCCTGACGTTCCGATAGGACGTAGATCGATTCGAGATAGTCTTCTCCGGATTCACGTAGGGCCATGGGCCGCCTTTCGCGATGATTGCTAGTTAGCCTTTGGATACTTTCCTTGGCTTACTTTACCGCAAAAGTTGACCATGTCTTACTGCATTGACCAAAAAGTTAGCCGCGTTTCACAAAACGTGCGAGATGAAAACAAAATGGGAACGCCCCGCAAGGAGTGTCCCCAGCTGCCGGCAGATAAGGAGCGTCCCCAAGTGCCGGGTCGCAGCTACACGAGGCCAAAGTGCTTCGCGGCGTTGTAGATTCCGTCGTCGTCCACGGCGGTCGTCACATAGGTCGCCGCGGCCTTCACCGTGTCCTGCGCATTGCCCATGGCCACACTTGTGCCCACGGCCGAGAACATCGACAGGTCGTTCTCACCGTCGCCAAAGGCGATCGCCTCGCTCGCATCGATGCCTAGGCGCTCCAGCGTCGCCGCTACGCCCAGGTCCTTGCCGCCGTTGGCCGGAATAATGTCGCAGAACAACTCGCACCAGCGCGTAGTGAGCGAATGCGACACCGCGTCGGTCACGATATGCTCGTCAGCCGGATCCACAAAGGCGCAAAACTGGTAGACCGGCGCGTCAAAGGCGTGCTCAAACGGCTCCTCGTGGTAGACGATTCCCGCGTTGCTGCCGGCCGTCACCACGCGCTCGGACAGGCGGTTCACAAACGAGTTCTCGCCCTGCATGCACAGCGAGTCATAACGCCCCTGCGCCACCTGGTCCACAATCACCGCGACGTCGTCCGGATCGATCGGGCAGCTGCGGTAAACGCCCTCGGCATCAAAACAGTGCTGGCCCGAAAGCGTAATGTACGCATCCCAACCCAAGCTGAACAGCCAATCCGGCATCTGGTAGGTCGGGCGACCCGTGGCGATCACGCATGCAATCCCCTGCTCGTGAAAGCTGTCGAGCACCTGCTGCGCCGACGCCGGAATCCGGTGCGTCTTAAAGCTCAGCAGCGTGCCGTCGATATCGAAAAACGCGGCCTTGATCATCCTCGCCTACTCCTCGCCCTCGAGCTTCTCGCTCGCCTCGAGCCACGCCATCTCCAACTCGTCCATGGCGGCGTGGGCCTCGTCGATCTTTGCCTGCTGCTCGCCCAGCGCCGTGTAGTTGGTGGGGTCGACCTGAGCCATTGCTGCCTCGACCTCCTCAACGCGGGCGCGCTGCGTCTCCATCTTGCGCTCGAGCGAGCTCACCTCGCGGCGGAGCTTCTGACGCTCGGCGTTGGACAGGCCGTTGGGCTGACCGCTCGACTTGGGCTTTTCGGCCGCAGCTGCCGCGGCACCGGTGTCGAACGTGCCGGTCTTGGCGCTCGGCGCACCCACGGGCTCGCCCTCGGCGGTGGCGTTGCACAGGCGCAGGTACTGGTCGACGCCGCCGGGCATATGCGTCAGATGGCCATCGAGCAGCGCCCACTGCTGGTCGGTCACGCGCTCCATCAAAAAGCGGTCGTGCGTCACTAGGATCAGCGTGCCGGGCCAGCCGTCGAGCAGATCCTCGACAATCGCCAGCATATCGGTATCCAGATCGTTGCCGGGCTCGTCCAGGATGAGCACGTTGGGCTCGTCCAGGATCGTCAGCAGCAGCGACAGGCGACGGCGCTGGCCGCCCGAAAGATCGCCAATGCGACTCCAGAGCTGCTGCGTCGTAAAGCCCAGACGCTCGCAGAGCTTCTCGGGCGAAGTCTCCTTGCCGTCGATGACGTAGTACTTCTTATAGTTGCTGAGCACCTCGCGAATCGTGTCGCCCATGTAGGGCTCGAGCTCCTCGAGCTGCTGCGACAGCACGCCAAAGCGCACTGTCTGGCCAATCTTCACGCGGCCGCGCAGGGGCGCGATCTTGCCCTGAATCACGTCGAGCAGCGTGGACTTGCCGGCGCCGTTCTCGCCCAAAAGGCCATAGCGGTCGCCCGCACCGATGAGCCAGGTCGCGTCGGTGAGCACCTGCTTGGGCGCGCCATCGGTATCCGCATAGCCGGCGTCCACATCGACCACGTCGATAACCTGCTTGCCCAGGCGGCTCACGGCCAGGCGCTTGAGCTCCAGCTCGTCGCGCACGGGCGGTACGTCGGCAATCAGCTCGCGGGCGGCATCCACGCGAAACTTAGGCTTGGTGGAGCGCGCCTGGGCACCGCGGCTCAGCCACGCGAGCTCCTTACGTGCCATGTTGCGACGGCGCTCCTCGGTAACCGCGGCCATACGGTCGCGTTCCACGCGCTGCAGGATATATGCCGAATAGCCGCCCTCGAAGGGATCGACCTGGCCGTCGTGAACCTCCCACATGCTGGTGCAGACCTCGTCCAAGAACCAGCGATCGTGTGTAACCACGAGCATCGCGCCCTGACCGCGCTGCCAGCGGGCCTTTAAGTGACGCGCAAGCCAGTTGATGGTGCGCATGTCCAGGTGGTTGGTGGGCTCATCGAGCATGAGCACGTCATAGTCGCCGATCAGCAGGCGCGCGAGGTCCACGCGGCGGCGCTGACCGCCCGAGAGCTCGCCTACCATGCCCTCCCAGGGCACATCGCTAATGAGGCCGGCGAGGATCTGGCGCGTACGCGGACTCGACGCCCACTCATACTCGGGCGTGTCGCCCACAACGGCATGATGCACGGTATCGGTGTCGACAAGCTGATCCTTTTGGCCGAGTAGACCGATCGTGGTGCCGCGGCGGTGCGTCACGCGTCCGTCATCGGGCTCCAGCGTGCCGGCGAGCACGCTCAGCAGCGTCGACTTGCCGTCGCCGTTTTTACCGACAATACCAATGCGGTCGCCCTCGCCCACGCCGAGCGTCACGCTATCGAAAATATGCTTGGTGGGAAACTCTAGGCTGACGGAATCGCATCCCAAAAGAATCGCCATATGCCCTGCTCCTTCGTAGAAATTCAACGTTGTCCATGATAGCAGCGAAAAGGCAGGCCGCACACGACACAAAAAGGCGGGCCATCTCCCGCAAGAGATGACCCGCCTCTCCAATCAGTCCCGCGACAACCGTGGCCGCCGCGGGCCTCAAGCATGTCCCGGACTAGGAGAACATGCCGGTGAGGTAATCATTCAGCCGCTTATCCTTGGGCCGTTGGAAAATCTCGTCGGTCTCGTCGTACTCGACCATATCGCCCATGTAGAAGAACGCCGTGCGATTGGACACGCGCGACGCCTGCTCCATGTTGTGCGTCACGATAACGATGGCGCGGTCGGCCACGATCGACGACATCAGGTCCTCGATCGCCAGCGTCGAGATGGGGTCGAGCGCCGAGCAGGGCTCGTCAAACAGAATCACGTCGGGGTTAAGCGCCAGCGTGCGCGCGATGCACAGGCGCTGCTGCTGACCGCCCGAAAGCGCATAGGCGCTCTTGTCGAGCTTATCCTTGACCTCGTCCCACAGCGCAGCACCGCGTAGGCTCTCCTCGACCATGCGGTCGAGCTCATCGCGGTCGGTGATACCGTGGCGCTTGGGCGCAAACGTGATGTTGTCGCGAATGGACTTACGGAACGGGTTGGGCTGCTGAAACACCATGCCAATGGACCGACGCAGCTCGTAGGTGTTCTCGGCCTTGGTGTTCACGTTGCGCCCACGGTAGTTAATCTCGCCCTCCACGCGGCAGTCGCGAATCTCGCGATTCATCAGGTTGAGGCTGCGCAAAAAGGTCGACTTACCGCAGCCCGAAGGCCCGACGAGCGCCGTGATCTCACCCTTGTGGAAGTCGAGCGACGTATTGTGCAGCGCATGGTGGTCGCCATAGTACACGTTGACGTCCTTGGTGGAGAGCACGACCTCGTCGCTCACGGCCTTGCCGCTCACGCGCACGTGCTTCTCGCTCTCCCCCACGCTCGACAGAAAGTCCTGGGTCTCGGACGTGGCCGCCTCGGTTGCGGGCGTTGCATTCATCTCGCTCATTCGGCCGTCATCTTCCTTGCCAGTTGCTTGCCCACGATACGGGCGACCACGTTAAACAGCAGCACGCAAATCATCAGCAGGGCGGCGGTTCCCCAAACGATCTGCTGGGCCTCGGGGCTGCCCTCGCCGTAAATCTTGTAGATGTGCACGGCAAGCGACTCACCGGGACGGAACACGTTCCAGGCGCAGGTGGGGCTCGACAGGTTAAAGCTCAAGAAGTTCAGGCGAACCGGCGAGCTCATGCCCGAGGTAAAGAGCAACGCCGCGGCCTCGCCAAACACACGGCCGGCCGAAAGCACGATGCCGGTCACGATGGCGGGCATGGCCTCGGGAATCAGGATGTGCAGCGTGGCCTCCCAGCAGGTGAGGCCCATAGCCAGGCACGCATCGCGCTGGGCCTGCGGCACGTCCTCGAGCGCCTGCTGAATCACGCGCACCAGGATGGGGATGTTGAACATGGTGAGCGCGACGGCGCCGGAGATGATGGAGTACTTCCAGCCCAGCTGCACCGAGAACACCAGAAAGCCGAACATGCCCACGACGATGGAAGGCAGCGAGGACAGCGTTTCGATGGCGGTGGAGGCGATGTCGCGGATGGGGCCGTCCGGCGCGTACTCGACCAGGAAGACCGCGCCGCCCAGGCTGATGGGCACCGAGATGATCAGGGTAATCAGCAGCAGATAGAACGAGTCGAACAGCTGGTAGAGCACACCGCCCTGGGTTCCGTTGGCGCGCGCAGGCTGCGTGAGAAAGCCCGGCTGGAACAGCGTCGAGATGCCCTCGAACAGGATGTAGGCCACCATGGAGACGACGATGAGCATGACGATGGCGACGATCGCCGTCAGCACGCCCGTGGCGATGCGGTCCTGCCTTTGGACACGCCCGAGTCTCGCCTCGTCGATATGGATGCGCGTGCTAGCCACGAGCCTTCGCCCCCTTGCGGCCAATGAGATGGATGATCAGGATGAAGATGAGGCTCATGCCCATCAGCAGAAGGCCGAGCGCCCACAGGACGTCGTCCTGGGCCGAGCCCTCGGCATAGACCGCCATGGACGTGGTGAGCGTGGTGGTGATGGTGGAGGCCGGCGACAGCAGCGACGTCGGCATGGCCTCGATACCGCCGATAACCATGCGCACGGCGAGCGTCTCGCCAAAGGCGCGGGTCATGCCAAGGATGACCGCGGTCATGAGCGAGGGCATGGCGCTCTTGAGCACCACGTGCCAGATGGTCTGCCAGCGGGTGTAGCCCAGCGCGAGCGAACCCTGACGGTAGCTGTCGGGCACGGCACGCAGGCCATCGACCGAAAGCGTGGTCATGGTCGGCAGGATCATGACGGCCAGCACGATGGCGCCGGGCAAGATGCCCAGACCCGTGCTCACATGGAAAACGCTCTTCATAAGGCCGACGACCACGTGAAAACCGATCAGGCCAAAGACGACCGAGGGAATGCCGGTCAAAAGCTCAATAAGCGGCTGAAAGACCTTGGAGCCAAACTTAGGCTGGATCTCGACCGCAAAGATGGCAGAGCCGATGGCGATGGGCAGCGCGATGAGCGTGGAGAGCACCATGACCGCAAACGAGGTGACGATCAGGGGCAGGGCGCCGGTGTAGGGCAGGCCATTTTCGGCCGTGTTGGCCAGGTCCCACTTGGTGCCGGTGAAGAACTCGACGACCGAAACGCCGTCCTTGAGAAAAGCCGAGAGGCCCTTTTGGGCGACCATAAAGATGAGCGCGGCAACGACAAGCGTCACGAGCGCTACGCACGCGCCCGTGACGCCCAGGCCCACGTTCTCAAGGTCGCGCTTTGGCAGCTGTTTTGCCATTGCAAACCTTTCCGGGGCGATTACTTATTTAGCGGAGACCTTGCCGCTGGCGTCCTTGACGACCTTCATAGCAGAGACGGGGATAAAGCCCTGCTCCTCGACGAGCTTGCCCTGGACGTCGTCGGAAAGCATGAACTCCAGGAAGGCCTTGGTGGCCTCGTCGGCGTCCTTCGCGCAGTACATGTGCTCGGTAGCCCAGATCTTGAAGGAGTCGTCGGTGACGTTTGCGCTCTTGGGCTCCACGCCCTCGACCTTGATGGCGTTGAACTTGGAGTCGTCGAAGTGCGAGAAGTCGAGGTAGGAGATGGCATTGTCGGTGCTGCCCATCTGAGTCTGGACGTCGCCGGACTTGTCGAGCTCGGCGTCGCCCTTAAAGTCGACGGCCTCGTCGCCAAAGACGGCGGCCTCGAAGGTGGCGCGGGTGCCGGAGCCTGCCTTGCGGTTGAGGACGACGATCTTGGCGTCGTCGCCGCCGACCTCCTTCCAGTTGGTGATCTGGCCGGAGAAGATGCCCTTGAGCTGCTCGAGGGACAGATCATCGACCTTGACGTTCTTGGAGACGACAGGGCCCATGCCCACGACGGCGACCTCGTGATCGACGAGGCTCTTGACCTGATCGGCCTCGAGCTTGGTCTCGGCGAAGACGTCGGAGTTACCGATAGTAACGGTGCCGGCGGCAACAGCGGTCAGGCCCTTGCCCGAACCGTTGCCCGAGCCGGAGATGGAGACGTCCGGGTTGGCGTCCATGAACTTCTCGGCAGCAGCCTCGACGAGAGCCTGGAACGAGGAGGCGCCGTCGTAGGTCACCTCGCCGGAGACGGACTCGGCAGCGGCAGCGGCACTGCCCTTGTCGGCGGCGTCGGATGCGCCTGCGCCGCCGCAACCAACGAGACCGAGTCCGACGATGCTGGCAAGGCCACCAGCGAGGCCGAGGAACCGACGACGAGAATAAGCCTGATCGAGCATAATCTTCCTTTCATACATGCAACTCGCGGGCACCCTGCCCGCTTTGCTGTTTGGAAAGATACGGCCCCGATCGGGCAGCGCCCGCGCCAACTGCGGTTTCTTACGGGCATCTAATAGACCCTTACCGCAAGCGCGGCAGGGCTTTACAAACGAATAACAATCCCGCCGACAAGCATGACCCGCCTTTTACACCAAATGATCCGTTTTCCTCCGTCCCCAAGGGATCATTTTCAGAAAGAGGACGGCATAGACCTTCTGGTCATGCCGTCCTCTTCGAAAGACAGGTTGTCACTCTGGCGTTCGCGTAACCTTAAAGCTCCAGCTCGTTCAAGCGCAGGATTGCCACGATATAAATCTTGAGCGCCTGCTTGAGCTGCTCTTCATTGGCGCACTCGTTGGGGCCGTGCATCTGGCCGCCCCATGCGGGCAGCTCCAGGCCGGTCTCCTCGGGGCCAAACGAGACGGCGCGGGCAAAGTTGCGTGCGTACGTGCCACCGCCCATGGCGAAGGGTTCGGCATGCTTACCCGTAAACTCGTTATAGGTGTCAATCAGCGCCTTCACGGCCGGGTCGTCGGCAGAGACCGAGAACGGCACCTTTGCGCGATCCACGCGATACGTCACGCCAAAGCGGCCCACAAGTGGCTCGAGCTGCTCGCGGATGGTATCGGCGCTCGTGCTGTCGGGGAAACGCACGTCAATGACCTGCTCAATGTGGCCATCCACCACGCGGATGACGCCGGGGTTGCACGTGAGCGGGCCAAACGCCGTGTTCGTCGCATCGATTCCCAGGCCACGACCATAGGCATCCGCGTGCACAAAGGCCAAGAACTTAACGAACTCGTGCTCGGCAGGCGTCAGCAGGCGCTCGTCGCGCGCACCAAACGCATCCTCGGCCTCGCGCAGATACGCCACGATCAGGCCGACGGCATTGACCGTTCCCTCGGGCATCGAGGCATGACCGCCAATGCCGTGGGCGAAAATCTGCGCATGCCCGTTATCGAGCGCCGTGATCTCCAGGCGGTCGGCGTTCTCAACGGGCGCCGGCAGCTCATCGACGGCAATCGCAAGCTCGCAGATAGACTGCGACGGAATGGCGTTGCTCGCCTCGGCACCGCTCCAGGACACAATGCGCCCGCCGTCGATCTTGGAGCTCACAAACGTCGCCCCAAACTGGCCCTTCTCGGCATTGCAGACCGGGAACTCGGCATCGGGCGTAAACAGAAAGTCGGGGTTCGCGTGGTTCTCCAGATAATGGTGAACGTCGGACATGCCCACTTCCTCATCGCAGCCCAGCAGCGCGCGGAAGGTGTAGCGCGGGGTAATACCGTGCTTGAGCAGATAGGCGCCGGCGTAGAGCGACAGCACGGCAGGACCCTTGTCGTCGATAACGCCGCGGCCGAGCAGCCAGCCCTCGCGACGCTCCATCGCAAACGGGTCGGTGTTCCAGCCGGGGCCGGCGGGCACCACGTCCACATGGCAAATGGTCGCGAGCTGCTTGTCACCGCGGCCCGGGATATCGGCAATGCCCACATAGCCCTCGTCGTCGCTCGTCTGGTAGCCGAGCTTTTGCGCAATGCCGAGCGCGCAATCGAGCGCGTCACGGACCGGGCGGCCAAACGGCGCGCTGGGCTCTGCATCGGCAGAAACTGCCACGGACGGATAACTCACCAGCTGCTTGATATCGGCGACGACATCTTCCCAGACCTCATCGACATACTCAGCGACGCTCTGCTCCACCTGATTCATGGACGACCTCCTTACCAATGAGCGGCAGCGTGCCCGCCCCTCACATTACGTCATTAGATAGCGAAAAGTTTAGCAAGCTCTGCCACCGAGTGCACCACCGCGTCGGCACCCGCCGCCTCGTGCTCACCCGGCGCCGCCGCACCCGAATAGATGCCGATGCACGGCACGCCCATCGCGTGCGCGCCCTCCACGTCGTTAAAGCGATCGCCGATCATCACGGCATCGTCGGCCGTTGCACCGAGCGCCGCCAGGGCATCGCGGACCGAATCGGCCTTGGTCTCGCGCCCCAGCGGCGGATTCATGCCAACCACCGCCTCAAACTGAGAAAGCCCAAGCTCACGTACCATGTCGATGCACTTGGCCTCCATGCGCGACGTCGCCACGGCCATACGCTTGCCCCGGGCGGCTAACCCATCCAGAAGCTCGGGGATCCCATCGAACGCGGGATACTCCTCCGGACCCAGCTCGTCAAAATAGGCACGGTACTCGTCGGCCACCACGAGCGACTCCTCGCGCGTAAAGTCGTAAAAGTCGTGGAAGCTCTTCCACAGGGGCGGCCCGATCATGCGGCGCAGGTCACCCATCTGCGCCTCCGAAAACCCGCGCGCGGCCAACGTTTTGCGTGTCGAGGTCATCACCGCCCGGCCCGTATCTGCCACCGTGCCGTCAAAATCGAACAGCACGACCGGCCGCCTGCATATCTCCAACGCCTCCATCGGCATTCCTCTTCCCCAGTTGACGATTTCCACACCGACACTTCAAACTGTTGACTATTCAACAATTGAACCTAGTAATGTGGAACGACTCCACTATACTTGTCGCACTTTGCTCTCAGAAGGCGGCGCACAAACGCCCCAACGAAAGGTGCAATTATGTCTTTTGCCATCATAACCGACTCCACGTCGGACATCTCCCCCGCCCGCGCCCAAGAGCTCGGTATTTACGTGATTCCGCTGCATGTGATTATCGAGGGCGAGGACCTGCTCGACCAGGTGCAGATTACTGCCGAGGAATACGTCGCGCGCATGGCCGGCTCTGAGCAGCTGCCGCACACCTCGCAGCCGAGCGCCGGCGAGTTCAAGGCGCTGTTTGACCGCGTGCGCGCCGATGGCCACGACAGCGCCATCTTTATCTCGCTGTGCAGCGAGTGGTCCGCCTGCTATTCCAACGCATGCCTGGTCGCCGAGACCCACGAGCTCGACGTGCGCTGCATCGATTCGCGCACCGGCTCGGGCGCCGAGGGTCTGCTGGTGGAGTACGCGCTTGCCATGCGCGAGGACGGCCGCAGCTTGGACGAGACCGAGGCGCAGATCCGCGCGACGTTGCCCGACGCCCACCTGCTGCTGATTCCCCGCACGCTCGAGAACCTAGTCAAAAACGGCCGCGCCCCCAAGCTCGCCGGCCAGCTGACGCAGATGCTCAACATTCGCCTGGCCGTTTCGCCGGAGTGGCAGTCGGGCGAGATCAAGGCCATCAAAAAGGGCCGCGGCGCCAAGCGCATCGTTGCCAACACCATGGCAGACTGCCTCACGTTTTTGGACGAGCACCCGGGCTCAAGCGTGCGTGTGCTCGCGACCGGCGCCGCCGAGGAGCAGGAACTTGTCAACGAGGCGCTCGCGGGCCAGGACTACGTAGACGCCGGCACCGGCCCCATCGGCTGCACCATCGCCACCCACGTAGGCGTCGACGCCATCGCCATCAGCTACTGCCCCCGCTACCAGCCCATCCACTAGGGGCACCTTTACCACTTGCGGTGGAATAGGGACTGTTTTGACTTATCAGCCGCAAATCAATCCCCATTCCGCCGCAACATTTTAATGTGCCATCCACATATAAGATATTTATTGGCGATCGGCGCATTTCCAGCTGCTTGGGGAGCTTTGATTGGCTCCGAACGATACCCGGTGGGCAAAAAATGGCAAATATGAGTACTGTCACAAATTTAGCAACAGCAAAATCTGACTGAAATTGCCCGCTTCCACCGATTTCAAGCGCCATAAAGCACCGAATCGTCGCGTTTAGGGAGTTGGATATACTAAATCTCAGTCAATTTGTTTTAAATACTTTCAAGATGATATGTTTCTAACCAAGCAACAGTACTCATATTTGCCATTTTTTGCCCACCGGGTTTATTTGAGGGCAACCCCCGCGTCTCCAACCCGCCTCATAGCCGCTAAAACCCATCCAGCAACAGCTGTCGCACATTTTGGCAGAAAGCGAACGCCGCTCACGGAGCTGCACCCCACTATCACCGAACCAAAATGAGAGCCGGGCATCCAAAAAACAAAATAGCGTACCCTCTTTCCAATGAGCCCTGACAAGAACGGCATCTACATGAGCAACGTCACATATCAATACGCCCTCATCGGGGACAAGTTATTCCAATTCGAGAGAACAGTCGCTCACGTATCGGAACCGTACAGTCAAATCGTTATCTGCAGCAGCGGTCCAGACATCCGTTATACAACGCTGGAAGAATGGGAGAAAGCTGGCACATCTTTCGATAGACGGGCGCAGGTCGAGGGTATCGTCACCAGTGCGAGCCCAGCGCGCGACAAACTCGAGCTCTTCCGCAATCTCTTTTCTGGCCGCAAAGATGTCTACGCTCATGGGTACCGCAGAAAAGACGGAGGAATCGGCTATACGCCCGCCTGCGCAAATGAGTGGAAGTCAGGCATTTGCCCCAAAGCAAGCCACCAGAAAGTCAAATGCACGGAATGCAGCAGCCGCGTCTTCCCCGAGTTGAGCGATGCCGCGATCATCGCCCATTTCAGAGGCAATGACGATAGGCTTCGAGACGTTATAGGCCAATATGTGCTCGATAAAGACAGTAACACGAAAGTCCTGGTCATCGATTTTGACGGAGCCGATTGGAAAGAAGCGACGAATGCCATTCGACATGTCGCAAAAAGCCACGGAATCGATGTCGCAGTCGAGCGATCGAGATCGGGCGACGGCGCACATGTCTGGTTTTTCTTCCTAGAGCTCGTCAGCGCAAAGACCGCACGAGATTTTGGAAGCGGCCTTATCACCGAAGCGGCGATACTGAACAAGACAATCACCTTCAAAGCATTTGACCGAATGCTGCCCGCGCAGTCCACCATTCCTGAGGGCGGCTTTGGAAATCTCATAGCGCTGCCTTTTCAAGGAAAAGCGCAGCGAAAAGGGAACAGCGTATTTGTTGACGAGCAATTTGAGCCCTTTCCCGATCAATGGCTTTACCTTTCGCAAATCCAGTTAATCCCGCGCGTGACGGTGCAAAATCTGATCGAGAGCATCGAAAATAGGTCACATGGAATAGCAGCTGTTGCGGCGGCAAACACCGGTGTGCCACATTCCCAGAGACTGCGAAAGCGGCTCCCGCTCACACCGCGGGACTTCCCGTCATCGCTGTCCGTCACGCAGGCCGATATGCTCTATATCCCCGAAAAATCTCTGAGTCCCGCAGCTCAAATGGAAGTCCGCAGGCTTGCAACATTTGCCAACCCAGAATTCTTCCGCGCACAATCTATGCATCAATCGGTATTCGGCAAACCGCGGTTCATAGACCTCAGCGAACTTAGAGATGGCTACGTCGCGATTCCCAGAGGCTGCAAGGTTCAACTTGAGCGGCTGCTTCAAGAAGCCGGCGTTTCTGCCCACTATTCAGACAAACGCAAGTCGAGCAATCCAATTGTGATGGCATTTAAAGGGACTCTTCGCCCTGAACAACAAATTGTCGCTGAACAGATGCTCGGCTATGAAGACGGGATCATGTCCGCACCGACGGGGTTCGGCAAAACCGTCATCGGAGCTTATCTTATTGCTGCCATTGGTCTTCCAACGCTCGTCATCGTTCCTAAAACTGCGCTCATTGCCCAATGGAAATCCCAACTCGAACGATTTCTCGACATCACGGACAACAGAGAGCCCGTCCGAACCCCAAAGGGACGAATCAGCAAAAGACAGCCTCCGCTCATTGGGCAAATCGGAGGAGGCAAGACCGCCATAAGCCGTCTCATCGACATTGCTTCATTCCAGTCGCTATCCGGCAAGGATCCCCAAACCGGCGAGTCATTAGCCAAGGAGTTTGTTCGCGATTACAGTCTCATCATCTGTGACGAATGCCACCATGCGGCCGCGCCACAGCTTGAGCTTGTCCTCAAGTCCGCTCCTGCCAAATATGTATATGGCCTTTCCGCAACGCCCGAGCGTTCGGACGGACTCACGCGGGCACTCTCGATGCTCTGCGGCCCGGTTCGCTATGTCGTCGATCCAAAAACGCAAGCAATCCAGCAGGGGATTCAGCGCATTGTTAGACCGCGTTTCACCGGAATTCGATTACCCACCTACGAACCAGGAGCATCCTTTAACCAAATTCTCGATCTCCTGTGTGTCCACGCCGCGAGAAACGAAGCAATTATCGAGGACGCCCTCGAGGCCGCATCAAACGGCCGGCATCCGCTTGTGCTATCTAAAAGAAAAAAGCATGCCGAAGAGCTATGCAGGCTACTTCAAAGCCGTGGACACGAACCCACACTCTTAACCGGAGAAATCGACGCCAAAGAAAGAAAAGCAATACTGAAGAGTCTTCCCAGCTTTGAGCATGAGCATCGAATCATCGTCGCAACTGAAAGTCTTCTGGGCGAGGGCTTCGACCTGTCTTACCTTGACACTTTGCTCATTGCCACTCCAATATCTTGGGACGGCAGCATAACGCAGCAGGCAGGTAGGCTACACAGAAGCCACGAGGGCAAACAGCGGGTTGAGATATTCGACTATGTTGACCTGTCGATACCCATGTTCGCGCGCATGTACCAAAAGAGGCTCAAGACCTACGCCAAGCTGGGATATAAAGTCTTTGCGGCAAACGACAACAGACAGGACGATCGAAATATCCTCGTTAGGTCGGCAAGAGCCGTGGAGGCTTTAGCGAATGACATCGAGAACGCATCGAAAAGCATTTTTATTGCCGCACCCTACGCGTCCGCCGCATGCCTTGAAAAGCTCGCCGCTGCACTCGCGGATGCCGCTACCCGTGGAATTGCCCTTGAGATTTCTATTGCTTCAACTCCACGCGATGACGTGAAAGCGATTTTTGCCGAGATGAACGTCAACTATCTCATCAAAGCCGAAGGACGCCTGTGCGCATCAGTGATTGACGAGGAAACTGTCTGGTACGGAGCTATTCCGTTGCTGGCTTTCCCAAAGAAAGAAGACTGCAGCATTCGTTTCAAAAGCAGCGAAGTCGCAGCCGAGCTTTTGAGCGAAATTCAGCGAAAAGTGGAACCGGAGGCCGCGGCGACGAACGGGGTACCCCCAGCAGTTGCGGTTAAATAGGGACTGTTTTTGACTTATTAGCCGTCAATCAATCCCTATTCCACCGCAACTTAGAAATCGGCAATCAGCCCTGCGGGCCCTGGAACAGCTCCTCATGCGAGCCCATTCTGACCAGCCGGATCACAGGATTAGTCTTATGCGGTAAGTAGAGAACGACCACGTCGACCAAGCCATCGGATAGGTGGAAATCGATGTGGCCGTTGTAGTTTCCGCCCGGGTTTGAAAGCTCATGGGCGCCATATTCCGCGGGAAGCAAGCCGTGAGCTGCAAGCTCTGCGACTGCCGCCTTAAACTCACTCTTTAGCTGCGGATGCATGCGCATCGTTCGTTTGTAGTCCGCCTTAAATTGAGCCTCGACTTTAATCTCGAACATCGCTATTCCTCATCGAGGAATGTCATAAGCTCATCAGCGTTGTTGAATGACGGGCTATCGTCCGGCAAAATCCCCAACTCATGAGCCTCGGCGATCACCATGGCACGCCTCGTCGCCTCGTTAGGCACCTCCGCCCTTCCTACAATCTCAAAAGGAATCTTTCGCTGATTTACAAGCTGCCGAACGGCAAGATTGAGATAGGAATTGAGGCTGAGGCCGACCGAATCCAAGAACTCAGTCGCCTGCTCCTTGAGCCCCTCTTCGATGCGAACCGTCGTAGGCTTAACCGTTGCAGTAGACATACGCGACCTCCTCGCCCTCGTCTTTTACGTCAGTATACCCAATATAAATGTCAACCTGACGTTAGATAGCATCAGATTGCCATGCATATTCATGTCGCTGTGGGCACGATTGCTCTACATCAACCCGCCGAGCGCAATGTCGACGGCCTCGTTGAAGTCGTCAGTAATGTGTACCAGATCCGGATCGAGCGGGCTGATCATACCGGCATCCATCACCGGGCCGTTGAGCCAGTCGAACAGGCCCTGCCAGTATTCGCTGCCCACCAAAACAAGCGGCATGCGCTTAACCTTGTGCGTCTGCACCAGCGTGAGTACCTCGAACATCTCGTCGAGCGTACCAAAACCTCCGGGAAACACGATGGCGCCCGAGCTGTATTTGACGAACATGGTCTTGCGCACAAAGAAGTAACGGAAGTCCATGCCGAGGTTCACGTATTTGTTGAGCCCCTGCTCGTGCGGAAGCTCGATACCCAGGCCGACCGACTTGCCGTTGGCGCTCGCCGCTCCCCTGTTGGCCGCCTCCATGATGCCGGGGCCGCCACCGGTGATGACCGCCACGCCACGTTGCGCGATCTTGCGCCCGACGGTACGCGCTGCTTTGTAGAGCGGATCAGTCTTGGGCGTGCGGGCGCTACCGAAGATGGTCACCGCAGGTCCGAGCTCGGCAAGCGCGCCAAAGCCGTCGACAAACTCGGCCTGAATGCGCAGTACGCGCCACGGATCGGCGTGCAGCCAGTCGGTCGACTCCTCGGGCGCCAGCAGATTGGCGTAGGTGTTGTCCTTAGGAATCATGGGGCCGCGCATGACCACGGGGCCGCGGCGGTACGTCTCGTCGTAGGCGGGCTCGGCCTCGACGTTCTCATTCTTAATCATGGGTACTCCTATCGAGAAAAAGAAAAGCGAGCGGGGTCGACGCCATGCGCCAAACACCCGCCCGAACATCAACTAGTCGGTATGGTACCCACGATGCATCATGCGCTTGCAAGGCATCGGTCAGCGGTCGCGCAGCCGGCGTCAGCGAATGTGACGAGCAGCTGCCGCTCAGCCTTTGCCGTTGCCCACGCTCTGCAAGCGTGTCTTTCGCCCTTAGTAATCCACCGCGGCAGGGCTATTCATCCAATCGCTCACGAATGCGCCATAGCGGCCCTCGATAATGGCCTGGCGAGCACGCTGCATAAGGTTGAGCAGGTAGTAGATGTTGTGCATCGACAGCAAAATGCCGCCGAGCATCTCCTTCTGCGTGACCATGTGGCGGATGAGCGCGCGGCTGTAGCCGCCCGTGCACACCGGGCAGGTGCAGGTGGGATCGATGGGGCCATCGTCGCGCGCAAAGCGGGCGTTGCGGAAGTTGAGGCGACCCTCGCTAGAGAATGCCGTACCCATGCGGCCCGTGCGCGTCGGCAGCACGCAGTCGAACATGTCGATGCCCACACCCACGCCGCGCACGAGCGTGGTGGGGTTGCCGACACCCATCAGGTAGCGCGGCTTATGCTTGGGCATGTACTCGCTCACGAGCGGCGCCAGGGTCTCGAACATGGTCTCGTGATCCTCGCCCACCGAATAGCCACCGATACCATAGCCCGGGAAGTCGCCGCACTCCTCCAGATGGCGCAGCGAACGCAGGCGCAGATCCAGGTGCATGCCGCCCTGAACGATACCAAAGAGTGCCTGGTCATCACGGGTGTGAGCCTTGTAGCAGCGCTCGGCCCACATACTCGACAGCTCCACGGCGCGCTCGACGTAGGCGCGCGTGGCGGGATAGCCGGGGCACTGGTCGAGCTGCATGCAAATGTCGGAACCGAGCTTCATGGCGATTTCCATGTTGTCCTCGGGCGTCCAGAACACGTGGCGACCGTCGTAGTCGTTGACGATAAAGCGCACTCCCTCGTCGGTGAGCTTGACGGCGTCGTTGTGGCTGAACACCTGGAAGCCGCCGGAATCAGTGAGGATGGGGCCGTGCCAGTTCATAAACTTGTGCAGTCCGCCCAGCTCGGCGATGGTGTCCTCGCCGGGACGCATGGACAGGTGGTAGGTGTTGGCGAGCACGATCTGCGCACCGAGCTGCTTGACGGTCTCGGTGGGAATGCCCTTGACGTTTGCCTTGGTGCCCACGGGCATAAAGATTGGCGTCTCGATATCACCGTGCGGGGTGTGCAGCACGCCGGCACGCGCATGCGTGGTCGGATCCTCGGCGATCAGGTCGAATTTAAACAGGTTTTGATCCATAAACTGGAACTCCTTGGTTGCGGCTCATACGCAAACCATTATACGAGCAACCATCGAACCGCACCGACTCGACAGAAACTGGTGCGAAGGGGACAGCAAACGAGCGTGGATTTTCGGGCGCCTACCCCACGAGAGTGGATAATCTCCCACTTTGGCCCGAAACACCAACCAAAAACGGGAGATCATCCACTCTCGTTCGACGGGTACTCATTTAAGTACGTCCCCAATGAGTGGAGCTATTTACCAGCCACGCCATCGCCGATGTTTTGGCGACGCCGATGTCTTGGAAATGTCAGCGAGCGGTCGCCAGAGCGAACAAATTGGTATGAAAAGAGGGCGGCATAGACCTTCTGGTCATGCCGTCCTCTTTGAATGACAAGTTGTCGCTCTGGCGACCGCGCAGCGTCGAGCCGTTACGCGGTTTGGTAAAACCGCGTAACCCTACGGCCGCTGGCCCATGCCGCCCTCGAGGGTGACGGTCTCGCCGTTCATGTATTTAAAGTCGGGACCGCAGAGTTGAACGACCACGCGGCCGATTTCCTTCTCGACGTCGCCGTAGTGGCCCGCCGGCGGCATGTGGACGTTGGCCTTGAACGCCTCGGGATAGGCATCCTGAAAGTTCTCGAGCGCAGCAGTCCAAGCAAGCGGGCATACGATATTCACGTTGATGCCGTCGGGACCCCACTCATTGGCAGCGACGCGGGTCAGGCCGCGGATGCCCTCCTTGGCGGCAGCATAGCTGCACTGGCCATAGTTGCCAAACAGGCCGGCGCCCGAGGCAAAGTTGACCACGGAGCCCTTGGTCTCCTTCAGGTGCGGATAGGCCTTCTGCATGTACAGATAGGTGGCATACAGACCGGAGTAAATGGCCAGGTTGAACTGGTCCATGGTGTGGTCGGCGATCGTCACGCCCGAAGCGCTGGCCTGAGCATTGTTGACGACGGCGTCGATACGGCCGAACTCCTCGATGGCCTTGTCGATGACGTTCTGGACGACGGCTTCGTTGTCCTGACCAGCCGAGACATCGGCCTGAACAGGCAGAACCTTAACGCCGTACTCGGCCTCGAGAGACTCCTTGGCAGCCTCGAGCTTGGCGACGTTGCGGCCGGTAATGACGAGGTTTGCGCCCTCCTTGGCAAAAGCGATATCGATGCCGTAGCCGATGGAGCCAGCGGAGCCGTCCTTAAGCGTAGCCTTGCCGCCGCCGGTGATAATCACGGTCTTGCCAGTGAAAAGTCCCATAAGAAAGTCCTTTCAAATCACGACGGGCACGCCCGCCGACTGCGCGCACCAAAATTCACGCGCCAAAAGCTGAAATGCAACTTTAACGTGTTCAAGTGAAAAATAAAGACCGCAGCAGGCGAACGGTACAACGTTATTCGGCGAAGGGGATGTCAAGCACGAACCGGATAAAGAGGCCGAATTTTTGTCATCCAAATGAGCTATCGAACACGTTTTGAAACTTTGCTGCGGCGCGTGGGATGTCGGCGCGAGACTTTATCATAGGGTGACGAACAACGATGAGGAGCACATGCCTATGACAGACGAGCTGGACCCCCAGACTCAGCAGCATATTGATCATTCCGCAGACGCCATCGACGGATGCGACACTCCTACCTGCGCCGATGCGCCCGCGAATGTATCAGCCGATGCATCCGACGAAGATGTGCACGCCACCGCAGATAAGGCCACAGACGCAGATGATACTGTCGAGCAAGGCGAAGGCGAGCAGTCGGAACCGGGTGGCGCCGAGCCCGATGCGAAGCCCGCGGTACAGGCAGCGGGCCCCATCGAGGTGTCTTCGGAAGAAGAGCTCGACGCCGTCATGGACTCCATGATGGATGCCGTCAAAGCGATGAAAGACGCCGTGGCCGACGCCGACGTGGATGCCGAGGAAGAGGAGGCCGCCGAGGCCGCCTCGACCTTTGTGCCCGGCGAGACCCCCGTTGCCGATCAAGGCAGCACCATGCCCTCGTTCCTGCAGCTCGAGCACCCCACAATTGGCGCCGACGCGGTCGATCCGCACGCAGCAGGCTTTTCTGTGGTCGAGGGCGGTACCGGCAATATCGCCGCGCCGCAGGCTGCCGATGCGGACGCTGTCGACACCGCTCGCCCGACCGCCCCGCACTCCCCCGCCGCGAGCCGCGATCTGGGGACCGCCGTCTCGAACACTGCGAACGCCGTGGGCGCCTTTATCGCCCAGGGCGCCTCGGCCATGCGTGAGATGAACGCCGCGAAAAAGGCACTTGCCGACGCCCGCGCCCACTTGGCCGAACTCGAGCAGCGCATTGCCGATCAGGCCGAGGAACTCGAGACGCGCCAGGATATCGCAGGCCGCTACGACCAGATCGTCGCCGACCAGCGCCAGGCGATTGCCGCGGCCCAAAAGACTGCAGCGGCCGCTGAGATTGACCGTGATGCCCACGCCGCCAAGGCGACAGAGCTCAAGGGCCAGCTCGAACAAATGAAGACAGAGGATGACGCGACTGAACTCCGCTTGAAGGCCGCGCTCGACGCCGTGGAGGCCCGCGAGGCGAGCTCGCGCGAGACCGGCAACCGCCTCGTTCGACGTCTTGAGGATTCCAAGCGCATCCGCGACAAGGTGAAGGCCGAGCGAGACGCCGGCATTGCGGCCGCACAACAAACCGTCGACGCCACGCGCGCCCAGCTCGAGACGCTGCGTCATGAGTATGCCGAGCTGCAACGCAATCCCTCGGCAAATCCCGCCAACTATACGGTGCGCACCAGCGAGCTCTCGATGCAGATCTCCGACACGGCAGATGCCCTGCGTAAAGCCGAAGAAGATGTCCCGCGCATCACCGCCGACCTTGAGCACTCGCTTGCCGCAGCCGAGCAGGCCGTCGAACAGGCTCAAGCCCCTATCGCCGACGCAAAACGCGCGCACCAAGCCGTGACGACCGAAGCCGATGCCGCGCGCGACGAGCTGCAGACGGCGAAGACGGCCGCCGCGACTCGTCAGCGCGAACTGCGCGAGAAGATCACCGCCGAGGACAAGGCACGCCGCGACCAAGAGCAAAGCATCGCCAACGCTCAAGCAGATGCCGCACATGCACAGTCGATCATCGAGCAGGCGACCGAGGTACATGACCATCCAGAGATCACTGAGTCGCTTGCAGGATCCTTGGCCCGAGACAAAGCCGAACACGCCGAGACCGAGCGAGAAGTCGCCCAGCTCGAGGCCACCGAGGACGCGGTGCGCGAGCGTACCCGCGACTCACGCATCAAATTCACCGGCGCCATCGTCTGCATTGTCGCCGCAATCCTGGTGATCATCCTGATCTGGCTCTTCACAAGCAAGTAGTCGTTGGAGACGTTCTTAAACGACTAGTCAAACAAGAACATCCCCAACGACCAATCAATGATGAGAGTGGATAATCTCCCACTTTGAGCCCACAGACGGGCCAAAAACGGGAGATTATCCACTCTCATTCCGCAGGTACTCATTTAAGTACGTCCCCAATGAGTACCCCAAACGGCTAGTCCGGACCAAGGCGACGCCGATGTCTTGGCAACGCCAGCGAGCGGGCCGCATTTGAGACAAGGTGACGTGAAACAAAGGGGCGCTGACCTTCTGGTCGCGCCCTTGAAGTTGAACGTCAGATTGTCCAAATGC
>URBQ01000039.1 GCA_900546115.1 uncultured Collinsella sp.
CAGGAAGACCTTAGGATCACGCACGATGGCGCGGCCGATGGCCACGCGCTGACGCTGACCGCCGGAGAGCGCCTTAGGCTTACGGTCGAGGTACTCGGTAATACCCAGGATCTCGGCAGCGGAGCGAACCTTACGGTCGATCTCGTCCTTGGGGACCTTCTTGAGCTCGAGCGTAAACGCCATGTTCTCGTACACCGTCATATTGGGGTACAGAGCATAGCTCTGGAACACCATGGCGATGTCGCGGTCCTTGGGAGCGACGTCGTTGACGCGCTTGCCATCGATGAGCACATCGCCCGAGGTGATGTCCTCCAGGCCGGCGACCATGCGCATCGTCGTGGACTTACCACAGCCAGAAGGGCCAACGAGGACGATAAACTCCTGGTCATGCACGGTGAGGTTAAAGTCCTCCACCGCGAGCACGCCGTCCTCGGTAACCTTGAGGTTGTGCTTCTTCTCCTCGGTCTTCTTCTTTTTGCCAAAGAAGCCCTTCTTTTTGGACTCGTTGTTGGGATACACCTTCTGAACATGTTTGAGAACGATCTCGGCCATGTCTCTACCTTTCGATACGCGGCGCCACGCTGAGGGGCGCCGCCAAAACTTGCAAAACAGTTACGGCATCAGCCCTTGACGGCACCTGCCACAACGCCGTCAATGATGTACTTCTGGCAGAAGATGTACATGATGACGATGGGGATGACGACCATCATGATGCATGCCATCATGGGGCCGAGCTCGACGTGGCCATAGCCGCCACGGAAGTACTGGATCAAGATAGGAATGGTCTTGTACTTGGTGGAGTCGAGCGTAAGGTAGGGCAGCAGATAGTCGTTCCAGACCCACATGGTCTCAAGGATGCCGACCGAAAGATAGGTGGGCTTCATAATGGGAAGGACGATCTTAAAGAACACCTGGACCGGGTTGCAGCCGTCGATCATGGCCGCTTCCTCAATCTCGAGCGGGATGTTCTTGACGAAGCCGGCGAACATAAAGACCGCGAGGCCCGCGCCAAAACCAAGGTAGATGAAGCAGATGTTAAACGGCGTGTTAAAGCCGATGCGGTCCGCGAGGTTGGACAGCGTGAACATGAGCATCTGGAACGGTACGACCATCGAGAAGACGAACAGGTAATAGAAGAAGTTCGAGATCTTGCTGTTGACGCGCACCACGTACCAAGCGCACATGGAGCAGCACACCAGAATCAGCACGACCGACGTGACCGTGATGATGAGCGAGTACATAAACGCCGAGGCAAAGCCCTGCTCGTTCAGAGCGTGCACGTAGTTTGCGAGGCCGTTGAACGTCTCGGGCGTGAGCAGATCGAACGCCGTGGTGGTGCTGATTGCGGTCGCTTTCTTAAAGGAATTGAGCGCAATCATGAACACGGGGTAGATCCATGCGAGCGACAGAATCGTAAAGAAGATCGAGAGCGCGCGGTTGATAGCCTTATCGCGTTTCATTACTGCTGCACCTCCTTGGACCTCGTGGCCTTAAGCTGGATCATAGAAATAGCGACAACCAGGATGCAGAAGATAACTGCCTTGGCCTGACCGATGCCCTGCCATGCGATGCCAGCACGCGAATAGAACGTGTTGTAGATGTTCAGGGCGAGCATCTCGGTGGAGTGCGCCGGGGCGCCACCGGTAAGGGCGAGGTTCTGGTCGAACAGCTTAAAGCCGTTGGTGATGGACAGGAACAGGCAGATGGTGATGGTCGGCATCAGGTTGGGGATCTTAACCTTCCAAAACGTCTGCCATGCCGTAGCGCCATCGACCTTGGCGGCCTCGATGTAGTCAGACGGAATGGACTGCAGACCGGCGATGTAGATGATCATCATGTAGCCGACCTGTTGCCACAGGGTCAGGATGATAAGGCCCCAGAAGCCAGCGGCGGAGTTGAGGGCGATAAGCTGGGCACCCACGTTGGAGAGCAGGCAGTTGATCAGAATCTGCCAAATGTAACCCAGTACAATGCCGCCAATCAGGTTAGGCATAAAGAAAATCGTACGGAAGATGTTGGTGCCCTTGAGCGCCTTGCGAGTGAGCGCCTGCGCAATGGCCAGCGCGATCACGTTGATGAGCACCGTCGACAGGAAGGCAAACGCCACGGTAAAGAAGAACGACGTGGAGAACTGCGGATCGGACAGCGCGCGCACGTAGTTCTCGATACCGACAAAGTGCGCGTTATTGATGGTAATAAACTGGCAGAACGAGAGATAGAAACCCTGGATAAAGGGAATCACGAACCCGATCATAAACGCCAGGCACGTGGGCAGCATAAAGAGCGGCCACCAGCGCTTGAGTGCTTTGCCCATAGAAGGGTCCTTTCAATATGCAGGGGGCGGGCAAACCTACGTCTGCCCGCCCCCTGTCGCTAATCAGATAGCTTGGGCAGCAACTGCTTACTCGGAAGCAGCCTTCTCGGTCTTCCAGCCATCGACGAAGGCGTTCTTGACGCCGTCCCACTTGGTGTTGTCGGCAGCATAAGCGATGAGAGCCTGCTTGAGGTTCTTCTTCCACTCCTCGGAGGGGATGTAAACGAAGTCCCAAGCGACGGTCTTCTTGCCGTCCTTGGCCATAGCAACGGCCTGCTGCGAGAAGACGTTGGTGGTCTCCTTAGCGCTCTTGAACGGGGCGGTCAGACCCATCTTGTCAGCGATGATGCTGGTGGCGGTGTCAGAAGTGACGCACCAATACATGAAGTCCTCGGTGGCCTTCTGGGCATCCTCGGAAGCCTGGGAGCTGACGCACCAGTAGTTCTCGCCGCCGGAGCACAGGCCCTGGTTCTCCTCGCCATCGACGCCGATGTAGATCGGCAGCATGCCGAGCTGGTCGTCGGTCATACCGGCCTTGGTGAGGTCGGCGTAGGCCCAAGAGCCGTTCTGGTAGAAGACGGCCTTGCCGGTTGCGAACTCGTTGGTGGCGTCGTCACCGGTCTTGGAGGCGAGCTGCGAAGGATCGCAGGTGGAGTCGGTGATATACAGGTCGAAGATCTGCTTAAAGTTGTCGAGATACTCGCCCTTGATCTCGTCGTCCTCCTGATTGTGCTCCTTCTCGAACTCGTAGTAGAGCGGGAGGTTGGCGAGGTGCGTGGTGTAGCGCCAGCTGGAGGAGTCATCCATACCGGCGGAAGTGAAGGCACCGTCAACGCCGAGCTCGTCCTTGCGGGCCTGGATGTCATCGGCGCAAGCCTTCAGCTTGTCGAAGGAGTTGATGTCCTCGGCCTTGTAGCCGGCCTTCTCGAGGAGCTCCTTGTTGTAAATGATGCCGTAGCTCTCCTGAACCCAGTCGATACCCAGATCCTTGCCGTCGGACTGCAGCGCCAGGGAGTCGTCGATGAGCTCGCCGCGGAGCTTGGTGTCGGAAAGATCGGCGCAGTAGTCCTTCCAGTTCTTAAGGCCGGTGGGGCCGTTGACCTGGAACAGCGTCGGAGCGGAGCTCTTGGACATCTCGGACTTGAGCTTCTCCTCGTAGGTGTTGGAGGCGGCGGTCACGATCTTGACCTCGACGCCCTTCTCCTTCTTGTACGCCTTGGCGATCTCCTTCCACTCCTTGTCGACCTCGGGCTTGAACTGGAGGAAGTAGACCTCGGCAGCGTCACCAGAAGCAGAGGAGCCGGAGCCGGCAGAACCACCGCAGCCCACGAGACCCAGACCAAGAACCGCAGCCGCGGAACCAGCAAAGCCCAGGAACTGCCTTCTGCTCATTTCGTTCTTCATTACAATCCACCCTTTCACACCGTGGCGGCACCCTTTGCCGCCGCCTTCGGAGATTGGCTCGGGGACTTTGCCCCTTTTGCTGATTTGTACAATACGCTATTTGGCTAGTTGTTTGAACAAGTATTACTAGAGCGGTAGAAAAACTTCGGTGAACGGTAATTTCGACTTGATACTTGACAAGTTTTGTATAAACAATTATTTGTTATCGAATGCAGAGAAAACGCCCGATCAAGCCGATGCATCGTCGGTTTGACCGGGCGTTTTCGCTTTGAGGGCATGAGTCTCGTCAGGCTGCGAGCTAGCCGGCTATCGCTTGGAATTGACGCGGTAATGGAAGATCTCGGGGTGTGTGCGGGCATGCGTGACCTCGAACAAGATGCCGTCCGAGGTGTACGACTGGCTCTCCATAACGGCGACGCAGTTGTACTTGCCAAGGTCCAGATAGCTGCAGTCCTCATCGTTGGCGAGCTCGACACTCACCGTACGACGGCTCGCCATCACTTTGACGCCGCGCTTGTGCTCCAGATAGCCGTAGATAGAATCCGCCGCGATCTCGGGGGTCAGGCCCTTGGCGACCGACGCCAAAAAGTAGCCATGGTCCACTTGGCGCGCGCTGCCGTTGAGGCTTCGGACACGCACTACGCGAATCAGCTCCTCGCCCACCTTAAAGCCCAGGCGGCGAGAGAGTTGCTCAGTGCAAATCAAATGTTCAAAAGACTTGACCTCGGTCGATGCGACGGCATTGTTGCGTTTTGCGAACTCGCCAAACGACTCAACCTCTTCGAGTGCGCCCAGCATGTCGGTTTCGCCCTTAAGCCAAATAACGCGCACGCCCTTACCGTGTATAGGCTGCACAAACATCTGGTCGGCCAGCATGCTCAAGGCGCGTCGAACGGTATTGCGCGTGCAGCCAAACTCCGCGGTCAGCTCGGCTTCGGTTGGCAGCATCTCCTGAAACGCATAGGTCCCGTTAATGATGCGCGAACGGATCTCGCGGTAGATTCCTTCGTAAATCGCTTTTGGCATGATTTCACCTCTAATGAATATGTATGGCTAGGCACGATAGCATTTCTTAAAGTTGTTTAAACCGATTATCGGTAAAGCACGGATTATTTACCGTCGACGGTTCCCCCGAAACCCAAATCGGACCGAATCAAAACCGTCAATGCGGCAAGCAGCCAGTCCTCTACAATGAGTTCATTGTTTAAACGTTCTTGCTCGCACAGCATGTTGCATCCGGAAGGCATATTATGCTGCAGAAAATCCAACGTTTTGGCGGAGCCATGTTCGCGCCCGCCATGCTGTTTTCTATATCAGGCCTCATGGTCGGCATCTCCGCCCTCGCCACGACCGTAGACATCGTCGGCGATCTCGCCGTATACGGAACCCCTTGGTACGTTTTCTGGACCATCATCCAGCGCGGCTCGTGGACGGTCTTTAAACGTCTCCCGCTCCTTTTTGCCGTAGCGTTGCCTATCGGTCTTGCCCAAAAGCAACCGGCACGCTGCTGCCTCGAGGCGCTCGTAGCCTATTTTGCCTACTGTTTCTTTTTGAGCGAGATCATTAAGCTGAGCGGCGACAACCTTGGGCTTAAGTACCCGTCGTCTTTAACCCCCGCCAGCGGCATCACCGTCATCGACGGCATCAAGACGCTCGACACCGGCATTATCGGCCCGCTGGCGGTGTCGGCAACCGTCGTCGCCATCCATGACCGCTTCTACGATGCCAAGGTTCCCGATTGGCTCGGCACCTTCTCGGGTTCCTCGCTGGTCTACCTCATCAGCTTTTTTGCCGTGTTTGCCCTTGCCGCCATCTCGGCCGCCATCGTGCCCTTCGCATACGCTGTGACCGAAACGCTGCGCCACGCACTTGCGGGCGTCGGCCCCTTCGGCGTGGGCATCTTTGTGTTTTTGGAGCGAGCGCTCGAGCCCATGGGGCTGCACCATCTGCTCTATATGCCCATCTATTACGACAATCTGGTCATTCACGACGGTATTTACGCCACGTGGACCAACCTGCTCCCCATTCTCTCCCATAGCACGCGCCCTTTAAATGAACTTGCGCCCTGGGCAGGTTTTACCGCCACCGGCTGGGGCAAGCTCTTTGGCCTTCCCGCCATCGCGGCAGCATTCTATTTCACCGCCAAACCCGAACGCCGCGCCGGCCTTAAGGTCATCCTTTTGCCCGCCATCGTCGCCTCGGTGGTCTGCGGCGTCACCGAGCCGCTCGAGTTTCTCTTTATGTTCACCTATCCCGGACTCTTTTTGCTCTACGCCGTCCTGTCCTCCTGCCTTGCCATGACCATGAACTTCTTTGGCATCGTCGGCATCTTCTCGGGCGGTCTCATGGAAATGACGGCCTTCAACTTCATCCCACTCATGCGAATGCATGCCGGCTCCTACCTTTTGGCGCTCGGTATCGGTCTGATGTTTAGCGCTGTCTTTTTTCTGGTCTTCCGGGGCCTCATTCTGGCTTTCGACCTAAAAACCCCAGGCCGCGAGGATCATATCGCCAGCGATGCGGCGCTCGCACGTCTGACGGGAAAAAGCTCTGCCAAAGAAGGCGCGGCCCAAAACGGCACCGACAACCAATCATCCCAAGATCATCTGCTTGCTGAGCAAGTCGTTGCGCTCTTGGGTGGCGTTAGCAATATTGTAGGAGCGACCAATTGCGCCACGCGTCTGCGCGTTGAGGTCGCAGAACCTTCCGTTGTCGCAGACAACGCAGCCTTCGTCGCGGCGGGCGCCAAGGGCCTCATCATTACGGGCAAGACCGCCCAGGTGATTATTGGCATCTCCGTTCCCCGCGTCAAAGAGCATTTTGACCAGATCATGGGCCTCGAGCCGGGATTTGTGTCCACCACCTCGGCCTCCCCTGCCGTCAGCGCAGCCCATAAGCGCGGCGATATCTGCTTCTTCGATATCGACGGAACACTCGCCTGGCAAGACCCTCGAGTGGCACAAGAGCTTCCCGAGAGCGAGCGAGACCTCTCCCCCTATCCCAATGAAGCGGTCTCGCAAGCCATCCGTGATTTTGTCGCCAAGGGCAATATGGCGTTTATCTGCACAGGGCGCACGCTGAGCTGCATCCATCCAAAGCTGCTCGAGCTGCCCTGGACCGGCATCGTCTGCCTCGCGGGTGGCTATGTCGAACTTGAGGGACACGTGATTCGCGATTTGGCGATGACGCCCGGCATGCTGCAGCGCCTTGCTCCCATTCTTGAGCAATCGGACGAAGTGATTCGTTTTGAGGGACTCAATGGCGTCGTTCGCATGAGTGCCGATGCGCCCGACGCTCCGGGATACGCCCGCACCGTGGGCGATGCAATTACGCAGCTGCAACATTACAGCGCCTACAAGATCTTAATGTCCACGTCGCTTGCCAACCGCATCGCTCAGGATCAAGCGTTTGAGCCGCTGCTCTGCTTTAACGAGCTCGAGCTCGAAGTGACCGAGATTTCGCCTCGCGAATGCACCAAGCGCGAGGGTATCCAGTCCGTACTCGACGCCCTCGATCCCCACCACGGAACCGTATACGGCATCGGCGACGCCAGCAATGACGTCTCGCTGATGAACGCCGTCGATGTCGGTATCGCCATGGGCAATGCGCCGGACTTCCTCAAGGAAAAGGCCGACTATGTCACCGACAGCATCGACCACGACGGCGTCGTCACCGCGCTCGAACACTTTGGGCTTATCTAGCCAAGCCCCTACCGCACTTGCGGCCGCATGGACCAATCGTCTTCAACCGCCGCGCTCGACGCCCTAATGTGGCAATATGTTGTCTGCATAATGCAACGATGCAACCTATCAAAGAATGCGAGAACCCGTGTCCAGTCCGTTTACCAGCTTTTTAGCCCAGCACTTTGACCAGATTAACGACTATCTGGCCACGTTCTTTGACGGACAGGCGACTTCCGCCGATATCGAGCGCTACCTGTATACCCCGCTCTCGGCATTTACGGCAAACGCTGGCAAGCGCCACCGCCCGCTCATCTGCATGCTCGCCGCCACTGCGGTAGGCGGCAGCTTTGAGAGCGCCCGCAGCGCAGCGGCGGCCATCGAGCACTTTCAGTCGGGCGCACTCATCCACGACGACATCGCCGACAACGGGCAGATTCGTCGCGGCAAGCCCTGCATGCACCTTACCGAGGGCACCGGTCTTGCCATCAACTGCGGTGACCTGGCGCTCACCATGGTCACCAAGACGGTTCTCGACGACCCCACACTCAACGCAGACGTGAAGCTTCACGTGCTCCACGAGCTTACCGAGATGATCGTCCGTACCATCGAGGGCCAAGCGCTCGACCTGGGCTGGGTCCGCGACGAGCGCTTTGACATTTCGGTCGACGATTATCTGGACATGGCGACGCACAAGACCGCGTACTACAGCGGAGCGACGCCGCTTGCCGCCGGAGCCATTATCGGCGGCGGCAGCGAAGAGCAGATTGAGGCACTGCGCGCCTTTGGGCTGCACACGGGCCTTGCCTTCCAGATTCAAGACGACCTGCTCAACTTGATCGGCACCAAGGAGGCCGCCAACAAGGACTTCCGCACCGATATCACCGAGGGCAAGCGCACCCTCGTTGCCGTGCATGCCCTGTCAGACGAGCGCTATCACGACGAGATCGAGGCAATCCTTTCCTCGGGCACCGAGGACCCTGCGCAGCTCGCACGCGCCGTGGAGATCTTCCAGGAGACCGGCTCCATCGATTACGCCCACACCTATGCGCTCGACCTGACCGCTAAGGCCAAGGCCGCTATCGAAGGCGTCGAGCTCGACCCGCATGCGTGCGAGCTCTTCCTCTCAATGGCAGATTTCTTTGTGGAGCGTCTTAACTAGCGGGGGTCATAAAACCTGTGGGCAGCGAGTTTGGGTACAAGTTGCTACACTATTGAGTGCATGTTTATAAATTGTCTCGCGTTGTCTATCCGACACACGCTCAAAATAGTACGAATGGTACGCCGAAAGGGGTTCGTTCATGGAACCTATTACCACAGGCATGCAGGGAGCAGCCGTCGAGGACGTCCAGTCCCGCCTTCTGCAGCTCGGCTATACAATCGATGACGCCGAGGTTGTCGACAAGCGCTTTGGCACCACCACCGAGCAGGCCGTCAGCACCTTCAGGCTCGACAGCGGCCTTGCTGCCGGTCATGCCGTCGATATCCCCTGTTGGAGCGCCCTGGTCGACGCCTCGTATAAGCTGGGCGACCGCACCCTGTATCTTCGCATGCCCAATTTCCATGGCGCCGATGTGCAGGCCCTGCAGCGCGCTCTCAACGTTTTGGGCTTTGCCTGTGGCGAAGACGACGGCTACTTTGGTCCGCATACCGAGGCCGCCCTGCAGCAGTTCCAGGAAAATGTCGGCCTGTTTGCCGACGGCATGGCCTTCCAGGACACCTACGCCTACATCAACCGCCTGCACCATGTGTGGGAGGGCAAGCCCTCGGTCACCGAAGCCGAGTCCCGCATCGGTTTTGCTCGCGCCGCCAACGTGCTCGAGCGCTTCCAGATCGCCGTTATCGGTGAGGACCCCATCGCACGCAGCGTTGCTTCGCGCATGTGGAACATCGCCACGGCAACGACCGACAACAGCGGCATGATGCTCTGCGACTCCGAGGTCCCAACCGACGTTGACCTGGTGCTCGAGATCGCAAGCGACGAGCTGCCCGCCGACGCCGCGCCACGCGCCACGATTGCCCTCGCCGAGTGCCACAACCTGGCCCAGCGCATCCGCACCGCCAATGTCGCCGTGCAGCAGAAGCCGGCTCGCATTCGCATTGAGCTCACGGGCATGACGCGCTACAACGGCACCTTCACGGCCAGCGACGCGCAGACGCTCGCCGTACGCCTACTCGATGGCGTTTGCGATGCCCTCGCAGATTAGGTAAACTAGACGAGTTGCTTTTGGGCAACACCACACATTGGGACGTAGTTCAACGGTAGAACTCCGGTTTTTGGTGCCGGCTGTTGGGGGTTCGAATCCCTCCGTCCCAGCCATTAAAACTGAGCGCCCTAAGCCCATAACGGCCCAGGGCGCTTTCTTGTGGGCAAGCGGAGGAATTCGAGCCCGCAAGGGTGCGGAGCTGAGGAAACGCGAAGCGTTTTCCAGCGCAGCACGCAAGGAGCGAAGCGACGCAGCGGGGCGCGGCCGCCGACCAGGCGGACGCGGAATCCCTCCGTCCCACACCAGCCAAGAGCCCCTCACGTCAAGCAAATCGAGCCAACGCCGCCAAGCGGAGGGATTCGAACCCGCAAGGGAGCGAAGCGACGCAGCGGGGCGCGGCCGCCGCAGGCAGACGCGGTGCCGGCACCTGGGGGCGCTCCTAAGTGCCGGCATTATAGGAACGTCCCCAAGTGCCGGCTCGGGACTATTTTCGAGGACCCTCCGAAGGACTGTGGCCAAAAAACGGCAAATATGAGTACTGTTACCGTTGTAGCTACATTATTTTCGTTAATAAAAGAAGATCTTAATGAGATTTATTCGCATCAAGGTCTTCCTTTAATGAACACTTGAGGAGATACGGCAGCTTATCTGCTCGATCGACACGTCAAATCACCTTAAATGTGGTCAAAATTACTGCTACTAAAAGAGTATCAGTACTCATATTTGATGTTTTTTGACCAGCAGGTCTCCCCGCCTTAGCAAATCTAAGGCAAAACGGGCTCCAGACCGCTGAATCGTGCCGCATATGGCACGTCCACAGTCCGGAACCCGGTTCAAATTGAGTTATTGCGCCGCGTTAGCCCAAGACACCCGACAGAATCTCGATCAGACTGTCCACGTCGGATTCCTCGCAGACGAGCGGCGGCAGGAAACGCAGCGTATGGGCACCCGTAGCGTTAATCACGGCACCGGCGGCCAGCGCGCGGGCAACAATATCATGCGCGTCGCCCGCGGCATCATCCAAATCACAGCCGAGCATCAAGCCGCGGCCACGCACCTCGGTCACGTTCGGCAGCTTGGCGAGCTTTGCCTCCATATAGGCGCCTACCTTGGCAGCATGGTCGGCATAATCGCCGCGCACGAGCGCGGAGAGCGTCGCGGCGCACGCCGCGACAGCCAAGCAGCTACCGCCAAAGGTCGAGCCGTGGTCGCCCGGCTTAAACACGTCGGCAATCTCCTTCTTTGCTACGACGGCACCCATGGGCACGCCATCGGCAATGCCCTTGGCAAGGCTCATGATGTCGGGTTCCACGCCATAGGTTTGGAATGCAAACGGCTTGCCGGAGCGGAAGATGCCGCACTGGACCTCGTCGGCTATAAGCACGGCGCCCACTTCGTGTGCCAGGTCGCGCGCTGCCGCCATAAACTCCTCGGTCATGGGGTGCACGCCACTCTCACCCTGGATCGGCTCGAGCATCACGGCACAAATTTCGCTCCCCAGCTGCTTAAAGATCGCACGCAGTTCATTGATATCGTTGGGCGTACAGGCCACAAAGCCACCCGGCAGCGGGCGGAAACTATCCTGCAGCCAATCCTGCATGGTGGCGGCAATGGTCTCGAGCGTACGGCCGTGGAAGCCGCCGCGCATGCACACGATAGTGTTGCCGCCGTTACCGGCACGCTTGGCGTACAGGCGCGCGAGCTTCATCGAGCCCTCGTTGGCCTCGGCGCCGGAGTTGGCAAAGAAGGTCTCCCAAACCTGCTCATCCGCAGTCGGGGCACCAAGAGCAGCTGCCGTGGTCTCATCGCCGGCGGCAATGGCATCGGCAAGCACGCGTGCACCATCTAAGTCGTCGTTGGCAAGCTTGGACAGCAGCGCCGCGACCTGTCCACGCTGCTCGATGTAGAAGTAATTGGAGACATGCATGAGCTTTTTGGTCTGTGCCTCGAGCGCCGAGAGCACAGCCGGGTCGCCATGACCTAGGCTGCACACGCCGATGCCGGCAAGAAAGTCGAGGTACTCACGACCATCGTCGCCGGTGAGCTTCATGCCGTGACCCTCGACAAACTCGACCGGAGAGCGGCCAAAGGTATGCATAACGTAATGGGATTCAAGCGATTGCTGAGCTGCAAGTGACATGGGATGCCTTTCGTTGAGCGCCGGACGGCGCAGGCCTATGGGTGCAGAAATGGGGCGGCTGCGGGTCAGTTAGACCGTCTGAAGCTTCTCGACCTCGTCGAGGTTCTCGGTCAGACGCGCAGCAAACGTCGAAAGCGGATGCGGATGCGTATCGAACTCGTAAGCCGTCTCGGTGGAATGGATCACGGTGCCGACGCCGGCATCGGTCAGCAGCTCCAGCAGCAGCGAATGCGGCGTGGTGCCGTTGATGATGTGAGCGCGAAATACGCCGCCGGCAAGCGCATCGACGGCCGCGCGCAGCTTGGGAATCATGCCCTTATCGACCTCGCCGCCGTAGAGCATTTCGTTAACCTCGTCGAGTGTTAGGTTGGAGATGAGTGAGTCTTTATCGCTAAAGTCCTTGTACAGGCCGTCGACGTCGGTCAAAAAGATCGCCTTGTGCGCGTGGAGCGCTGCCGCAACGGCACCGGCGGCGGTATCGGCGTTGATGTTGAAGAAGCCGCCGTCCTCCCCCGCCGCGACGGTAGCGATAACGGGGATGTACTCGCTATCGAGTAAGCGCTCGATATAGTCGGTGTTAACGTGCGTCACTTTGCCCACGCGACCGAGCTCGGGGTCGAGCGGCTCGGCGATGAGCGTGCCAGCATCGCTGCCCGACACGCCCACGGCCAGGTTGCCGTGGTGGTTGATGGCGGCAACCAGCTCCTGGTTAACCTTGCCGCCCAGCACCTCGCGCACGATATCCATAGTCGCCGGCGTGGTCACGCGCTGGCCGTTCTTAAACTCGACGGGGATGTCGTAGTGGCTCAGCGCCTCGTTGATGGCCTTGCCGCCACCGTGCACGATAACAGGGCGCATGCCGATGATCTTGAGCAGCACGATGTCGCTCATCACGTCGCGGCGCAGCTGCTCATCTACCATGGCGGCTCCGCCATATTTGATAACAACCGTCTTACCGGTCAGGTTCTTAATCCACGGCAGCGCTTCGAACAGCAGCTGCGCGGTTGCTTCGTTGGATTCGTTCGAACGACAATCGCGTGCGAATTTCATAATCTGCCTCGTCTTTCGTATCGTTATCGCGCCGTGCTCCGCTGTCCGCAATCGCGGCAAGATGCGCAGCGTGCCTGGAATCTAGGAACGGTAGTCGCCGTTAATGGAGATGTACTCATGCGTGAGGTCGCAGGTCCACACGGTCGTTGCCGCGTCGCCTGCGCCCAGGTCGGCCGAGATCACGATCTCGGGCGCCTCGAAACGTCGTAGAGCCTCGTCCTCGTCAAAGGGAACAGTCAGACCATCGCGACAGACAGGCATGCCCATCATGTCGATGGAAACGTCTTCCTGATTAAACTTCACGCCGCACTTGCCAAGCGCCATAGCAACGCGGCCCCAGTTGCAGTCGTGGCCGGCGATGCAGGTCTTAACGAGCGGCGAGTTAGCAACGGCACGGGCGGCGATATCGGCCTCCTCGTCGTTGGCGGCGCCGGTAACGTTGACCGTAACAAGCTTGGATGCGCCCTCACCATCGGCGGCGATATTGCGCGCCAGGCTCTCGCACGCCTCGTGCACGGCAAATGCCAACTCGTCAAAGGCATCGGAGCCCTCGACGATAGGCTCGGCATCTGCGGCAGCGGCGCCGGAGGCAAGCATGATGCAGGTGTCGTTGGTCGAGGTGTCGGAATCGACCGTTACCTTGTTAAAGGTCTGCTTGACGGTCGAGAGCAGCAGGGCATGAAGTGCCGCAGGCTCGACGGGGGCATCGGTGGTGATAACTGCGATCATGGTGGCCATGTTGGGCATGATCATGCCCGAGCCCTTGCACATTCCGCCTACCGTATAGACATTGCCCGCATGACCCGCAGCCTCACTGACGTAGGATACGGCGTACTCCTTGGAGTGCGTGTCGGTCGTCATGATGGCGCGAGCGGCATCGGCGCCACCGTGGGCGGAGAGCGCCTCGTAGGCAGCAGGAATGGCGGTCTCAAACGTGTCGATCGGCAGAATCTGGCCAATCACGCCCGTGGAGGCGACTAGGATCTGCTGGGGTTCGCAGCCGATGACCTGCGATGCGATGCCGCACGTCTCGCGCGCGCATGCAAGGCCGGTCTCACCCGTGGCGGCGTTGGCATTGCCAGAGTTGACCGAAATGCCGGCGATGATACCGTACCCCTTGTCGGCACCGCCCAGGTTGGCACGGCTCACCTGCACGGGCGCCGCGCAAAAGCGATTGGTGGTAAACACGCCGGCACCGGGACAGGGTTTATCGGGCACGACGAGCGCGTAATCCAGACGCTCGGGGTTCTTGCGGAACCCAGCGTGGATGCCTGCAGCTTTAAAACCAGCCGCAGCCGTAACGCCACCCTCGACGGCGCGAATCTTGATATCAAACAGCTCGGTATCCATCGTCTTTATGACTCCTTATGTCAAACAAAAAAACGGACATCGGTTGGTGCGCCATGCCAGTCGTGATCATGAGACCAGCTTAAGAGTGGCGCCCCATTCGATGCCCGACTACCAAATCGTTAACAATCGAATGTGCTACACCGGGCACGCCACTGTAGGCAAGCCTCGTCGCTCGTCAAAGCCAAAGACGATATTGGCGCACTGGACCGCTTGGCCCGCAGCGCCCTTGCACAGATTGTCGATGGCGCCCGTCGCCACCAGCACGCCCGCGCGCTTGTTGAGCGCGAGGCCAATCTGGGCAGCGTTGGTGCCGACGACCGAAGCCGTCTTGGGCTGCTGGCCGGCATCGAGCACGCGCACAAAAGTGCGACCGGCGTAGAACTGCTTGTAATGGTCGACGACATCCTCAAGAGCCAGCGTGTCGAGAGCCTGCGGCGCGAGCGGCAGCGTCACCGTGGAGAGCAGACCGCGCTTGAGCGGTGCCAGGTGCGGGGTAAAGACGACGCGATCGGTCAGGCCAAGGATTTGCTCAATCTCGGGCGTGTGGCGATGCTTGCCCACGCCGTAGGCCTCCAAGTTCTCGTCGGCGCTGCAAAAATGGGTGCGGGCGTTGCAGGACTTACCGGCACCCGTCACGCCGCTAATGGCATCGACAATCACGGGGCCGTTCTCGGCCACCCAGCCCGCGCGCACGGCGGGCGCGGCGGCAAGGCTCGTTGCGGTGGGATAGCAACCGGCGCAGGCGACCAGCACGGGTTTGCCGTCGGCATGGTCGGATGCGGCGGTCTCCAAGTCCTGGCAGAACAGCTCGGGCAGACCGAAGGCACGGGTCTTGAGCAGCTCGGGGCTCGTATGCTCGGCGGCATACCAAGCCTCAAAAACGGACGCGTCGTTCAGACGGTAGTCGGCCGAAAGATCAAAGCAGGAGACGCCTGATGCAAGCAGCGCGGGCACCTGTGCCATGGCAGCCGTGTGCGGCACGGCCAAAAAGACCGCGTCGCAGTTCTTGAGCTCAGGGGCATCATGCGTCGTAAAGACAAGATCGCTTACGCCGGTGAAGCTCGGGTACACCGCAGACAACGGCTGGCCGGCATCGGCGTTGGACGTAATGGCAGCAAGTTCAAACTCGGGATGACCGAGGACGAGGCGAATGAGCTCGGCTCCGGCATATCCACCCGCGCCGACGATTCCAACCTTCAAAGACATATCAGACTCCTTGTCTGCGATTTATGCACCGATGCGCATTTCGCAGCGGTCGTTATGAAGTGGATTGAAACTTTAGCACCAAAAGATGCATGAATACGTAAATGGCTTGCATATTCATGCATTGAAACATTCCCGACACATTCGCTTGAAGGAATTGACAAATGGAGCGGGCCCCGTATTGACCGGCGCTCCTAACGGCGCCGGGCAATACGGGGCCCGCCCATGCGAAAACCAAGTTGTTAGGATGAGCCAGCTGGCTAGAGCTCGACCGGCACCCATTCGTCGTGATTGCAGATAAAAGCCTCGGGATCCTCGACGCTAAAGAAGACGAGCGTGGGGTCGTTAGGCCCCTCATAGTGCTCGCCCAGGTGCTCTAGATGCTTCCACCCGGCTTCGCGCATTTCGCCTAAAGCCCGGTCATCCAAGCCGGCACGCCCGCGCAAGATGAGCCAGCCATGGCCCGGCCACCAACTCGTGGCCTCAAAGCGCTGGTTTTGCAGCAGCTCTTGCCACACATCTTTGGTGCGCGCTGTTACAAACCACAGCTTGCCATCCTGGATCTGCGCAAACGAAAACGGACGCACATGAGGCTGTCCGTCAACGCTCGTCGCCAAATACCATGCCGGCACCGACGTCAGATACTCCAACACCGTATTCAATCCGTCCATGTGTTCTCCTGGCGCTAGCTAATTCGGAACGGGTAGTTAATTTGAGACGCGCTAGAGCTCCAGGCGCTCCTCGCTGCCGTCGATATCACAGAAGCGCGCGGCAATGTTGCGGACCGAAAAGAAAGCAAGGCGGCCGTCGTTGGCACTCTCGTGTTCCTCGCCAATGCCCACCATGTGCTTAAAACCCGCTTGACGCACCTTGTCGCTCGCAACTGCATCATCCTCGAGCGCGGCCTCGCCGGTCAACACGATCCAACATTCTCCCGGCTTCCAGCCCGAGAGCTCAAACTTGGGATTCGCACTCAGCTCCGCCCACACATCCTTGTCGCGCGACGTGCAAAACCACAACTTACCGTCATCGACCATGGCAAACGAAAACGGCCTCACGCGAGGCTGATGCCCGTCGGCCACATCGGTCGTGGCCAGATACCACGCCGGAATGCGCCTGAGATACGAACAGGCGCGCTCAAGCTGAGCCGTGCGGTCGTTGTCGGTCATAGGGACCCCTTTCTTGCGCTCGAATCGCGCCTAAACAAGTTGAAGATTGATGACAATGACGCAGATGAGCAGCAACGCCGTCACCACCGCCGCCAACGCATCGCCGCGGCCAAATGCAAGCGCATGCAGACGCGTACGTCCCTGCTCGCCGTGATAACAGCGCGCATCCATGGCGGCCGAAAGCGTCTCGGCATGACGGAACACGCCCGTGAACAGCGGAATCGCCACGCTACCGAGCATGCGCACGCCGCCGAGCGGGCCACCCGTTACGCGTGCACCGCGGCTTGTCTGCGCGTCCGCCGTCTGCTTCATCTCGGTGGCAAACTGCGGCATAAAGCGCAGCGCTATACCCATGATCATGCCAAGCTCATGCGCAGGGAGCCCCACGCGCGCAAACGGTGCGAGCAGACGCTCAAAGCCCGCGGTGAGGTCGAGCGTGGGCGTGGTGAGCGTAATGGCGCTCATGCCGGCCATCATCAGGGTCAGGCGGCACGCCATAAAGGCGGCAGAACGCAGTGAGCCCTCGCTTATCTGCAGAAAGCCGAGCTGGCACAGGATGCGCCCACTCTGATCGGTAAACAAGTTGAGCACCGCGACCACGACGACAATTGCCAGCAGCGGCGCCATCGACGACAGAACGCGACGAGCCGGCACCCGGGACACGACATAGATCAGCACAACGAAAATTGCGACAGGGGCCAATCCGCGGAAGCCGCCGACGGTCAGCGTCGTGATCAAAAACACAAAGCCCAGGAGCAGCTTGGTGCGCGGATCCAGGCGATGGATCGCACTATCGCTCGGATAGTAGCTGCCAAACGAAAACGCCTCCATCAGCAACCCTCCTCTCGCGCGACCGTTTCGGATTTGGCCTTGTCCGAGACGTTAGAAGAACCGCCTGAGCGACCGATCGGCAAATCTGCCAACTCGTCGGCCAACGACTCAACCGTATAGAGCCCGCCGCGACGCAGCGGCACGCCCGCTTCCGCGAGCGCCAACGCCATGCGCTGGGCAGCGGGAACACCCAAGCCGATTGATTTAAGCTCATCCGCATGCGCAAAAACCTGAGCGGGCGTGCCCTCAGCAAACACCGTGCCCTCGTTCATCACGACAATACGATCGCAGCAATTGGCAAGGTCATCCATACTGTGTGAGACCATGACGACGGTCAGGCCCCCATGGTGAAGTCGATCGATGAGCTCCAGGAAATCACTGCGCGCCGCCGGATCGAGTCCCGCCATAGGCTCATCGAGTACCAGGACCTCGGGCTCCATGGCAAGCACGCCGGCAAACGCCACGCGCCGCTGTTGGCCACCCGAAAGCTCAAAGGGACTCTTGTCGCCGACCGTGGAAAGGTCGAGGCCCACGCGCGAGAGCGACGACTCGACGCGACGGTCGACTTCATCTTGCGGCAAGCCAAGGTTGTGCGGGCCAAACGCCACGTCCTGCGTCACGGTTTCGGCAAACAGCTGACGCTCGGGATATTGAAACACCACGCCGACCTTGGCCTTAACCGCGGCGGCATCTTTCTTGTTTGCCAGGTCGAGCCCCAACGCGTAAACGGAACCCTCCTGGGGGCGAATCAAACCGTTGAGATGCTGGACCAGCGTCGACTTACCCGAACCGGTATGACCTGCTAAGCCCAGGAACTCGCCGCGACGCACCGTCAGCGATACATCGCGCAGCGCCCACGGGCTGCTGGGGTCGTTTCCCCAGAGAGCCTGTTTGCTCGATTTGCCCGCAACGGCCGAGCGCTTATGCCAGCGGCGGCGCTCGCGGGCGCTCAGCGAGTAACTATGCGAGAGGTGCGAAATCTCGATGACGGGCTCCGACGCGGCTGCCCCGTCGGTTGCAGAGGAGGCGTTGTCGAGCACACGAGAATCGGATGCAGAAGACCGCCCTGCGGTGTCTTCCCCACTCCGGTCGGCATATGCCTGCGCAATCTCGGCGACCATATCCACCTCGCGCACCTGCGCATGAACGGGCACGCCCTTCGCACGAAGCGCCGTGCCCAAGCAGCACGACGCCGGCATATCCAAGTTGAGCTGCGCAAGTTCGTCCGCCCGTGTCAAGATTTCCTCGGGCGTACCGAGCATGGCAACGCGCCCCGCCCGAAATACCGCGACACGATCGGCCTCGGCGGCCTCTTCCATAAAGTGCGTAATCATCACGATGGTCATGCCGCAATCGTGGAGCGCGTGGCAAGCCTTCATGAGGCCCTTGCGTCCACGCGGATCGAGCATCGAAGAAGCCTCGTCCAATATGAGCACGCGCGGTTCCATGGCGAGCACACCGGCAAGCGCCACGCGCTGCTTTTGGCCGCCCGAAAGCGCATGGGTCTCGTGGCGCTCAAAGCCCACCAGGCCCACGCCCTTCAGCGCCTCGCGTACGCGCTGCGCAATTTGCGCCGATGGCACGCCAAGGTTTTCGGGACCGAACGCAACGTCATCTTCGACAAGCGTTGCCACCAGTTGGTCATCGGGATTCTGGAATACCATGCCCGCGGTCGAACGAATGTCGTAGACCAGCTCGGGGTCGGACGCATCCATGCCGTTGATGCGCACCGTGCCCGCATCGGGCTGCAACAGTGCATTCAGATGCTTGGCAAACGTCGACTTGCCCGACCCATTGCCACCGAGGATGCAGAAAAACTCGCCATCCTCGATGTTCAGATCGACGCCGTCGAGTGCCGACACGGCACCGTCATAGCTAAAGGAAACGCCCCGACACTCAATCATGCGCGGCCTTTGACCTGGTCCTTTTTAGGCGTGATGAGGTTGGAGACCGCCTTGTACACCGCAAGCGTCAACACCGAGTTAAGGACGGTCTTGATAAGGTTGAACGGCAGCACGGCAGGAATCATGAGCGGGGCGATCACATCGACCGAGCCATACCAGAACCATACGCCAATGGTAAGGTTTGCGACCATAGACAACGCCGTAGCGGCAATAACGCCGAACACTAGGCCAATCACGGCACCCTTATAGGTATGCATCTTCTGGTAGACGATAGCCGCGGGCAGAATGTAGCCCAGCGTGGCAACCAGGTTCATAAGCGCGCCGACCCAGTCACCCGTGGTGAGCGCATGGATAACGATCGCCATAGCGGCAACAGCGGTACCGGCACCGGGGCCATACGCAAACCCGCACACCATCGCCGGCACCAGCGACGGGTCATACGTCAAAAACGGCGCCGAAGGAAGGATAGGCAGCTGCACGTACATAAACAGGGCGCCCAAGGCACACATCAGCGCCATGGTAACGAGCTGTTTGGTGCTCCACCTATTCGTGTTCTCAAAATGGATATGCTGCGACTGTTCAGACATAAGATCACCTGCCTCTTTCATCCGGACTCTAACCGTTGGTACTGGGATCTCACCAGTTCAGCCGGCATGCGAACCAACGCACACACGGGTCGCGGACTCATCGGCTCGGCCGCAGGCACCTCGACTGCGCCACGGCACCCCTTTAGCACCGCCCGATTTACCGCCAGTGGGGAATTTCACCCCGCCCTGAAACAGCAATTGCAAGTGTAGCACCAGTAGGCTTTCGCGCAAGTATGCCAAGGGTAATTTATGGCGGGGGAAACGCTCTAGAAATGCGGCCGGGACAGAGCAGCGCGACAATAACGTACCCGCCCATCCCAAAGTGCTGCGCTTTTCGCGGCAAAGCCGCGAAACAGCAAAAGGGAAAAGCCACCGCAACAACCACGTTCCCCATCCATCCCAAAGTAGCGCGCCTTTCGCGCAAAGCGCGAAACAGCGAAGGGGACACGTATCCCTATCGACCACGTCCTTCTCCGCCCGCCGACCTCAAGGCCGTAAACGCAGGGAATCCGGGGGCGTGACGGGGGCTTCTCTCC
>URBQ01000040.1 GCA_900546115.1 uncultured Collinsella sp.
GGGTGTTTGCTCAAAATGAGTCCCGCATGCAAAGAAGGCCACTAAATGTGGCCTTCGTCTTGCATAGGACTGTTTGAAATTTGGAGGAAATACCCCGGCGACTCGGGGCTTCCCCGGCCTCGCAGCTACGAGAGCGACGTTCTCAGCAACTCGTTGAAGAGCTTCGGGTTGCCCTTGCCGCGGCTCGCCTTCATGCACTGGCCCACCAAAAAGCCGATGACCTTCTGGTTGCCATCACGATACTGCTGTGCCTGATCGGCACAGTTTGCCAGCACCTCGTCCACGATCGGCTGCAGCGCGCCGGCATCGCTCACCTGACGCATACCGCGCTCGTCGACGATCTTATTGGGGTCGTCGCCGGTCTGGGCCATGGCCTCAAAGACCTCGTGCGCCTGGTTGGAGCTGATGGCGTCGGTCGCCAGCAGCTTAGCCAGCGCTGCCACCTGAGCCGGCGCGATGCCGGACTCGGCGAGCGACACACCCGCTCCCTTAAGGTAGGCGATCATCTCGTTGACCAGCAGGTTTGCGACCGTCTGGGCCTCCTTGCCAGCCATACCGGCAGCGGCGGCCTCAAAGAACTCGGCAAACTCCGGGTCGCCGGCAATCTGCTCGGCGTCGGCCGTCTTAATGCCAAAGTCGGCCTCAAAACGAGCGCGCTTGGCATCGGGCAGCTCGGGGATCTCGCCACGGCAACGATCGATAAACTCGTCGTCCAGGTCGAACGGCGCCAAGTCGGGATCGGGGAACAGACGATAGTCGTCGGCCGTTTCCTTCACACGCATGACCACGGTGCGCTTGCGGCTGGGCTCCCAGTGGCGGGTCTCCTGATAGATGATTCCGCCCTCCTCGAGCACCTCGGCCTGACGGCAGATCTCGTAGGCAAGGCCGTCATGCAGGCTCTTAAACGAGTTGAGGTTCTTGAGCTCGGTCTTGGTACCCAGCTTGGTCTCGCCGCGGCGGCGCAGCGACACGTTGCCATCGCAGCGCATGGAACCCTTCTCCATGGAGCAGTCCGAAATGCCCAGCGTCACAAAGATGCGGCGGAGCTTCTCCATAAACAGGCGAGCCTCCTCGGGCGTGCGCAGGTCGGGCTCGGTGACGAGCTCGATCAGCGGCGTGCCGCAGCGGTTGTAGTCGACGAGCGACTCGGCCGCGGCGGTAATGCGGCCCTCGGCGCCGCCCACGTGAACCATCTTGGCGGCGTCCTCCTCCATGTGGATGCGCAGGATGCGGATGGGCACCGTGTAGGAACCGTCCTCGCGACGCTCGGGCATCTGCAAGTTGGACGCGTCATAGCTGGCCAGGTGGCCGGCGCGCTGGTTGCCCTCGCGCATGGTCGACGTCATGGACGTGGACAAGCCCTCGGCGTTGGCCGAGGCGCTCGCCAGGCTCTGGGCCTCGGCCTCGCCAAACGCGCATTCGGGGCGCTCGGCGGCACCGCGACCGGTCACATCCAGATCAAGGTGACCGTACATGGCAAAGGCGACCGGACCCTGCGTGGTCTGGAAGTTCTTGGCCATATCGGGATAGAAGTAGTGCTTGCGGTAGAACATCGAGTGGCGCTGGATCTCGCAGTTGGTGGCGAGACCGGCCTTGACGATGCTCTCGATAGCGCGCTTGTTGGGCACCGGCAGGGCGCCGGGCAGGCCCAGGCACACCGGGCACACGTTGGCGTTGGGCTCGTCATCGTGGCTGAGCTTGCAGTTGCAGAACATCTTGGTATCGAGTGCGGTGAGCTCGGTGTGGATCTCCAGGCCGATCACGGCCTCCCAATCCTGCAGGACCTCGGAAAGCTCCTTCATTACAGCTCGCCTCCCTTCCCGACAAAATCGGGCGCGACGGAAAGCGCGGGCGCACCCGTGGCGGCATCGGCAAAGCCGCGCTCCAGGGCGCGGGCAAACGTGAGCAGCTGACGGTCCTTAAACGCAGGTCCCACCAGCTGGGCAGAAACGGGCAGCTGAGTATCCTCACCCAAGCCCAGCGGCACCGAGATGCCACCATTGCCGCAAATGTTGAGCGAGATGGTGTACAGGTCGGAGAGATACATCTGCGTGGGGTCGCTGATCTCACCAAACTTAAAGGCCGTGCGCGGCGAAGCGGGCATAAGGATGGTGTCTACCTTGGCATATGCGGCGTCGTAGTCCTGCGTGATGAGCGTGCGAGCCTTTTGCGCGGCATAGTAGTACTTGTCGTACACGCCCGAGGAGAGCAGGTAAGCGCCGAGCATCTGGCGGCGCTTGGCCTCGGAACCAAAGCCGTGGGCGCGGCTGAGCGAGCTCTGGTCGGACAGGTTGGCGCAGCCTTCCTCCTGGTAGCCATAGCGAATGCCGTCAAAACGGGCCAAGTTGGAGAACGCCTCGGCCGGGCCGATGACGTAGTAGGCGGCGATGGCGGCGTCCAGGTGCGGCAGGTCAACCTCGACCAGCTCGGCACCCTGGTTCTGCAGCTCCTGGGCGGCGCGCTGAACAGCGGCCTTGACCTCGGGCGTCAGACCCTCGGCCTCCATAAACGCAGGGATGATGCCCACGCGCTTGCCCTCGATGCTGTCGTTGAGGTGCTCGGTAAAGTCGACGGCACAGTCCTGGCTGGTGCAATCGTACGGATCGCGGCCCGCACCGGTGAGCGCGTTCATGGCCAGCGCGACATCCTCGACCGTGCGGCCAAAGGGGCCCACCTGGTCGAGCGACGAGCCAAAGGCAACCACGCCGTAACGGCTCACAACGCCATACGTGGGCTTAAAGCCCACCACGCCGCACAGGCTCGCCGGCTGGCGAATGGAGCCGCCGGTGTCCGAGCCCAGCGAGAGCGCTACCTCGCCCGCAGCGACGGCGGCAGCGGAGCCGCCCGAGGAGCCACCGGGCACGCGCTCGGTATCCCAAGGGTTGTTGGTGCGGTGGAACGCCGAGGACTCGGTGGAGCTGCCAAAGGCAAACTCGTCCATGTTGGCCTTGCCCATGGGCAGGCAGCCGGCGTCGAGCATGCGCTGGACGCAGGTAGCGGTGTAGACGCTCTGGTAGTCCTCGAGCATACGGGAAGCGCAGGTGGTGCGCGTACCCACGAGGTTCATGTTGTCCTTGATAGCCAGCGGCACGCCCGCGAGCGGGGGCAGAGCCTCACCGGCGGCGCGGCGGGCGTCAATTTTGGCAGCAGCCTCAAGCGCGAGCTCGGGCGCCACCTGCAGAAATGCCTGGACCCCGCCCTCGCGCGCCTCGATGGCCTCGAGCGAGGCCTGCGCGACCTCGGTGGCAGAGAAATCGCCGGCGGCAACGTGCTCGGCCAGCTGCGCGGCCGTGAATCGATCGAGATTGAGCTTCATTACTCGCTCTCCCCCTCTCCCAAAATGGACGGCACGCGGAAGTAGCGGTCGCGCGCGCTGCCAGCGTTTTCGAGCGCGACGTCGAGCGGCAGGTCGCGCTCGGGCTCGCGCAGGTCGTCACCCATCACGTTGGACAGGCTTCCGATGGGATGGAACGTGGGCTCCACGTCGGGCAAGTCATATTGCAAGACGGGCTCGAGCATCTGGACGGCGTCGTTCATGTAGGACGTCATCTGGGTGAGCTCGTCATCGGTCAGTGCGATCTTTGCGTACTCGGCGATGCCGCGCACGTCTTTCTCGCTGAGTGCCATAGGCGCTCCCTTCCGCATAACAGATAAACCGCTCTAGTATACAAGGCAACGCCGCTTGGAGCAGGTGCTTTACCTAAATGCAGCGAAAACGTAACGAGGACGGCGGGCTGGCAGGTAATGGGCTGGCGATTCTGCAGCGAAACCGCACCGTCCGTAGCGAAAACCGTCTCGCCCATAACGAAAACCGCGCCGTCCACAACGAAGACCATCACAACATTCGACGCTTTTTGCCAAAATCGAGATTTTCATCGAATGTTGTGATGGTTCGGGAGTCCCGGCCACCACAAAAGTGTCTGTCCCCTTTGTGGTGGTTCTGGAGAATGTCCTATGCCGAGGCCTTGGCCTTGCGGCGCTTGCGGATCGCGTGGATCACGATGTCCAGCAGCAACAGCACAATGGCTACGACCACAATGAGCACGGCAAACTCGCGCTTGCCCCAGTGGCGGCCGGCCAGCGACTTCTGCTTGTCGACGTCCTTCTTGTTGTACTTGGTGCGCACGCAATGCACCAGCAGGCGATGGTCGTTCACGCCGTAGGGTGTGCAGGTGACGAGCGTCACCTTGTCGGCGCCCGGCTCGATGGTCAGCGACTCCATCTCCTCGGGCAGCACGACCTCGGAGTCCACCATCTTATAGGCGAGCGTCTTGTTCATGGTGTGCAGCAGCACCAGGTCGCCCGGCTCCAACGAATGGATGTCGTCGAACATGCTCAGGTTGCGCATGCCCGAGTGCGCGGTGAGCACGCAATGCGTCGAGGTGCCGCCCACCGGCAGGCTCGTGCCCTCTAGGTGGCCGACGCCCGCCATAAGGACCTCCTCGCTCGTGCCGTGGTAGATAGGCATGCTCACGTCAATGGAGGGGATCTCGACCCAGCTCATCATGGGGTCGCGGTCAAAGATGAGCTGCTGGGCGTAGGGCTCAATCTGGTCGGCGGGAAGCTCGGTGGCCTCGCCCGCCAGCTGCTCGTTAAAGGAGCGCGCCTGCAGCAAGATGCGTTCACGCTCCTCCTCCGAGAGCGCGTCCACGGTGCTGGACACGGTGCTGATCTGGTTGAACACGCCCGAGGCTTCGAGCCGGTCCAAGATCCACGGCCAGGTCATAAGGCCCACGCCAATAAGGATGATAACGATGGTGATGAGCCGGTCGGCCCAGCGCGGCAGCCGCTTGCGGCGGCGCTTAGGTTTTGGTTGAGGTTTGGGCTGAGAGCTTGAGCCGCCATTGGCCGCGGCGTTATTGCTCTTCATATGTTTGGCGCCCTGCACCATCGCCGGTCACTCCTCTACAACTCAAGTTATCTAAACAAATAATAGCCGATTAGCGAACTCATACGCCGGACAACGCAGCTAGGACCGAAGCACCGCCTACGGTCCGAATTCTTGGAGACCTTCTACAGCGCTTCTTGCCATGGATATTCCTTTCCAAACATGCGATCGACTTCGAGCTGAATTCGCTCATCGTCGATTGCCGCCAAAGATAGCGCAAGCGAAATGTCGTCGACGCGGGAGGAGTCGGCAAACACGGGCGCATAGCGCCACACTTGGATCATCGCCGTCTCGTTATCCGGCAACTCCCCGTCTGCGACTTCGAGGTCGCTCAGTTGACGCCATGCACTTCTTAAGACGGCCTTTTGTTCCATGCCCGGTGCAGCGAGCATCGAACGCGCAGCGAGCGCCGTCTCCCCAGCGTCAGCGAGGCGGTCGACCTGTGGTGCCTTCCTTGCAAAAATAACCTTCGAGACAGGCGAGGAAAGTTCTGCCATGTGCTCACTGAGCAGAAGATCAACGGCAACAGGAAACACAACGACACGTCGCTCGCGACGCTCGCGCCTCGCGAGTCCCCTGTCAACAAGCTCGGTTATGGCCTCACTCGCGCGGCTTGCCGAGATCCCAAGCGCACGACAAAGGTCATAGGGACGATATGGCTCCCGGGCTGCTCCCCAGATTGCGGCAGCTTGCGCGTTGGGTGACATCTTGGTCGCGTGATTGCGAAACCGGGCACCGCCCCTCTCCGTGCAAGCTGTGCCCATAAATGGAAGAAAAGCCTGTCTACCGGGGCAAACAAACGGAATCCCTTGTGCGACCAATGCTTTGCGCTGACGTGCATCGGCATCAGGAAACGAAACGACAACAGGAGTCTCCGCGCGCAAGGCTAGCTGACCATAGACTCTCTTGGCCTCGGGAAGCCCGACGCCAGTAGGCCAACTCGCAAGCAAAAACGAAAAACCGTTTGCGTCAACAGCGCGGACCTCAATCGCCCGCAGATGCAGCGGCAAGCGTGCGAATCCAGGCCAAGTTTTGATCTTGGCGGAGAGGCCTAGTGCTTCTTGTAAGTAGATTAGCGCTTCGTTCATTTCCATCATTTTCGTTTGATTCCAATTTATATTGGAATTATACATAATTTTCGGAATTAACGAGCTTCCTCTCATGCATGGGCCAGCATTTGCGTTTTCAAAATGTCTCGAATCGGCGGGGCGATTCGGGATACAATGTCAAGAGAAAACGACGCACCCCGCGTAAATGTTTGGGAGCGCGGGCGGCCTAGTTTTCAGCTTTTGTTAAATGCCCGGGATCCGACCCCCGGGCATTCTTATTTGCGCTTGTTGCGGCGCAAATGCCTTCTACCGTCCGCACCGCGCGTGCGCCTACGGACCTTAATCCGAACCTCATACGAGTCAAGAAACGCGATGACGAACGTACCCGCATCGGACGGTGGAGGCTGGCTGCGTTATCCCAAAAAAACGGGGCTGACTCCAGTGCGGAGTCTGCCCCGAAAAGAGAATGGCAAAGCAAGAACGTGGATGGACGAGAAAAGTGTCCGCAAGTCTCATGGCCATCACATCCCACCTGCCAAAGGGATGGGTGAGCGAGCGTTACTCCTGCTCGGACTCCTCGGCCTGCTTACGGCTGCGGATGAGGTGAGCCACACCGATGCACAGCACCGCGCCACCAGCAATCCAAGTGAAGGTCACGCCATTAAGACCGGTCAGCGGGAGGTTGGAGCCCTTCTTGTCGACGATGGTGAAGCTGAGCTTGCCGACTTCAGCTTTCGCGGAGCCCTCCTGAACAACATCTTGACCTGCCACAATGGCGCTCGTCGTGTCGGGCGTCACATTCGCACCGTCCTGATTGAGCGTGCGGCTGATAGTAAAGGTCACACCGTTTGCCGCGGAGTTGTTGTAGCCAGGCGCAGGCTTAACCTCCGTGAGGATATAGGTGCCCTCATCGAGGCCGACAACGTTGATCTTGCCTTCGGAGGTGGTGGTCAGTATTGCTTCATTCTCATTTGACGTCGTGGTGCCGTCGGCCTTGATAAATTTGCTGGTGCCTTGCTCCTTCAGCGTGAATTCGACGTCTTTGAGAGTCTTAGGGTTGCCGGCCTCATCATTATCGCTGCCAACCTTGGTAACGTCGATACCATAGGTGTAGTCGTAGGCCGGATGGTCAACCGTGGTACCGGTGCCATTGGTGTGCGGGTTGTTGGAATAGGTCAACTTGACATTGTTCACCTGGGCCTTGCCGAGCATATCCGCGTTAATCTTGCCAGCAACCAGTTTTGCCTCATAGTTCACATAGACTGTCGAACTACCGTCAACGTTGATGAGATTGCCGGCCTTATCCTTTGCTTCTTTGAGGTTCTCGAAGGAAACAGTGAGCGTATTCGTGCTTTCCCCCGGGACATAGGTCGCGCTGTAGCAAGCGGGATCCACGACTGAATCGTCAATCTTGACCTCAACGACTGGGTTACCACCCTGAAGCTCTGGAACCATCGTGGAGGGGAGCTCGTCAGTGAAAGTGTAGCTGTACTTGACATACGTGTTAATGTTGCTAGCCACAGTGCCGGCAAGCTGATATTCAACAGGCTGTTCAGCAGCGGAGTCGGCAGCCTTGTTGGCTGCGGTAAAGACATTCTTGCTATCGTCCGTAACAAACTTGCCGTTCTTGTCATCCTTTACGGCCTTGGTCACTTTGGGGACGTCCTTCTTGGGGGCCACGTTAACGTCAGAACCACCGACGATGGTGAAAATCGGCGAGGTATACGCATCAGTATTGCCATTAGCACCGCTGGTCGTACTGGGCGTATCGGTCACGAAAAGCCAGTAGCCATTATCAAGATCCTTAAAGCTACCTTTGGTGGAATCGCTTGGCTTTGTCCACGTGAGGGTCTTGTCCCCTTCCAAGGCCTTGGCAATCAAGTCAAGAGTTGTACCAGTATCAACCGCCGTAGTCTCTCCAAAATTAGAGCCCTGAGTCGTGCTGATGAACTCCGCCCACGTCTGGGCGTCAGCATCTACGTCAGGTGCTCCAGTAACGTCTTTGAGCGCAGTCGTAACGAGGGTTTTCACATTACCCGGAGCCCACTGAATATCGGAAAGAGTCTTAGCGGCCGAGCCATCCCAGCTCCCATCGCCCTTCTGATCCTGCGTGACCTTCGCGGTGAAGATCTGAATGCCCTTGAATGTCGTGCCGGTGTATGTTTCGTCGGTGATAGCCACCTTACCCTTCTCCGTGGCCACCGTCGGCGTGCCCTCGGCAAACGCCATCGTAACCGGGGCCATGACGCCGCCAAAGCTCAGCGCTGCTGTGAGGCCGGCGGTTACTGCCAGGCGTGCGATGTTCTTACTCATGCTCATCTTCTTTTCCTCCGTTTTCCGTTTGATTCTCATTCGATCGGTCATCATCTGTCTGTGTCTTAGCATCTACTTCGCTACGTCTCGCCCCGCTCTCTGTGGGGCTGCCAGCTACTCTTTATGGCTGCCACCTCCCCGCTTGACCAGGAGCGCGACCACGATGAGCGCGGCTCCGGCGACCGCTGCGGCGGCCGCGGCGTACATTGCCATATCGCCAGTCGAGGGCATGAAGCCTCCGGTGGTAATGCTAGGGGGTGTGCCGGTGGGCGTGTTAATGAGCGACGCCTCCAGACTGCCAGTCGACCCGTCCGCGCTGTCGGCGCGCAGGGGCGACTCGGCCGTGATGGTGAGTTTGGGCTTGGCGGCGGCCACCTGGTCGACGTCCAGGCCCTCGGCCTTGACCGTCACGGAGCGCGTGCCCTCAAAGGCGGTGTAGCCCTTGGGCGCCTTGAGCTCGCGGACCTCCAGCTTGCCCGGGTCCACGCCCGAGACGGTCACGCGGCCGTCCTCGCCCGTGGTGACGGTGGCCTTGCCTTGCGCATCCCACGTGCCGTCGGCCGCCAGCGCGCGACCGCGGTCGTCGGTGATGCTCAGGACCGCCCCGGGCAGCGGCTTGTCGCCGTCGCTGCCGCGCTTGGTGAGCGCGAGATCCCAGGTGTAGGCGCATGCATCGTCGCTCGGCGTGCTGGTGAAGCCGGCATCGCTGAACTGGTCGGCAAAGGGAGAGCGCGGGTAACGCAGGTAGACCTCGTTGGGGTTGCCCTTCGCGATGCCGTGGTTGCACGCGCTGTTGAGCGGCGCGTTGTACACGGCGACCACGCGGGCGCCCGCGGTGAAGGCGTCGGCCCCGCCGAGCGCGGCGATGAGGTCGCCGGTACGCACGGTGAAGGTTCCGTCAACCGCTACCTTGGTGGCGCACTGGGCCGTGATGTCGGTCCAGCCCTTCGCGGGCTCGGTGTCGGCTCGGCCGTCCTTGCCGGTCTGGACGGCGTCGAAGCCACCGTCCGCGCCCGCCGCCACGTACACGCGCATGCTCGCGGCCACCTTGGAGGGGTCGAGCCCCGCGCTCATGGTGTCGACGAACCGCACCGCGTAGGTGTCGTAGGCCGTGAGCCCCGCCGGGACCGTGGCAGAGAGGCGCCAGTACAGGTCGTCGGCGACCGTGGCGTCGGCGGCCTTCTGCCATGCGGCGGTGCTGTCCTCCAGCACGTGCTTGGCCACCTTGGGGGTCGCGGCCTTGGGCTTGACGGTGACGGCGCTGCCGCCCACCAGGGCCATGATCGGCGCGGTGCCGGCCTCGCCCTGGGCGATGGCGTCGTCGTCGGCGACGATGAGCCAGTAGCCGCAGGGCAGCTCGGCCGCCGTGCCCGCGTTGAGGGCCGCGAGCTCGGCGCCAGAGCTCTGGAGGGAACGAGCGAGCTGCGCGCTCAGCGCGCTCGTAAGGTGGGAATCGGTGTTGAGCCACTCGGCAGCTTCCTGCGCGGTGGTCTGGGAATTGGGCATGCCGGCGCTGTGCAGCACAGGCAGCGCGGCGTCGCGCACGGCGTTGCTTGCCCAGGCGAGGTCGGTGGCGATCTTGGCGTCGCTGTCGCCGTCGACGACGTTGGCGCTAAAGATCTGGTAGGCGTCGTAGCTGCGCGCCACGGTGCCGCTCACCGTGATGGAACCGGTCGAGGTCGGCGCGGCCTGCGCGGATGCGGGGAACACAACCGCGCAGGTGCCGATCAGGAGGGTAAGCAGCGCAAACAAGATCGGGAAGGAGCAAACTTTCTTATTCACGACGCTTACCTCCCTTCGCATTCGCCTTGCGACGAATGTGCATCCAGGCCGCAGCAGCGCAAAGCACCACCGCGCCGGCAAGGTACGTCAGAGTGACGCCCGACATACCAGAAAGGGGCAAAGAGGTGGAGTAGGTGTTGGTGAAGGTGGGGGTGGAACTTTCAGTGAGTTCGCGGCCCATGTCGTTGGTCACTGGCTTGCCATCACGATCCTGAATCTGCTTGTAGGTCGCAGTGACGTCGATATGGTGGTTAGAGTCGTCAGTCGCGTTAACCGTAATCTGATAGACCGACTTGTCGTACGTATAGTGCGAGAACAGCGAACCGTCGTCTTTCTCGCGCACGTAGTACGTGAAGGTCTTGGAAGCACCACGGCCAGCGGGGCCAGACGCGAGCTGGTCGAGTTGATCGAGTTTGTAATCAATCTTGTCGAAGCTCAGGGTCTGGGACTTGTCGCCGTCGGCAGTGGTGGACTTGCTGCTAACGATATCCGTAAAATCTGTGTCGGTCGCAAGCTGGAGCGTGAACTCCTTCATCTCGCCACCCTCAACGACCTTAGTCGCCATAGGCGTCCAGGAGCCCTTCGAGTCGTACGGAGTGAACTTGTTAGTGAAAGTCGTGGAGTCACCCTCACAGATAATTGGATAATAGTCTCCACTCTTCTGCACCTTGCTCCTCGCTTTTACGTTCTCCCACTTCCCAGACGACTCGCGGAATTCGTACTTGGTTACACCGACGTTTTTAATCGTGTAGTTATGGATGTAAAGATCCTTCAGTTGGCTTGAGTTTTCTTTACTCGGAACAGACATGAGCAAGGTCTTGGTATCTTCGGCCGTCACCACAATCTTATACACGCTGGAGTCGTACGTGATGCCAGAATCACCACCGGGGTCTTCGACCAAGTAGTATGTGATTTCGTTACCCGCGCCACTCGATGCGAATTGTTCACCAAGGTCGAACGTAATGCTGCCTTCTGCATCATTTGCTGCTGTTCCAACCTCGGTGCAAACGTCGCGATTGAATGTCGTGCCAGCTGTCGTGCCAGCCAAAGGGTCGTCTGAATCCTTGCGATACACCGTAAAGGAGAACTCCCCATCATTGAGCTTGCGGCCTTCCAGCTTCTTGGTCGCCTTGAGCTTGAGGCTCGGATAGACATACGTGTCCTCAGGCGCGCCCATGTACAGGTCGCCGTTCGACATGATGCCGCCGCCATGGTTCCAGGAATAATTGCCCGTGATAAACGTCGCGCCCGCCTCTAGCGCAGCCTTTCGCGCATTGATCGCCTCGGGGTCTTGAGCCTTAACATCCGAACTCAGGCCGATGCTTTTATATACCTGCACGCCACCGTTAGCGGGGATAGTAATGGCTTTCTGGAGCTCTAAGCTTCCCCGATACTTAGCATCGCCGCCGCCAAGCATTTTGCCAATCACCGCCGCGATCGGAGTCGTATGACCCTCCGCCGCAAGGAAGAAGTCCGCGTGGCCGTTTTCGCGAAACACTTCGGCATTGTAGGCGTCGGAGTCCTGGTCCTTACCGTGACCACCGCCGGAAAGATGGGGGGGTGCCGTTATTGCCTGTATTACTCACGGATTCGTAGTCGTTCGCGTTTTGCTCATTTCCGGCAGAAGTATTACCGAAAATCGCCGTGCCGTCGGTGCCTGTCACCAAAGTCTTACCCGTCGGGCAAACCGCAACGCCGCCACCGTAGCCACCGGCCTCATTGCTGCTTATATAGGAGTTATAGACAAATAGCCTACCAGCATTAGACGCGACCTTAGAATCGCCCTGGACGAAGATGCCGCCTCCACCCCAGTCAAAGCGAGACATGCAGTGGTTATTAGTGATATAGACTGGATTTGAATTTGACGTTCCTTTTATCATCGCGTCAACCATCTGGCCCACGCGAATGCCGGCACCCTCAGAGCGAAAACTCACGTTAGAGGCAATAGTTCCCCCCGTAATGTTGAGCCATGCCATTGTCTTTCGCGAGCTCGCCCCTTGGTGTTCGATGTCGGTCACATAGACGCCGCCGCCGGCTTCCTCAGAATAGTTGCCCGTGATCTGGCCGCCCGAAATGGTGACATGAGTACCGTTTTTAGCGGCAAGTCCAGCACCGCCATGATCGCCATTACCATCGTTACCACAGTAATTGGCATATTTATTGTTAGTAATGTAGCCACCAGAAACAGTAACGCTGCCGCCTTCGGCCATGATGCCGCCGCCGAAACCAACACCAGTAGCAAGCGTGCTGTTGCCGGAGATTACGCCATTAGTTATGTTGACCGTGGAGTCTTTAGCATACACACCACCGCCACTAGGAGCACTGTTGCCGGCAATTACGCCACCGGAAACCTCGAGGGTCGAATTAACGTGTATTTCAATTCCGCCGCCCGCACCCGAGCCAGAAGCTCCACACACATAGCCGCCGCGCATGTTGACGGTAGAGCCGTTCTCGGCATAGACCAAGCTGCTAACGCTGCCGCCTTGTTTTTGCGTGATCACGCCGCTCACAAGGTTAAACGTGCCGCCCTTGCCGTTGTTGTTATATAGATTGATGAGCTTTAGATTTGCGTTGCCGCCGCACGCCACGATGGCGCCTTTAATCTCAACGTCATGTTTGACAAGTGTCTCGGTTGTGCCTGTTCCGCTCGGGGACGATTCGGTCACGTAGTAGGTAAGATTAGATGGAATGTTATCGTTATCGTAAGTCAGTTCGGCATTCTTGCCATAATTGGCGGCATTCTTGTCATAATTATCGGCATTCAGGCTCTGCCCCTGATCAGCTAGCTGCTGGCCCTCGCTGACCGTCTCACCCACCTGTGCAGAATCCCTAATTGTAAGTGACGCACCACCGGCAACATTGAATAACGGCTTGTCGGCGCTCGAGTGCTTAATCTTATGACCACTTAGGTCAAGGGTGATATTGCTGCCGCCTTTGTTAAGTGTGATTTCACCAGGAAAGTCAATATCAGCCGCAAGCGTAAAGCTGGCGGTTTGATTTTCCTCAACGCCTAGAAGCTTTCCCTGCAAGTCACCGGCATTCTTGATGTCCGTGGCTGTCTCTTCGCTCGCCACAGCCTCCTCGGCTGACGAACCAGCGCCATCGTCGATCGCTTCATTTTCTTCTGCCTGCGACTCGTCCTTGGGCTGCTCCTCCTGCTGGATTTCGTCGTCGCCCGCAGCATCGTCACTATTCTGGTTTTCGGTATCCCCGTTGTTGGTGTTGCCTACATCAGTAGACTCACTTGAGGAACCCCCCCCCATCACAGTTTCCTCGGTAGAAACCGTCTGGGCATCGTTGGCAATGGCCTGCGAGATCGGAGGCATGACGAGCGACAGTACCAGGCTCAAAACGGAGGCTCCGCACAAAACGCCTGCCAGCACACGGCGCGTCGCTTTATTACTCTGCTTAGATTTATCCGAATTCGCTTTCATCGATGTCTCCTCCCCAAGAGACCGCGATCTTGCTCTTTCACCATCAAACTTGGGCGCGCAACCTATAATTGCTCGCGCTCGATATGCATATTATTACTCTTTGTTTAAACAACGCAAGCCTAACAATGTCAGTTTTGCTTTACGTTGCCTTAACTTCTTGACAATTATTCAAACTATGCATTGTTTTTCGAGGGTTAAATTTCGGAAAGACGCTGGTAAACTCGTTAGCAAATCTAGATAAATGACACTTTATCATTGTTTGTACAACACTTTGTTTTAACCCGCTCAATCTGTGAACGGTCAAAATTGCGCCGTGAATGGCAGTATATCTACCTGGAAATATTAGTTATGAGCTAATTGGTCAATTACTGCACAACTAGCGCGTGCCGATATGTTCATACATCGACACTTGAATGGCATCGCATGTTACCGGCCGCAAATCTCCTCGCTACAAAAAAGCGTCCCAACAATCGACTGTTGGGACGCTTGGAAAACCACCACAAAGGCGCTCTGCCCTCTTTGTGGCTGCCCCCCGGCGCTACAGCAGATGTTCCTCGATAAAGATCGCGATGCCGTCCTCGTCGTTGCTCGCGGTTACAAAGTCCGCGGCGGTACGGGTGGCGTCGCTGCCGTTTGCCATAGCCACGCCCACGCCGGCGTCGGCCACCATGCAGGTGTCGTTGTCCGCATCGCCAAACACGCAGATGTCCTGGAGCTCCATATCGTTGAGCTCCGCCACGCGCCCAAGGCCGCGCGTCTTGGACACGCGCGGATCCATGAACTCGTAGAGCCGCTGCGTGGTTTGCAGAGCCGCCGCCTTAACAGTGTTATCGGCAAACGTCGACGCCCGCTCAATCACCCGCGGCATTACCTCGGGCGCCATGGTAAACATCACCTTGGGCTGCGGCTCGCGCAAGAACTCGGCAAAATCGACCACCTGGTAGGGCACGCCGTCGACGCGTGACAGGTGCTCGACGCACGCGTTGCTCTCGGGCACGTAGAACACGCCGTCTCGGGGGCAGACGGGTGTTGCCGGAAGGTCCGCCATGTGCTTGCAGATGCGCGCGATGGTCTCGCCCGGCAGCGGATAGCTCAGCTCGTTGATGTCGTGCGCGCGGTCGATGACCTCGGCGCCACCGCAGCCCACGAGCACGTCCACCAGGCCTTCGATGCCCCAGAGCTCGTACATGGCCTCGGTTGCATGGGCGTCGCGCCCGGTGCACAGGCCAAAGAGCACGCCACGCTCGCGCAGGGCGCGGATCGCCGCCACGGTGCGCGGGGACACCGTGTGCTGGCTCGTGAGCAGCGTACCGTCGATATCGCAGAACACGGCTTTGATGTGGCTGAAGGTGGTGTCCATGGGGGCCTTTCTGGGTTGCGCGGCGGTGTGGGGCGTATTCGTGAACGGCGTGCATGGTATACCAAGGCGCGGGCGCGGCCCCTCAAAGCAAAACCACCACAAAGGTGCCTGGCCCCTTTGTGGTGGAAATGACGTTTGCGGGCCAAACCATCACAACATTCGATGTTTTTTGGCAAAATCGCGATTTTCATCGAATGTTGTGATGGTTTTTACTGCTTTGCGGCACGATCCAGATGCCGACGTCCAAACAGCAGCAACGCCGCGGGAACTGCCGTCACGACCATGCCCGCCCCTACGAGCGTCTGCTGCACGCCAAATGTCGCCGCCAGCCACGGGGCAATCGCCAGCGGGGCCACGCCGGCGAACATGTTGCCAAAGCCCATGACCGAGTTCACGCGACCGAGTTGCTCGAGCGGAGCCGTCGTTTGCACGATAGTGTTGTGGAGCGGGTTGACGATGCCCCAAGCTATGCCCAGTGCAATCTGGCCGACAAGAGCCACGCCCACGTACGGTGTCCCCACATAGAGCAGGCTTCCCAGGCCCACGGACATGAGCGCCACGAGCAGTGTTTTAAGGTTGACCAGGTGCGGCGGCATCCGAAGCGCAACCACGGCGCCCAGCACCGCGCCCACACCGCAGGCCGACGAAAGCCAGCCCATCCACTCAACGCCGACGTGCAGGACATCGCGATAGAAAAACGACTCGAGCGGATCGAAGGCCCCGTAGCCAAAGTTCGAAAGAAAAATGATACAAAACAGCAGGGCGAGGACGCTGTTGGTGAAGACTGTCTTGATGCTGGCTGCGAAGGTGGCGCGGGCGGACGTGCTGGGGTTGGAGCTTTGTCCCGCACGCTCCCCTTCCTCTGTCGAATCGGCATCCGCATGCCCGGCGACATGGCTGGTCTGCGGCCTAAAGCCCCAACCGACGACGAACGCCAGCACGGTAAAGAGCATCATAAGCACAAACACCGCGCGCGACGACGCAGCCGCCGCGACAAAGCCGCCCAACGTGGGTCCGACGATAATACTCACGTTTGAGAACATGGCGATGGCGGAATTGATGTCTTTGAGCTCGACAGGATCGTCGGTGAGGTAGGCCGGATAGGACGTGGCAATGGGCTGGGCGAATCCCATCGTAAAGCCCAGAAACACCGCGCCGAGCAGGACGACGCCGGTCGCGCTACCAAAGGCGATGATTGCCGTGCCAGTTGCAAGCGTGCCGACGATGCTCAGCAAGAAATGGTGGCGCGGACCCCATGCGTCGAGCGCAGCGCCGCCCGCAAAGGATCCCAGGATCACAAATACATTCATAAACAGGACGGCCAGCGATGTCGCGACGACCGAGGCATCGTCTGCATAGGTGAGTGTTCCGATAACGCCGATAAAATAACTGGTCTGAAACCCGGTGTAGATGAGAAAGCGCATCGCCACCAGGCGCTTGGCCTGCACGGACAGCGAAGGTTGAGGTTTTGAGAGAAGAGATGCGAGCATGGAGACTCCTTGTTTCATACGAATACGGGCGGTGGGTATTCGCCACCGTCTGTCAAATCAATCTATCCGCATGAAACATTAAGGACGCATCAGGACCCTTCTCTCCGTTTTTCGCTCAGTATGAACTACTTGGTAGATTGTAAGGCATGTCCCACACATCTACTAAAGTAAAAACCACCACAAAGGTGCCTGGCCCCTTTGTGGTGGAAATGACGTTTGCCCAGATAAAACCTGCCAAAACAAACCTGTCCCTTTTTGGCATGTTATGGCAACGCAGCGAGCCGGTTCCAAGTGCCCCAGGTCGCCCCGAAAGAGGAGCGACGCGTACTTTGGTACGCGAGCGACGGCTTGAGGGACGAGATGGGGTGCTTGGGGCCGGCGCAGCGTTGAGCCTTAAAGATGATCTTGGATAAGATCGCAGATGGCTCGGGCGTCGTTGATGTTGATGGCTCGGGTCGCTAAGCCGGCGTCGAATGCCTGGCGTGCCAGGGCCTCGTTGCAGGCAAGGGCCAGCGTGTGACCGTCGACCAGGTCGAGCGAGCTCTTGCCGCGTAGACGGTCGACACCGGAGCGCGCGACGACGATGTTGTCGAAGCCCTCGGTCTTGTAGCCCTCGATGATCACCACGTCGACATCGTTGTAACGCGACAGCAGCTCGCGCGCGGGCATCTCGTCCTCCTCGCGCGTGTCGGCGTACTCCGCCCAGCGCGTGGCGCAGATGAGGCCCACGTGCTTTGATCCGGCTTGGTGATGGCGCCAGGTGTCCTTAGCGGGCACGTCGATATCAAAGCCGTGATGCCCATGATGCTTGAGCGAACCCACGCGCAGGCCGCGGCGGGTGAGCTCGGCGATAACCTTCTCGACGAGCGTGGTCTTGCCCGAGTTTTGGTAGCCGATAAACGCGATCGCGGGGACGGCCGGGGCCGGAGCTGCGGACGCGACGGCGACGGGCGCGCTCGCGGGTGCGGCACCGTCAGCGGCCACGGACTCAACGGCAGCGGCCTGACGCTCTGCGCGGTCCCACACGCCCGAGCGGCCGCCCTCCTTGTGCAGCAGGCGAACGTCAACGATCTCCATGCCGCGATCGACCGCCTTGCACATGTCGTAGATGGTCAGACACGCGGCACTCGCGCCGGTCAGCGCCTCCATCTCAATACCCGTCTTGCCCGTCACGCCCGCCGTAACCAGTACGTGAAAACCAACCTGCCCGTCCGCGCGCGCCGGCGCCCAGCCCTCGGGCACGTCATCGGCCGGCGTCCCCGCCGGAGCGATGGGCGCAATGTCGCACTTGCTCTTGGTAATGAGCAGCGGATGGCACATGGGGATGATGTCGCTTGTGCGTTTGATGGCCATGATGCCCGCCACGCGCGCGCATGCGAGCACATCGCCCTTTTTGGCGCGGTCCTGCAGCACCATGGTCTGCGTCTCGGGGTGCATGAGGATGGTGCCCTCGGCGATGGCAATGCGATGGGTCTCGGCCTTGTCGGACACGTCGACCATGCGTACCTCGCCCTTGGCGTCCACGTGCGTCAGCTCGTCGCGACGGGCGTCGCGGGCGGGCTCGGTGGCAGCACTGGCAGACGGCTGTGCGGACGCGTCGGCGTTGCCAGCATTCGCCGCAGCCGTGACTTTGTGGGCAGACATCGCGGCCCTGCGAGCGGCCTTGGTGGCATCGGCGTACCTGCTCTTGGCCATATGATCATCCTCCGATTTGGGACATAAATCGTTGCGTGCCCTCAATTATCGCGTGTTCCTGCGGTTTGTGGGCGACGGCATCGCGCCAAATCGAAAGTACCTGCATATCATCACCACGGCGTAGGGCGTCGCGCACCGAATATTCGGCATCGCTGAACAGGCACGGACGCACGTTGCCATCGGCCGTCAGGCGCAGACGGTTGCAATTCGTACAAAAATGATTGGACATGGCGCTAATAAAACCGACCGTTCCCGCCGCGCCCGGAAAGTGCCAATAGCGCGCAGGGCCCGCGCCGGCAGGAGCGTCGTTGATGTCGAGCGGCTCGAGCTCGCCCAGCCCCGTCGCGGCGGCCCCAGCATTGATGCGCGCCCGCAGCTCGTCGCTCGGCACGGTGTCGCTCGCATCCCACAGCGCCGGATTGAGCGCGGGCGCATGCGGGCCCACAGCGCAATGCGAGCTCGTGTGCTCGTCGCCAATAGGCATGTATTCGATAAAGCGCAGGTGAATGGGACGGTCGATAGTCAGACGCGCGAGAGCCGCCACATCCTGGCTGAGCCGGCGCACCACAACGCAGTTGACCTTAACGGGCTCAAAGCCCCAAGCCAGCGCCGCGTCGATGCCAGCCATGGTCTGCTCGAGTCGACCCAGGCGCGTGATCTTTCCAAAGAGCGTAGGGTCGAGTGTGTCGAGCGAGATGTTAACGCGGTTAAGCCCGGCATCTTTGAGCTGCGGTGCCAGCTTGGGCAGCAGGGCGCCATTGGTGGTAAGCGAGATGTCCTCGATCCGCGGGATCGCGCGGATGTCGCGAATGAGCGGAATGATACGGCGGCTGACCAGCGGCTCGCCGCCCGTCAGGCGCACGCGGCAAATGCCCTCCCCCGCCACCAAGCGCACAAAACGGGCGATTTCCTCGGCGCTGAGCAGCTCGTCGTGTGCGCGGGGTGCCACGCCATCGGCCGGCATGCAGTAAATGCAGCGAAAATTGCACTTGTCGGTAACGGCAATGCGCAGGTAGTTGATATCGCGGCCAAAACCGTCATGTTGCACGTGCCCGTCCACGCAGCCCTCCCCTCACGCGGCGTTTTATTCTTCGGAAAACATAATACCCCACGCGAGAATCATGCCGACACCCGTACGACAGGACAGGTCGCTTCGAGCAAAACGGACTTTCCGAGCCCATCCTCAGCACAGACCATCACAACATTCGATACTTTTCCCGATTTTGACAAAAAACGTCGAATGTTGTGATGGTTTGCCTGCCCACGGCACCCCGTAGAAGGGCCGGAACGCCCCTAAAGGCCGTCGTCCCGGTAGCGCGCAGAGATGTGGTGTAAGAGGCGGGGCATGCCCCGCCTCCGCCCTT
>URBQ01000041.1 GCA_900546115.1 uncultured Collinsella sp.
AAAAGCGCCCCCTCCCGCGCACGGAACGGGAGGGGGCCAAAGGTAGGAGTCTACCGGTGGGGTTACCCCACCGGACAGACGATGACCAGGTGATCCGTTATAGGATCGTCATGGTTTCCGTGGGGTACCCAGGGGGTACTTAGATCATCACGCAAGCGATGGTCAGGATGATGGCGCAGACGACGGAGAGAGCGACGATGAGCTTAAGAGCAAACTTGAGCCAGGTCGTCCACTCGATCTTAGCCAGAGCGAGACCGCCCATGATGGCACCAGAGGTCGGGGTGAACAGATTCACGACGCCGATGGCGGCGGAGAAGATCATGACCATGACCTCGGGCGAGAAGCCGAGCTTAACAGCCAGCGGTCCCATGATGGGCATGGAGACAGTAGCCATACCGGAGGTCGAGGGGATCAGGAAGGACAGGCCAAAGTAGACCAGGAAGCTCATGGGAGCGAAGATCACGCCGGACAGGCCAGCCAGAGCATTGGCGGCAGCGTCGAGGACGTAGACGTCGAGGCCGGTGCTAGCCATGAGGACGGAGATACCACGGGCAAGAGCGATGACGAGGACAACGGACATCATGTCGGCAGCGCCGGTGATGAAGGTGTTGACGATCTGCTTCTCGGAGAGGCCACCGATGATACCGATCAGGACAGCCATGAGGAAGAACCAGGTGGAAGCCTCGTCGAAGTACCACTGGCCAATGGGCAGGCCGGTGATCAGGGCAGACCAGCCCTGAACGATGGCGTTACCGTCGGCGTCATAGACAGCGCCAGCATCGAAGAAGTTGGCGACGCCCTCGTTGAGGTCGGCCAGCGGGATGAAGCCGACGATCATGACGACGAAGGTGAAGGCAAAGGCGATCAGAACACCCTTCTGACGACCGGTGAGCTTGACCTCTTTGTGAACCTCGGAAGCAGCCTTGCCGTGAGCCTCTTCGGCGTCCTTGAGCTCCTGCATCGAAAGGATGGTGGAACCCTTGTCAGCCTTGACCTTCTTGGCATAGCTCATGACGAAGAGGATGGACATAACAGTGGTAACAATCCACAGGACGGCACCGAGGCCGATGATGATGGACTGGTTGACCTCAATGCCAACGCCGGTCAGAGCGTCGACGGCAGCACCGACGGCGAACGGGTTAACCGTGGAGCCGAGGCAGCCGCAGCCAGCGCCGAGCAGGACGGTGGCAGCGCCGACCATAGGGTCGAAGCCAGCAGCCATCATGGTGGCGGCGAGCAGGGCGTAGAAGGGAACGGTCTCCTCGCACATACCATAGGTGGTACCACCGAGGGAGAAGATGAACATTAGCACGGGAATGAGCATGATCTCATTGCCCTTAAGCTTCTGCACCAGAACGGCAATGCCGTTGTCCAGGGCGCCGGTCTCGGTCATCATGCCGAGGAAGCCACCGAGGATCATAACGAAGAGGCAGACGGGCAGAGCGTCAGCGAAGCCCTTGACCGGGGCGGTGCAGAAATCGCTCAGGCGGGCAGCGGTAACCGCGCCACCGGACGTACCGGAGACGATAACGGTAACAACCGCGACGATTGCCAGCAGAGCAAGAAGAATGGTGAACGATGAAGGCATACCGCGCTTTTTCTTAGCGGTCTCAGTCATAGTTCTCATCCCCCCTTCATAAATCATTTACTGATCTCGCCCGAAGCGGCTCTTCCGTGCCGTGCATGTCGCTCGGTGCGAGATTTTTACCAGACAAAAGCGCTCGGGGTGCGCAGGAATGCACCCCGAGCGAGATGCTAGATGCTCTTACTTGAGCGTGGCGTACATGACAGCCTTGATGGTGTGCATGCGGTTCTCGGCCTCGTCGAAGACCTTGGAAGCGGGGCTCTCGAAGACCTCGTCGGTGACCTCCTGCTCGGTGATGCCGAACTGCTCGCACTTCTCGGCGCCAATGGTGGTGTTGGTGTCGTGGAAGCTGGGCAGGCAGTGCAGGAAGATGGCACCCGGGTTGGCCATAGCCATGACCTCGGAGGTGACACGATACGGGGTGAGCTGAGCGATGCGCTCGGCCCAGACCTCGTCAGGCTCGCCCATGGAGACCCACACGTCGGTGTAGATAACGTCGGCACCGGTGACGCCGTCCTTGACGTCGGTGGTCAGCTTGATGGTGCAGCCGTTGGCCTCAGCGATGGGCTTGCAGGCCTCGATGACGTCGTCAGCGGGCATGCACTCCTCGGGGCCGCAGGCCACGAAGTTCATGCCGAGCTTGGAGCAGACGACCATGAGGGAGCGAGCGACGTTGTTCTTGCAGTCGCCCATGAAGACGAGGGTCTTGCCCTTGATGTCGTAGTTGAAGTTCTCCTGGACGGTCAGGATGTCGGCGAGCATCTGAGTGGGGTGCCACTCGGTGGTCAGACCGTTCCAGACGGGCACGCCGGACTTAGCGGCAAGCTCCTCGACGTCGTCCTGGGCAAAGCCACGGAACTCGATGCCGTCATACATGCGGCCGAGAACGCGGGCGGTGTCCTCGATGGACTCCTTCTTGCCCATCTGCGACGAACCCGGATCGAGGTAGGTGACGCCCATGCCCAAATCCATGCCGCCGACCTCGAAGGCGCAGCGGGTACGGGTGGAAGTCTTCTGGAAGAGCAGGACGATGTTCTTGCCCTCGAGATAGCGGTGCGGAACGCCAGCGCGCTTCATGTCCTTGAAGTTCTTGGAGAGCTTGAGCAGGTACTCGATCTCCTCGGTGGTGAGGTCGAGGAGCTTGAGGAAGCTACGGCCGGAGAGGTTAACACCCATGGTTCGAATCCTTTCGAAGAAATGAATTACGCAAATACTAGTGGTGCCCGTTTGACGGGCGAAACCGGTGCGGTTGTAGGGAGACCGCACCGGAAACGGAAAGACTTAGAGGTCCTCGCGCCAGAAGGGCATGCTCATGCAGCGCGGGCCGCCACGGCCGCGGGAGAGCTCGGCGGAGGGCACGACGAGAAGGTCCAGGCCCTCCTTGTACAGCACGTCGTTGGTGACGGTGTTGCGGGCGTAGACGCAGATCTTGCCGGGCTCGACGCACAGGGTGTTGGAGCCGTCGTTCCACTGCTCGCGGGAGGCCGCGATCGGGTCGCCGCCGCCGCAGGGGATCAGCTTGACCTGGTCGACGCCGGTGGCGTCCTCCAGGACGTGCTCGAGGGTGTCCTCGATCAGGCGGATGTTCACGTCGCCCGGGTTCTTGCCGGCGGTCAGCTCGTAGACGCGCAGGGTGCCCATGATGGCGGGGTGGATCGTGAACTTATCGACGTCGATCTGGGTGAAGACCGTGTCGAGGTGCATGAAGGCGCGCGAGACCGGGATGTCGAAGGCCAGGATGCGCTCGACCTTGGAGTCGGAGTTCCAGAAGATGTTCTGCGCCATGACGTCGATGGCGGCTGCCTGGGTGCGCTGGGAGATGCCGACGGCGAGGGTCTTCTCGTTGATGTTCAGCACGTCGCCGCCCTCGGTGTGGAACTGGCAGTCGCGGCGGAAGTACAGGGAGACGTCCTTGTAGTCGGGGTGGTACTTGAAGACGTACTTGCCGTACAGGGTCTCGCGGTTGCGGGTGACCGAGTACATGCGGTTGAGGTTGACGCCCTCGCCGACGACCGCGAACGGGTCGCGGGTGAAGTAGAGGTTGGGCATCGGGTCGATGATCAGGTCGGACTCGGACTCGGAGTTGACCAGGGAGTCGAGGGTCGTGGACGCCGTGAGGGGCATGTCGATCTCGGCCTTGGTCATGCCGGCCATGGTCTTCTTGACGAACTCGAGGTTGTCCTCGATGGAGTCCAGCTTCTCGCGGACGATCTGCGGCATCTGCTGGCCGCGGATGCCTGCCTCGGCGATGTACTGGTCGGTGAACTCGGCGCGGGCGCCGGGGACCTGGTCGAACACCTCGGCGACGAGGTTCTCCAGGTAGAGCACCTCCACGCCCTGGTCCCTCAGGATCTGGGCGAAGGTGTCGTGCTCCTGCTGCGCGACCTCCAGGAACGGGACGTCGTCGAACAGGAGTCGCTCGAGCTCGTCGGGCGGCAGGTTGAGGAGCTCGTCGCCGGGACGGTGCAGGCAGACCTTCCTGAGCTTGCCGATCTCGGAAGGCACGTGCAGACCTTTCGTCATGGCCTCCTACCTTTCTTTCGGGCCCTTGTCAGGGCCGATTCGTTAGCGCCCCTCCGTGTGAGGCGTTATTGCTGACGACATATTTATATCCAAAATCAGCCCATACTTCCACCTTGCCCCCGAACGGTTTTTTATGAGGGGTGAACGGCATACACATATACTTCACGCATGGCACACTTTGACTTAATAAAGTGTATTTACGTGCTTAAATGCTTTTTTAACCGGAAATCCCATTGGAACTAATCTATGTTAAACCACCCTCAATTTGCATATTTCACGCAAGGGTATGAATAGAATTCGCAATTCTTGCTGCCTCTCAACCATTTTGATTTTTATTCAGAAAAAAGTTCGTCCTATTCATTTTTAGCAACCAGACTACCGTTTACCAGACGCTGGGTACCGTTCGCCGGAAGCTCAGTATAAGGCCCAGCGGATATCAGCTTGCCGTACGGCCTCATTTGTAACAACTTGACTTCTCGGTATAAAAAACAGACCCGCCCCCTCATGGGAAACGGGTCTGTTATCGATTATCGTCGGCCAATTTGAATACGGACTTCGAAGGAAGTCGTGATCCTAGCGATCGAACTCGGCCAGCGCCTCACCCAGAAGCCTCAGGCCCTCGCGAAGAACGTCCTCGCTCGCGCAGTAGCCCAGGCGTGCACCGCAGGGAAGCTCAAAGCGGCTGCCGGGAACCAGCAGCACTCCCCTCTCGGCCAACAGGCGCTTGCAGAAATCTTCGTCGTCCTCGGGGATATCCAGCTGGATAAACGAGGTGGACACGCCCTGCGGGGCCGTCCAGGACACGCGATGCTGTGTATCGATCCAGGCCTGCGCGATATCACGGTTGCCAAACACGATCTTGCGGTTGCGCTCGAGAATCTTGTCCTTATGCTCGAGCACGTAGGTCGCCAGGGCGTCGTTGAACACGCCACCGCAGATCATGGTGTAGTCGCGATACGTGCGGATGCGGTTGGATACCTCTTCATCGGTCACGACCCAGCCCACGCGGGCAGCAGGCGTCGAATAGGTCTTGGACACCGAGTTGGTGACAATGGCCTTCTCGTACACGTCGGCCATCGACATAAAGGACTCGGTGTTCTCGAGCGGCAGATACACCTCGTCGCACAGCACGTAGGCACCCACCGAACGCGCAATCTCCGCAATCTGGCCGAGCGTATCGGCATCGAGCACCGTACCGATGGGGTTCGATGCGTTATTGATGCAGATGAGCTTGGTGTTGGGGCGCACCAAGCGCTTGAGCTCATCGATATCGGGCTTCCAACCGAGCTCCTCGCGAAGCTCCCAATACTCGACCTCGGCACCCAGCGTACGCGGAATCTCGTAGAGCGGCGCATAGGTAGGCCACTCGGCAATCACGTGATCGCCGGGCTCCACAACGGCCATGATGGCGTTGAGGTTGGCGCCCGTGCAGCCATTGGTCTGCAGAATGTGATCGGGATTGACATCGCGACGATACAGCTTGGCGACCTCGGCCTTAAATTCCGGCGATCCCTCGATCCAGCCGTAGTTCATCTTCTCGCGATCCAGGCGCTCGTAGAACGTGGCGCCGTCCTGCTCGTCCAGTGCGCGAAGCTCGCCCATGGTCAGCGACGAGATCGTCGACTGAGCGATATCCCAGGTAGCACTCTTCTCCCAAACGTTGAGCCATTCCTCAACACCGATTGGCTTGATATCCATGGCCACCTTATCTGATCTTCATTTAGCGTCATTAAACATGAATGGGGCGGTGCGAAAGATCCGCACCGCCCCAATGGGAGACATCTAATGGCAGCTAGATGTTTGTAGTAAGACCTGTACGGGTCTTTGAAAACCTTAGAGGTCCTCGCGCCAGAAGGGCATGCTCATGCAGCGCGGGCCGCCACGGCCGCGGGAGAGCTCGGCGGAGGGCACGACGAGAAGGTCCAGGCCCTCCTTGTACAGCACGTCGTTGGTGACGGTGTTGCGGGCGTAGACGCAGATCTTGCCGGGCTCGACGCACAGGGTGTTGGAGCCGTCGTTCCACTGCTCGCGGGAGGCCGCGATCGGGTCGCCGCCGCCGCAGGGGATCAGCTTGACCTGGTCGACGCCGGTGGCGTCCTCCAGGACGTGCTCGAGGGTGTCCTCGATCAGGCGGATGTTCACGTCGCCCGGGTTCTTGCCGGCGGTCAGCTCGTAGACGCGCAGGGTGCCCATGATGGCGGGGTGGATCGTGAACTTATCGACGTCGATCTGGGTGAAGACCGTGTCGAGGTGCATGAAGGCGCGCGAGACCGGGATGTCGAAGGCCAGGATGCGCTCGACCTTGGAGTCGGAGTTCCAGAAGATGTTCTGCGCCATGACGTCGATGGCGGCTGCCTGGGTGCGCTGGGAGATGCCGACGGCGAGGGTCTTCTCGTTGATGTTCAGCACGTCGCCGCCCTCGGTGTGGAACTGGCAGTCGCGGCGGAAGTACAGGGAGACGTCCTTGTAGTCGGGGTGGTACTTGAAGACGTACTTGCCGTACAGGGTCTCGCGGTTGCGGGTGACCGAGTACATGCGGTTGAGGTTGACGCCCTCGCCGACGACCGCGAACGGGTCGCGGGTGAAGTAGAGGTTGGGCATCGGGTCGATGATCAGGTCGGACTCGGACTCGGAGTTGACCAGGGAGTCGAGGGTCGTGGACGCCGTGAGGGGCATGTCGATCTCGGCCTTGGTCATGCCGGCCATGGTCTTCTTGACGAACTCGAGGTTGTCCTCGATGGAGTCCAGCTTCTCGCGGACGATCTGCGGCATCTGCTGGCCGCGGATGCCTGCCTCGGCGATGTACTGGTCGGTGAACTCGGCGCGGGCGCCGGGGACCTGGTCGAACACCTCGGCGACGAGGTTCTCCAGGTAGAGCACCTCCACGCCCTGGTCCCTCAGGATCTGGGCGAAGGTGTCGTGCTCCTGCTGCGCGACCTCCAGGAACGGGACGTCGTCGAACAGGAGTCGCTCGAGCTCGTCGGGCGGCAGGTTGAGGAGCTCGTCGCCGGGACGGTGCAGGCAGACCTTCCTGAGCTTGCCGATCTCGGAAGGCACGTGCAGACCTTTCGTCATGGCCTCCTACCTTTCTTTCGGGCCTTTCGGCCGAATCTCTCAGCACCCTTCCGTAACGGATGCTGCTTGCTGACAGCTCTAGTTATATCCAAATTCCAACCGCAATTCCACCTCGCCCCCGAACGGTCAACAAAGTTCGATGAACGGTATATCGAATATGATTCCCCCATAATGCACTTCGGCGTTCTAAAGTAGCTTTTCTAAGGTAAATGCTCTTTTTTCCTAAAAATCATTCGCAATTACAACTCCAATCTTTCGATTAAGAATTGCATATCTAAAACGGTTTTATGTATATAAATGACGCTTGTTCGTGTTTCTGTCTGTATTCGATGATATTCAGCTACCTATCATTCTTATTCACACATACTCACCAGTTGAGTGAGGATATAGACCGTTTTTCACAACGCGAAGGGCGTCAGCTCTATGGCTTGTCAGCGTAAGAAGTAGGTAAAGATACCGTTCACGCGATACGTCCGTGCCATAGGTCGACTAAATTGAGACAATAGTGAATAGTGTTAGGCAACCGTCCCCCACGGGGACTGAACGGACAGATGCATATGCCGAGCAAAATCGAAAAAAAGCAAGCCGCTGCAAAGCTGCGTAAGCCGCCGCGCGACCTCTCGTACACGCAGAACCGAGAGCTCAGCTGGCTGCGCTTTGACAACCGTGTGCTTGACGAAGCCTTCGACGAGACCGTTCCGCTGTTCGAGCGGCTAAAGTTCGTGTCGATTTTCGAGTCTAACCTCGATGAGTTTCTCATGGTGCGCGTGGGCGGCCTGTCCGATCTGGCAGAGCTCAAAAAACAGCCTGTCGACAACAAGAGCAATATGACCGCCTCCGAACAAGTCGATGCTGTCATGGCCGAAATGCCCGGGCTCCTTACCCGATGGGAGTCCATCTTTAAGAGCATCGAGGGCAAGCTCGACACCCTGGGCGTTCACCGCGCCCGCATCGATTCGCTTACGCCCGAGGAGCGCACCTTTGTAACCCGTTACTTCCAGGCCTACGTGTCGCCGGTCATCTCACCGCTGGTGATTGACCCGCGCCACCCCTTCCCCAACCTGCGCAACGGCGCACTCTACCTGGCCTGCGGCCTGGACGGCGTCACCGACGAGGAGAGTCTGCTGGGCCTTATCGAGATTCCCACCTCGATGAACCGCGTGGTCGAGATCCCCTCGCCCACCGGCACCTACTCCTACATCTTGCTCGAGGACGTCATCCTCGCCTGCCTGGACAGCTGCTTTGGCTCCTATAAGCCGCTCGACCGCGCGCTCATCCGCGTCACCCGCAACGCCGACATCGACCCGGACGGCGAGGGCGTCGAGGAGGAAGAGGATTACCGTCAGCACATGAAGCGCATCCTCAAGAAACGCTTGCGCCTGCAGCCGGTGGTGCTCGCGGTCTCGGGGTCGCTCGAGAAGGCGACGCTCAAGACCATCCGCAAGGCGCTCGAGCTTTCGCGCCGCTCTGTCTTTACCTGCGATATCCCGCTCGACCTAGGCTACGTCTTTGGCATTGAGGGCAAGATTCCCGAGCACCTGCGCAACGAGCTGCTCTTTACACCGTTTAAGCCGCAGCCCAACCCCACCATCGATATGACCCGCTCCATCCGCGAGCAGGTACTTCAGCACGACAAGCTGCTCTTTTATCCCTATGAGGCCATGAACCCCTTCCTGGATCTGGTGCACGAGGCCGCCTACGACCCCGAGTGCATCTCACTGCGCATCACGCTCTACCGCGTGGCCAAGCAGAGCCGCCTGTGCGAGTCACTGATCGATGCCGCCGAGAACGGCAAAGAGGTCACGGTGCTCATGGAGCTCCGCGCGCGCTTTGACGAGCAGAACAACATCGAGTGGGCCGAGCGCCTGGAAGAGGCCGGCTGCACCGTCATCTACGGCTCCGAGGGCTTTAAGTGCCACTCCAAGATCTGCCAGCTCACCTATCGCGAGGGCATGGCGCTAACGCGCCTGACGCTGCTGGGCACCGGCAACTTTAACGAGAAGACGGCCAAACTCTACAGCGACTTTATGCTCATGACCGCTCACCCCGGCATCGGCGAGGACGCCAACCTGTTCTTCCGCAACCTGTCGCTGGGCAACCTGCGCGGCGATTACCGCTTCCTGGGTGTGGCGCCCGTCGGACTGAAACCGCTCATCATGCGCGGGCTTGACCGCGAGATCCAGCGCGCCCTCGCCGGCGAGCCCGCCCGCGTGTTCTTTAAACTCAACTCGCTCACCGACCGCGAGGTCATCGACAAGATCGCCGAGGCATCGTGCGCAGGAGTCCGCGTGGACATGATCATCCGCGGCATCTCGTGCCTCAAGCCGGGCGTTCCTGGCAAGACCGAGAACGTGCATGTCCGTTCTATCGTCGGACGCTTTTTGGAGCATGCGCGCGTTTACGCCTTTGGCGTGGACTCGGACATGATCTATCTGAGCTCGGCCGACATGATGACACGCAACACCGAGCACCGCGTGGAGATCGCCTTCCCCGTGCTCGACCCCACCTGCCGCGCCCTGGTGCACGAGTACATGAGCATGCAGCTGCGCGACAACGTGAAGGCCCGCAGCCTCACGAGCGACGGCACCTGGGTCCCCGTGGAGCGCGCAGAGGGTGAGAAACCCTTCAACTCGCAGGAAGCCCTGCTGGAGCGTGCCTACCGCAACGCCGAGGCCGCGCCCGAGTCCGTCATTGAGGCAAAGCCCGCCCCTGCTCCTAAGCCGCAGCCGGCCACACCCGAGGTTCAGAAGGTCCAGGCGACCGTCATTGAGCCCGAGCCCGCACCTGCACCTCAGCCCGAGCCGCAGGCAGCTAAGCCCGCACCCGAGACGAGCGCCCGTCGCGATAAGCCCGCCGGCAAGACCAAGGCCATCGAGCGCCATCGCCCCGGTCGTGTGCGCATGGGCCTGGGCCTGATCGGCCTGGGTCTTAAGACGCTCATTACCGGCAAGACGAAATAGTCGTTTGTAGAAGCAGTTTGTAGAAGCGCCCCGCATTTGAGGAAAGCCTCGGATGCGGGGCGCTTTTCCCTGCTACCATGGTGCGAGCAACAACACGAATGACAGGCAGGGATATGAAGCTCACTATAGAATCGATGACCTACGGCGCCGACGGGCTGGCGCACGCCGACAACGGCAAAGCCGTCTTTGTGCAGGGTGCCGTGGCAGGCGACACCGTCGAGGCCGAGGTCGTACAGGACGGCAAGTCGTTCATGCGCGCCCGCACCACCGAGATTCTGGAGCCGAGCCCCGATCGCATTCAGCCCCCCTGCCCCTACGTGGGCATCTGCGGCGGCTGCTCGTGGGGCAATCTCTCACGCACGGCACAGCTCGCCGCCAAGGAGCAAAACCTGCGCTCCACGCTCGAGCGCATCGGCAAGTTCGCTCCTGAGCAGGTCGATGAGTTGGTGCAGCCCATCTGCCACACCAAGGACGACTGGGGCTACCGCAATAAAATCGAGCTCGAACCGACCGTCGTCAACGGTCGCGTGCGCCTTGGCATGCACGGTGTCGACCCCAGCAAAATCGTGACCGTCGATGCGTGCCCGCTGTTCGATAAACGTTTTCCCAAGGCGCTCAAATCGGTCGTCGGCGCACTCAACTATCTAAGCGGCAGCCATGACTTAGGGCTCGAACGCGTGGGCATTCGCGCATCGCGCCGCACCAAGGCGCTCGAGGTTGCACTCTGGACGCCCACGGGCTCTTTTCCGCGCTCGCAAGTCTCCCGCGTGCTGGCGGTCGCCGCTCATCCCACGAGCATCGTGCGTGTGATGAGCAAGGGCGAAAAGAAGGCCCGCCGTGTCTCCAAGGTCGAAATGCTCGCCGGAGAGGGCTCATGGACCGAGAATATCGCCGAGGGTCAGATGCGCTTGTCTGCCCCGTCTTTTTTCCAAGTCAACACCAAGGGTGCTGAGATTTTGATCGAGCTTGTCATGGAAGCGCTCGACCCGCAAGAAGACGAGCTTGCCGTGGACCTGTACTGCGGCGCCGGAACCTTTACCCTGCCGCTCGCCCGCCGCTGCGACTTCGTCGCCGCCGTCGAGGCCTACGGCCCGGCCGTGCGCGACCTGCGCCGTAACCTGGAAATCAACAAGCTTGATAACGTCGACGTCATTGGCGGAGACGCGGTGCGCGAGTTCCCCGACCAGGATGCCGACGTCTTGGTGGTCGACCCGCCGCGCGCAGGCCTCGCCCCCGAGGCGATCGACCTTATCGCCAGCACGAGCGCTCGCGATGTCGCCTACGTGAGCTGCGACCCCGCCACCCTGGCACGCGACCTTAAGCGCTTTGTCGAGGAAGGTACCTTCTCCCCCGTCAAGATCACGCCGGTCGATCTGTTCCCGCAAACCTTCCACTGCGAAACCGTCGTCCACCTCAAGCGCAACTAGACTGTTTGCCCCAGACCACGCCCGATGATTTTTCTGGCACGGGGATAAAAATAGATTTGCTCCGAATGATTATTTAATCCCCGTCCCGAAATTGAACCGCCCCTCATTTCTTGAACATTAGAAATGGGGGCTTCTTTATGGACGGGAGAGTCAGGCACGACGCCACGCTGAGGACTCTTGCAGCAGAGCTTTGCGACAGGGGGTGCGGGCGCGCCGAAGGCCAGCGGGAGGCCGAAGGGTGCCCGGACCCGGCCGGGGCCGGCGGCGTGCGAGGGCAAGCTCATGCGACGGAGCTGCTGCCCGGGCGCCTGAAGGACGAATTCTACAGGAGCCGAACGTGGCGGAGCTTCGAGGAGTTCAAGCGGGACCTCGAAGCCTATACCGTTCACTGGAACAAGAGGAGGCGGGTTAAGCAAAAGGGACTGACCCCGGAGGAGTTCCGAAATCAGTCCCCATGTGCGGCATAGGCCGCTAATTGACCCGTCCAAGTATCGGGGCGCAGTTCATTTCAGCGCCGCCCGAGAAAGCTAAACGCCTTCTGGCAGGTTGTCCCGGGCCGAGGGCGGCCACCTTGATCGCCCTCGGCCCTCACCCACCTCAACTGCCCCTCAATTACATAGAGCTGATTGAGGAGGGCGCAGGCTAGCGGGTGCCTTCCTCATCGTCGTTGGGCCGGTAGGTGATGAACTCGATAACAAAGGCCAGGACGGCAGAGACGAGCGAGGCGATGATCGCGAAGATCATGTGGGAGATCCCGGCGCCACCAGGGGTCCCGTCGATAAAGTTGAGCAGGTTGAAGACGCCGAGGCCGCCCGAGATGTACATGAGAGCGCCAGTCATTCCCACGATGGCGCCGCCCACGGCGGAGCTCAGGCATGCCACGACGAACGCGCGCTTGTTGGGGAGGGCGATGCCGTAGATGCCCGGCTCGGTGACGCCGAAGAAGAAGGCGGAGATCATCGCGGGAAGGGCGATGCCGCGGAAGCGCTCGTCCTTGTTTCTGAGGTACATGGCAAAGATGACCGCTCCGAGCGCGAACCCGTGGCCGATGGTGGCGGCGAGCACGCTGTCGTGGCCGAGGGTGTTCAGATTCATGATGGAGATGGGGATGAGGCTCCAGTGGAAGCCAAAGATGACGAGGCACATCCACAGTCCGCCAACCAGGGCGCTGCCCAGGACGGAACCAACCACGGGGAGCTGGAAGATGAACGAGAATGCCGCGCTCAGCAGGTTGGTGATGAGGGTGGCCACCGGGCCGATGATGAGGTAGCCCAAGACGATGGAGACCGTCATCGTGGCGAGCGGGACAAGGAACATCTTGAGCGCAGCCGGCATCCAGCTCTTGAGCCAGCGCTCAAGGATAGAGCCGAACCACACCATGAGAAGGACGGGGATCACCGAGCTCACGTAGCCGGACACGGGCATGATGATGGGGATCCCGAGGGCGGTGGCGTACCACGAGAACGTGCCGGCCACGCCGAGGTCGATGCTGCCGAGCGCCTCGCCCGAGGTCAGGGCGACCATCGTCGGGTAGAGGAGCGCCACGCCGATTGCCACACCGGTGAACTCGTTCATGCGGAACTTGCGCGCGGCACTGAACGCCAGGGCGACGGGAAGGAAGTAGAAGAAGCCGTCAGCCACGGTGTAGAGCAGCGTGTAGAGGCCGTCGTTTGCAAAGTCCGGGACGAAGTAGGTGATGAGGGCAAGCAGTCCCTTCATGATGCCTGCGGCGGCAAGCGGTCCCAGGATGGGCTGGAAGATGCCAGAGATGAGGTCGATGATGGCGGAGGCAACGGTCTTATCGCCCTGGGGCTCGTCGTCGGCGCTTGCGCCGCCCGAGAAGTTGCCGGCCTCCAGGACCGCGTCGTAGACGTCCTCGACGATGTTGCCCACGACCACCTGGTACTGGCCGTTGGCCTGGATGACCTGGATGACGCCCTTGAGGGCCTCGATCTTGGCCGTGTTGGCGCGGGACTCGTCCTTGAGTTTGAAGCGCACGCGCGTGATGCAGTGCGCGACGCTGGCGACGTTCTCGGCGCCGCCTACGTTCTCGAGTATGGATCTGGCCAGGTCGTCGTATTTTTCTGCCATTATTTTCTCCTTAGTGATATTGCCCGGGTGGTTAGCCCAGGTCGCCTCCGTTGGTGGCGATGGCCTGTTGATACCAGTAGAAGCTCTTCTTGCGCCTGCGCTCGAGCGTGCCGTTGCCCAGGTTGTCGCGGTCCACGTAGATGAAGCCGTAGCGCTTCTCCATCTCGCCGGAGCCCGCGCTCACGAGGTCGATCGGCCCCCAGGTGGTGTAGCCGAGCATCTCGACGCCGTCCTGCTCGATAGCGTCGCGCATGGCCTCGATGTGCTCGCGCAGGTAGGCGATGCGGTAGTCATCCTCGATCGTGCCGTCGGGAAGCACCTCGTCATAGGCGCCGAGGCCGTTCTCCACCACAAAGAGCGGCTTCTGGTAGCGGTCCCAGAGGTCGTTGATCGTGATGCGGAACCCCAGCGGGTCGATGACCCAGCCCCAGTCGCTCGTGCGCACGTAGGGGTTCTCTACGCCGGCGAAGGCGTTGCCCTCGGCGACGCCGCCCACGGAATCGGGGTCGCCCGCGGTACAGCGCGAGGAGTAGTAGCTAAACGAGATGAAGTCGACGGTGTTCTCCGCAAGGATGCGCTCGTCCTCGGCGGTCATACCCACGTCGATGCCCTCGCGCTCGAGCATCTTGAGCGCGTAGCCGGGGTAGTGCCCGCGTGCCTGCACGTCCACGAAGAAGAGGTCCTCCTGGTTCTTGACCTGCGCTGCACGGACGTCCTCGGGACGACAGGAGTAGGGGTAGTAGCTTCCCGCGGCGAGCATGCAGCCAACCTTGTTCTCCGGGTCGACCTCGTGGGCGATCTTGGTGGCCCAGGCGCTCGCCACGAGCTCGTTGTGCGCGGCGCGGTACTCGGCCTCGCGGGCATTCTCCCCGGGCTCGAGGACGATGCCGGCACCCATGAAGGGACGGTGCAAGATCATGTTCATCTCGTTGAACGTGATCCACCAATGCACGAGGCCGCGGTAGCGGTTGAAGAGCACCTTCACCAGCCGCTTGTAGAGCTCGATGAGGGCGCGGTTTCGCCAGGCGCCGTACTTCTTGACGAGGTGGATGGGGCAGTCGAAGTGCGTGATGGTCACGAGGGGCTCGATCCTGTGCTCGCGGCAGCAGCGGAACACGTCCTCGTAGAAGGCGAGCCCGGCCTCGTTGGGCTCCTCCTCGTCGCCATTGGGGAAGATGCGGCTCCAGGCGATGGAGAGGCGAAAGACCTTAAAGCCCATCTCCGCGAAGAGGGCTATGTCCTCGCGGTAGTGGTGGTAGAAGTCGATGCCCGTCTGGGCCGGGTAGTAGTACCCGGGCTCAAAGTCGAGCATGCGCCTCAGGCCGCGACTTACGTCGTTGCGCTCCGACCCGTGTGGGATGACGTCGACATTGGCAAGACCGCGGCCGCCCTCGTCATAACCTCCCTCGCATTGGTTAGCAGCGGTGGCTCCTCCCCAAAGGAACCCTTTTGGAAATGGCATGGTGCCTCCTTCTCTCTGGCGCCCCCACCTCTGCGGGGACGCTTTATAACGTCCTTGCGACCTCACGCGCCGGGCCCGTGGCCCTTTCCCTGATGCGCGCGGGCCGCCCGTGAAGGGGTGACTAGCTGATGGCTTGTCCTGCGGCGGCGCGACGTGCCTCCCGGCCTCCAAGCAGGGAGGGGACCTGTGCCAGGCACACGCCGGCGAGGATGATGGCAACGCCCAGCCACTCGACGACGCCGAGCGGCTCGCCGAGGACGATCATGGCGATGAGCAGGCCGGCGGGGAGTTCCGCGGCGGCCATGACAGTGGAGAGACCCGCGGGCAGGTGCGGAGAGCCCATGCCGAAGAGCAAGACCGGGCAGAGCATGCCAAAGAAGCCGGCGATGACGGCAAAGGGCAGGATGCCCTGGGCGAGAACGCCCGAGACAACGTAGTCCGGGCACACCGTGAGCGACATGACCACGGAGCCCGCGCACACGATGACGCCACGCTGCTCGGACGAGCAGGGGGCCTCGACCTTGCCGGAGAGGGTGACAAAGAGGGAGCAGGACACGGCCGCCCCCAGCGCGCAGAGCAGGGCCACGGGGTCGTACCCGGTGATGCCGGTCTTGTAGACGCCGCTGGCGAACACCGTTCCGAAGACGATGACCAGGGCGGAGGCCACTTGGAGGAGCCTCGGCGGCCGGCGCGTCATGACGGTCTGCCACACGAGCCCCAGCCACGTGAACTGGAAGAGGAGCGTGAGTGCCACCGGGGCGGGCAGCACGCTCATGGCGTAGCAGTAGAGGATTGAGGTGAGGCAGGTGAGGGCTCCCAGGCCCATGAGCTTGAGGGCGAGCTTCCAGCCCACGCGCTGCCAGCGGTGCCCGAGTGCGTGCCCTGCGAGCGTGGCGAGGGCGAAGAAGAGGCAGCCGAACCACGCCTGGCTCGCCACCACCTGCGCTGAGGTGAAGCCCGCGGCGTAGGCGAGCTTGTAGGTCGTGGCCATCGCGCCGTAGCAGGCGCCGCCCGCAAAGACCTGGAGCGCCGCCTTGACCTGCCCCGTGCCCGCGGCTCCCGCCTCGGCGGTCTGTTGCTTGATTGTGTTTGTTTCTGCCATTAGGCTCCCTTCCGTCTGCTGTCTTGCAGATGCGCGTCTCGTGCGTCTGTTCCCTGCAGTCGGAAGGTGGGCTCGTGCGGTCTTCTGGCGGTGCATGTGGTACCTGCTGCCAAGACGAAAAAAGCCACGCAACCGACTGCTCGGTTGCGTGGCAAAAAGGTGGCTAGCGCCCAGAAAAGTCCACGCGTTTTTAGACTGGGACAAAGTACTACAACAGGTGAGATTCCGTCAAGAAAAACCGAAGAAAAAAGTGAGCCTCTGCCCGCCGTACCTGTAGCGGTCGTTTCCCCGAACGGGGCGGTGCTGTTGGGGACTGTCTCGATCTGTAACAGTTGGGGCTAGTTTTGGTCGATGGATGTTACAGATTGAGATTGTTGAGGATGGGTGGGGTAGCTAATTCGGACGGGGCTATTTTAAACATTGGGAAATCGAGCGTGGCAAGCGGAGGTCTTCGGGGTATAAGACGGCTAATTGTATGCCGCCCATGAAAGGAGCCCTCATGCCCAGCGTTGCCGTTCTCGCCGCCGATGGCTTTGAAACTATTGAATGCTTGACCATGGTCGATGTCATGCGTCGCGGCGGCGTGCGTGCCACGCTCGTCTCGATCATGCCCACGCGTGAGGTCGTAAGCTCGCTGCAGATCCCCGTGACCTGCGATGCGCTCTTTGATGAGATCAACTTTGACGAGTACGACTGCGTCGTGCTGCCCGGCGGCCTGCCCGGTGCCACCAACCTGCGCGCCGATCAGCGCGTCTGCGACGTGGTCTGCGAGTTCGCCGCGACCAAGCACGTTGCCGCCATCTGCGCCGCCCCGTTTATCCTGGGCGAGCTCGACCTACTCGAGGGGCGCCAGGCCACGTGCTTCCCTGGCTTTGAGAAAAGCTTCCCCGAAGGCGCCTATACCGGCGAGAAGGTTACGCAAGACGGCAACATCATCACCGCCAGCGGCATGGCCCAGTCGCTCCCCTTTGCGCTTGAGCTGCTGCGCACACTCGCCGGCGACAAGGCCGTCGAGAAGGTCGCCGAGGGCATTCAGCTATGATTTTGGCTTCGCAATCACCGCGCCGCATCGAGTTGATGCGCGAGGCGGGCTATGACATTCACGTGATTCCCGCAGATATCGACGAAACGCCTTTTGATGGCGAGGCCCCGCTTACGCTCGTTGAACGCTTAGCACGCGCCAAAGCCGCCTCCGTTGCCGCCGAGCATGCCGAGCCCAACGAACTGACCGTCGCGGCCGATACTATTGTCACCTTCGATGGCAAGATTCTGGGCAAGCCGGCAACCGAGGACGAGGCGCGCACCATGCTCCGCGAGCTTTCGGGCCGCACGCACCAGGTCGCAACCGGCGTCTGCATCGTTAAGGCAGGCGACACGGCCGCTCCGCATGCCGCCGAGAGCCTGTCGTTTGTCGATGTGACCGACGTGACGTTCTATGAGCTCACCGACGAGCAGATTGAGCGCTACGTCGCCTCGGGCGAGCCCATGGACAAAGCCGGCGCCTACGGCATCCAGGGCACAGGCGGGCGCATGCTCGTGCATGATATTTCGGGCGACTTCTACAACGTGGTGGGCCTGCCCATCGCTCGCGTCGCGCGTGCGATTCAAAAACTATCGTAATTGCATCTGGCGCTGGGTATCCCCCAGCGCCTACAATTTCGGCGTACCGTACGGATCCCGACCGGGCATAAGGCCCGGCGGAAAACCGATAGGAGTAAAACATGGATACACTGCTTGAGGCCATTGACGTTTGCGATGTCGATGGCTTTTGCTTTGGCAACTACACGGACGAGGAGGCCGGCACCGGTTGCACCGTAATCGTGGCACCCGAGGGCGCCACCGGCGGCGTTGACGTTCGCGGCGGTGCCCCGGCATCGCGCGAAACCGACCTGCTGCGTCCCGAGAACACCGTCGACAAGGTCCACGCCGTCTGCCTTTCGGGCGGATCGGCCTTTGGCCTGGAGGCCGCAAGCGGCGTCGCTCGCGAGCTTGAGAGCCGCGGCATCGGCCTTCCCGTCGGCCCCACGCAGGTGCCTATCGTGTGCTCCAGCTGCATCTTCGACCTCGCCTTTGGCGACCCCGCCGTACGCCCCGACATTGAGGCTGGCATCTCCGCCGTGCGCGAGGCGCTCGACAACACCCCCACCACGCTCGAGCAGGGCAATGTAGGTGCCGGCACCGGTGCCACCGTGGGCAAGCTCATGGGCCCCGCCACCTGCATGAAGGCCGGCCTAGGCGCTGCCGCCGTGGCACTCGGCCCTGTTAAGGTGGGTGCCGTGGTCTCGGTCAACGCCTGCGGCAATGTCGTCGACCCCTTCACCGGCGAATGGGTCGCTGGTATGCGCGCCGCAGCAGATAGCGACCAGATCGTCGACATGGAGCTCGCAGCCTTTGCCGCCGCCGGATCCATGCAGATGCCGCTCGACCGCACCAACACCACCATCAGCTGCATCGTCACCAACGTGGAACTCACTAAGGCACAAGCCACCAAGGTCTCCCAGATGGCCGCAGACGCCTACGCACACGCCATCCGTCCCACGCACACCACCAACGACGGCGACACCATCTACACCCTCGCCAGCGGCAAACTGGGCGCCCAGGCAAGCGCCGCCGTTCCCCTAGACCTGCTGGGCATGCTCGCCGTAAGGGCCCTACAGACCGCCATCGTAAACGGAGCCAAAAACGCCAAAACCTCCCACGGCATACCCGGCGCCGCAAAGTAAACTAGCTCGTCCGGTTGCCCGGTGGGGTTTGGTTATGTTTG
>URBQ01000042.1 GCA_900546115.1 uncultured Collinsella sp.
GGCCCCAACGGCGCCGGCAAAACCACCATGCTCAAAATCATCATGGGCATTGACAGTCCCGACTCCGGCCAGGTCCAGTACGCCAAGGACTGCCAGGTAGGCTATCTAGAGCAGGAAACCAACCTGGAGCAAAAGGACACCACCATCCTTTCCGAGGTCATGGCGGCCGCCAAGGAAATTCGCCGCATGGGCGAGCGCGCCAACGAGCTGCAGGCCCAGATCACCGAGTTCTCCGAGCAGGGCAAGGACGTCGACGCACTCCTCAACGAGTACGGCCAGGTCCAGGACCGCTTTGAGCACCTAGGCGGCTACGAGCTCGAGAGCAACGCCCGCAAAATCCTGTCCGGCCTGGGCTTCAAAGTCACCGACTTCGTGCGCCCGTGCCATGAGTTCTCGGGCGGCTGGCAGATGCGTATCGCGCTGGCCAAGCTCTTCTTGCGCCATCCCGACCTGCTACTTCTGGACGAGCCCACCAACCACCTGGACCTCGAGAGCGTCCAGTGGCTGCGCGGCTTTATCGCCAACTACGACGGCGCCGTGCTCATCGTCAGCCACGACCGCGCCTTCATGGACGCCTGCGTTGACCACGTCGCCGCACTCGAAAACCGTCGCGTGACTTCCTACACCGGCAACTACAGCAGCTACCTCAAGCAGCGCGAGGACAACCTGGAGCAGATGCGCGCCAAGCGTGCCGCTCAGGAGCGCGACATCGCCCACATGCAGGTCTTCGTCGACAAGTTCCGCTACAAGCCCACCAAGGCAGCCCAGGCGCAGGAGCGCATCCGCAAGATCGAGCAGATCAAAAAGGAGCTTGTCATCTTGCCCGAGGGTCACAAGCACATCGACTTTAAGTTCCCCGACCCACCGCGCTCCGGCGACATGGTCGTGGGCCTCGAGGGTGTATCCAAGTCCTACGGCGACAAGCACATCTACAGCGACATCGACCTCAAGCTCTACCGCGGCGAGCATGTTGCGCTCGTCGGCCCCAACGGCGCCGGCAAGTCCACGCTCATGAAGATCCTCGCCGGCCTGGAGCCGCCCACCACTGGCACCCGGGACCTGGGCACCAACGTGGGCGTGGCCTACTACGCCCAGCACGCGCTCGAGGGCATGACCGAGTCCAATACCGTCTTGCAAGAGATCGACACCGTCACGCCCAAGTGGACCGTACCCCAGCAGCGCAGCCTGCTGGGCGCCTTTCTGTTTAGCGATAACGATGCCATCGAAAAGCAGGTACGCGTCCTCTCCGGCGGCGAAAAGGCGCGTCTGGCGCTCGCCAAGATGCTCGTGGCCCCCGAGGCGCTCCTGTGCTTGGACGAGCCCACCAACCACCTGGACATCGACTCGGTGGACATGCTCGAGAACGCCCTGCAAAACTTCCCCGGCACCATCGTGCTGATCAGCCACGACGAGCATCTGGTGCGCGCCGTTGCCAACCGCGTGATCGACATCCGCGACGGCAAGGTCACGGTCTACGACGGCGACTACGACTACTACCTCTACAAGCGCGAGGACCTCGCAGCCCGCGCCGCCGCCGAGGCGCCCACGGAGAGCGCGCCTGCCGCGTCCAAGCCCACAAAAGCCAGCGCCGCCCAGGCCGACACCCCCGCCGCGGCGCCTAAGCCGGTCGAGGGCAAAAAGACCAAGGAGCAAAAGCGCGCCGAGGCCCAGGCCCGCGCCGTGCTCAACAAAAAACTCAAGGGCGTGCGCAACCAGCTCAAGAAGATCGAGGCGGAGCTCGACAAAAAGCGCGCCCGCTATGACGAGCTTATGGAATTGATGGCAAGCGAAGAGCTTTATGCCGATCAGGACAAGTTCAACGCCGCGCTGGGGGAATATAACGGCCTTAAGCAAGAGCTGCCCAAGCTCGAGGACGAATGGCTGGAGCTTTCCACCCAGATCGAAGAGGAGACCGCGCGTGAACTCTCGTAAGGCCGCTGCCGTGGCGATGAGCATCATCGCCATCACTTGTCGCATCTGCGGCATCTTTATGAGTGCGATGACCGTGCTGCTGTGTTTTAGCGGCCTCACCGCCAAGCTGCAGATCGTGGGCTTTGTCGTTGAGCTCTCGCGCGCCCTGCCGAGCGTCATCGCCGGCTACGGCGTTATCACGTCGCCTTTTGGCGGCGTGTTCCGCCTGGATTACGCCATCGTCGCCGTAATCTTGTTTGTGATCGACTACCTGCTCACGCGCGCCTCGCGCCGCGTCCGCTAGGGGGGCGCCATGTCCAACAGCCACCTCATGAACCTGCTCGCCAGCGCCTTTGCCGTCATCGTGGGTATTGTCATCCACGAGAGCGCGCACGCCGCCGCGGCCTGGGCGCTCGGCGACAAGACGGCCCGTTCGCGCGGCCGCGTCTCGCTCAACCCACTTAACCATATCGACCCGTTTGGCACCGTCCTCCTGCCGCTGCTGATGCTCGCCGCCGGCGGCCCGGTGTTCGCCTTTGCCAAGCCGGTGCCCGTCTACCTCAACAACCTCAAGCACCCCAAGCGTGACGAGGTCCTAGTGAGCGCGGCCGGCCCCGCATCGAACATCGCACTCGCGTGTCTCGCGGCCGCCCTCATGCACGCAGCGTACGGCAACCTCTACGCCAGCATGTCCTTTGCCGTGGCGTCGCAAATCATGAACTTCGGCGCCACGTTCATCGTGGTCAACCTGTCGCTCGCGTTCTTTAACCTCATTCCGATCCCGCCGCTCGACGGCTCGTCGATCATCGTGCCGTTCCTCAAAGGCAAGGCGCTCGCCAACTACTACCGACTGCAGCAGTACGCCATGCCGATCCTTATCATCGTGCTATATCTGCTGCCCATGTGGACCGGCATCGACGTGATCGGCCGGTATTTCGACGTTACCGTGTATCCGCTGGCGGAGCATCTGCTCAACTTCGCAACCGCCGGCATCTAGGGTAAACTTACAGGTCGACCGTGCAAAACGGTCGTAACATGCACCCAAACCGCGCCGCGAAGGCGCCGTCAAAGGAGGTCGAAGATGTCGTATCGCGTGTCGACGCAGATCTACAGCGGACCGTTCGACCTGCTGCTGCAGCTGGTAACCCGCCAAAAAGTAGATATCGGCGCCATCTCGATCAGCGAGGTGGCCGAGCAATACCTGGCCGAGGTCGAGCGCATCGAGGCGCTGGACCTGGACGTGGCGAGCGACTTTTTGCTGGTCGCGGCAACCCTTTTGGACATCAAGGCCGCCTCGCTGGTGCCCCAGGAGGCCCCAAGCAACACCGACGAAGATGACGAGGACGACGAAGATCTCGAGGGGTTGAGCGCCCTCGACGGCGACGCCCTACGCGAGGTCCTGATTCAGCGCCTGATCGCCTACAAGCAGTTTAAGGGCGCGGCGGTGGCCCTTGGCGCGCGCATGCAGGCCGAGAGCCGCATGCATCCGCGTGTTGCCGGACCCGACCCTGAGTTTTTGGGCCTCATGCCCGACTACCTGGCCGGCATCACCCTGCGCGGCCTCGCCGTCATCTGCGCCGACCTGGACGGCAAGCGCCAGACCTTCTTGCTGGAGGCCGAGCACGTGGCGCCGCATCGCGTGCCGCTTGACCTGACCGTGGCCTCGGTCGACCGCTTTACCATGGCGCGCCAAACTTGTACCTTCCGCGAGCTGCTGGACGGCGACACCACCACCGAGCAGCTCGTCGTCACCTTCCTGGCCATGCTGGAGCTCGCCAAGCGCGGCTCGCTCACCCTGAGCCAGGACGAGATCTTTGGAACTATCTGCATCAACCGCGTCGAGGGCGCCGAGGCATACGTGCCCGGCGAGGGCCCCGAGCTCACCGAATAGGAGCGGCAACCATGTCAACCCTTTCCACGCTGGAGGCAAACAGCCTCAAAGGCGCCCTCGAGGCGCTGTTGCTGGTGTCGAGCGACCCCGTGAGTGCGCCCGCGCTGGCAGGTGCGCTCGATATCGCCCCAGGCGAGTGCGCGTCGCTGCTCGCCGAGCTCAAGGTTGAGTACGAGGAGGCCAATCGCGGCTTTCAGCTGCGCGAGGTCGCCGGCGGTTGGCGCCTGTTCACGCACCCCGCCTACCACGACGTAGTCGAGGCCTATGTGTTGAGCTGGGACACGCAAAAGCTGTCGCAAGCGGCGCTCGAAACCCTGGCCGTCATCGCATACCACCAGCCCGTCACGCGCGAGGTGGTCAAGGGCATCCGCGGCGTCAATTCCGACGGCGTCATCGCGTCGCTCGTGGACAAAGGTCTAGTGCGCGAGCTCGGCCGCGACCCCCAGCGAGGTCAAGCCATCATCTATGGCACGACCAACGCCTTCTTGGAAAAGTTCGGTCTGCGCTCCACTCGCGACCTGCCCGACCTGGAGCAGTTTGCCCCCGACGAGCAGTCGCGTCAGTTTATCCGCGAACGCCTGAGCGGCCGCAGCATCCAGTCCACGCTCGAGGAGCAGGCCGAGGACCTGGACGAAGAGCGCGAACTGCTCGATACCGATGTTGAGGACGCCGATAACGCAGAGCTTCTGCCCACCGGCGATACCCCGGAGGACATGCATGACGAGGACTAACGAAGTGGGGGAGACGCACATCGCCGGCGTCATGGGCGCGCCCGCGACCGACTCTCAGCCCGTCTACCCGCACACCATGCGCTTGCAGCGCTTTTTGGCGCGTGCGGGCGTGGCGAGCCGCCGCGGCTCGGAGGATCTGATGACCGCTGGCCGCGTGACCGTCAACGGCCAGATCGCGACCGAACTGGGCACCAAGGTCGATGTCGACCGCGACCATGTCGAGGTCGACGGCATGCCTGTCAAGCTCAACCAGGGCGCCGTGTACCTGATGCTCTACAAGCCGACCGGCTATCTCACCACCATGAGCGATCCGCAGGAGCGCCCTTGTGTGGCCGACCTGGTCCCGCGCGACCGCTTTCCGGGGCTCTTCCCGGTGGGCCGCCTGGACCGCGACACCACGGGCCTTTTGCTCTTTACCACCGACGGCGACCTGTCGCAGGACCTGCTGCACCCCAGCAAGCACGTCTACAAGACCTACCAAGCGCTCGTGGACGGCCACCTGACCGATCGCGACTTGGAATCACTCCGCCGCGGCATCGAGCTCGACGACGGCCTGTGCCAGCCGGCGATCTGCCGCGTCATCAGCGCGCGCGAGGCCGAGACCGTGGCTCCGCAAGGCGTCAAGCCCGGTACCACCGCCGTGGAGGTCATCATCCGCGAGGGCCGCAAAAACCAGGTCAAGCGCATGCTGGGCAAGATCCACCATCCGGTGATCCGCCTGCATCGCTGTAACTTTGCCGGCCTGGAGCTCAAGGACGTGGCCAAAGGCTCGTGGCGCGAGCTCACCGACCGCGAGGTACAGATACTCAAGGCCGGCGGCATCCCGCCCAAGCAGGCCAGTGCCAAGAGCAGTGCCGCGCCCGCGACCAGCACCGCGAGTCGTACGCGGCACCACGGCAGCCATGGCTCAACGCCCAAGCGCAACACCTACCGCGAGCGCTACACGGGCTAGTCAGTCCGCCAGCAAGCAGCGTCCCCGCATCATACCAGCACGTCAACCACCGAAAGGAAGCATTGCATGATCGTCGCCATCGACGGCCCCGCCGGTTCCGGCAAGTCCACTATCGCCAAGGAGATCGCCCGCCAGCTGGGCTTTAACAAGCTCGACACGGGCGCCATGTATCGCGCCGTCACCTTCGCCGCCCTCGACCGCGGCATCGATCTGGACGACGAGGCTGCCATCGATGCCCTCGCCGAGCAGATCGAGATCCGCTTTACCAACGGCACCGGCGAGGACACGCGCCTGACCATCGACGGCCAGGACGCATCGGCTGCCATCCGCACCCCGCAGGTCGACGCCAACGTGTCCAAGGTCTCGGCCTACCCGGGCGTGCGCGCCGCCATGCTCATCCACCAGCGCCGCGCCGCCGAGGACCGCGACATCGTGGCCGAGGGTCGCGATATCGGCACCGTCGTGTTCCCCAACGCGCAGGTCAAGGTGTTCCTGACCGCCGACCCGCGTGAGCGCGCCCGCCGCCGTGTGCTGCAGCGCCACCAAAGCGACGCCCAGCCGCTTACTGCCGAGCAGCTCGAGGCCGAGGTCGACGAAACCCTCGACGCCCTCAAGCAGCGCGATAAACTCGACAGCAGCCGCGAGGTCGCACCGCTCGTGCCCGCCGAGGACGCCGTGCACGTCGACTCCACCGCCCACACCATCGACGAGGTCGTACGCATTATCGAGGACCTCATCAACCAAAGGAGGTAGCCCATGCGCCTGTTTAAACAGACGCCCGAGGATTACTACAACGCCCCCTACGCCGAGTTCCCGGCGCTCATCCGCGGCACCGTCGTCGTAGTCATGGCTATTCTGTGGGCCTTCTCCAAGCTCATGTGGCGCTGGAAGGTCGAGGACGCCGACCTGCTGTTTGAGCGCCAGGAGGGTCGCGGTAGCGTGGTCATCTGCAACCACACCTCGATGGCCGAACTCTTGGCCGTGGAGACGGCGCTGTTCTTTGGCGGCCGCCGCATTCGCCCCATCTTTAAGTCCGAGTTTGCCAAGAGCAAGATCGTACGCTGGGCCTTTAGCCGCGTGGGCGGCATCCCCGTGGAGCGTGGTACTGCCGACATGAAGTGTCTGCGCGCCGCCCAGCATGCGCTGCAACGCGGTGAAGACGTCCTGATCTTCCCCGAGGGCACGCGCATCCGCTCGCGCGAGATTAAGCCCGAGGTCCACGGCGGCTTTGCGCTCATCGCCCAGATGGGCAAGGCGCCGGTCAACCCGCTCGCCATTTGTGGCTGGTCCGACATTACGCCTAAGGGCAAAAAGCTCATGCGCCCCAAAAAGTGTTGGATCCGCGCCGGCAAGGCCGTCTCGCTATCCGATGCACCGGCCGAGCTTAAGCGCAAGGAGCGCCTGGCATGGTTTGAGTCCGAGGCCATGAGCCGTGTCTACGCCATGCGCGACGAGCTGTGCGCCGAGCACCCGGGCAGGTTCTAGCTATGGGTGAGTACGTCATGAATATCGCTGCGGCCGCCACTGAGGAGGTTGTCCCCACGATCGAAATCGCTGCCCACGCTGGCACCTGCTACGGCGTGCAGCGCGCGCTCGACATGGCGCTGGCTGCCGCACCGCAGCCAGGGGAGAACACTCAGGTCCACACCCTGGGCCCGCTCATTCATAACCCCATTGTGGTGCGCGAGCTTGCCGAGGCGAGCGTTGGTCTGGCAGACACCTTGGACGACGCCGCGTCGGGCACCGTGATCATTCGCGCGCACGGCGTGGTGCCGCAGGTGATCGATGCCGCTCGTGAGCGTGGCCTTACCGTGGTCGATGCCACCTGCCCCTACGTGAAGAAGGTTCATGTGGCGGCCGAGCGCCTGGTGCGCGAGGGCTACCGCGTAATCGTCGTGGGCGAGCCGGGCCACCCCGAGGTCGAGGGCATTCTGGGCCACGCCGGCGATGACGCTCGAGTCGTGAGCTGTGCCGCCGACGCCGACGAACTGCCACTCAAGGGCAAGGTGGGCCTGGTTGTGCAGACCACCCAGACCGCGCAGAACCTGGCCGAAGTTGTGGCCTCCATCACCCCGCGCGTGCAGGAACTGCGCGTGATCAACACCATCTGTGCCGCCACGAGCGAGCGCCAGCAGGCGGCGGCATCCCTTGCCGCCCGCTGCGACTGTATGGTCGTCGTGGGCGGCAAAAATTCGGGCAACACGCGCCGCCTGGCGCAGATTTGTGCTGATGCCTGCGAGCACACGCATCACATCGAGGAAGCTTCCGAGCTTGAGGCCGCATGGGTTGCCGACGCGCGCCACATCGGCATCACTGCCGGAGCCTCCACCCCGCAAGAACACATCGAACGCGCCGTTGAGCGCATCAAGGAGCTTTGCCGCTAATCATGGACCAGACCGTACCCGCATACGCCACCGAGGTGGCCGATTACGGGCGCAGCCGCGACCCCGAGCCGGGTGAGGGCGCGCTCGTTAAGAACGTGCGTCCCGAATCGCCCGCATGGGATGTGGGTATCGAGCCGGGCATGCGCGTGCTCAAGGTCAACGGTGAGCAGCTCACCGACATGATCGTGTGGCTCTGGGAGGCCGACGAAGACACAGTCGAGCTCGAGGTATTCGACCCGCGCGACAACACCGTCACCCCCGTGGAACTCGACCGCTTCCCGGGTGAGGACTGGGGCCTTGAGTTCGACGGTCCCATCTTTGACGGCATGCGTACCTGTGTCAACGCCTGTGTGTTCTGCTTTATGACCATGCTGCCCAAGGGCGGTCGTTCCACGCTCTACATCCGCGACGACGACTATCGCCTGAGCTTTTTGCAGGGCAACTTTGTCACGCTCACGAACCTTTCCGACGAGGACGTGCAAAACGTCATCGACCGCAACATGAGTCCGATGAACGTGTCGGTCCACGCCGTGAGCCCCGACGTCCGCCGCCGCATGATGGGCCGCAACGCCCAGCGCGGCATGGACGTGCTCGAGGCCATCATGGCCGCCGGCATCGAGATTCACGCACAGATTGTGCTGTGCCCCGGCCTGAACGACGGCGAGGAGCTGCAAAAGACCCTGCGCTTTTGCGAGGAGCACGAGCAGATCACCAGCCTGGGCATTGTGCCGCTCGGTTTTACCAAGCACCAGAACCGTTTTACGTGGTCCTACAGCGACAAGCCCGAGCTGGCGCGCGAGACCATTGCCATGATCCGGCCTTTCCAGGACCGTGCCTTCGAGCGCTTTGGCCGCCACACCTTTCAGATGAGCGACGAGTTCTATCTGGACGCCGGCATCGAGCCTCCCGAGGCAGACTTTTACGACGGCTACCCGCAGTACTACGACGGCATCGGCATGATTCGCTCCTATCTGGACGAGACCGACGATGTGATCGCCGCTGATGCCGAGCGCCTGACCCGTGTTCGCGAGGCAATCGCCGCCCGTGACCAGCACCAGCTGTGCCTCTCGGGCGCCAGCGCGCGCGATACGGTCGCGCGCTTTGTGGAATCGCCGCACGGCCTCGCCGGCACCGTCACAGCCATCAAAAACCGCTACTTTGGCGGCAACGTGGACGTGACCGGCCTCATCGTCGCCTGTGACATCTTAGAGCAGCTGCCGCAGGACCTGTCGGGGGTTATGCTCTTTGTGCCTAAGCTCATGTTCAACGCTGACGGCATGACCCTTGACGAGTATCATCGTGACGATTTACTCGCAAGCCTTACCAGTCGCGGCGCCGAGGTTCATGTGGTGTCGACCATGCCGCATGAGCTGCTCGATACCCTGGAGCACATCCTTGGCATTGTGCCTGCCGACTCTACTAGTTCCGCTGACCCCATCCATTAAAGGAGTGCAGATGAAACCTATCGTCGCCGTCGTCGGACGCCCCAACGTGGGCAAGTCCACGCTCGTTAACCGCCTGGCCCAGACCTCGGACGCCATCGTCCACGAGTCCCGCGGCGTCACGCGCGACCGCTCATACCACACGGCCGATTGGAACGGCCGCGAGTTCACCATCGTCGACACGGGCGGCATCGAGCCGCTCAAGAGCGATGACGTCTTTGCCACATCCATCCGCGACCAGGCCCTCGCCGCCGCCGAGGAAGCCGCCGTCATCCTGTTTGTGGTCGACGGCCGCACCGGCGTCACCGAGGAGGACGAGTCGGTCGCCCGCATGCTCAAGCGCTCCGACAAGCCGGTCTTTCTGCTGGTGAACAAGCTCGACAATCCCGACCGCGAGAACGACAACATCTGGGAGTTCTATTCGCTCGGCATCGGTGAGCCCACGCCGCTCTCGGCCCTACACGGCCATGGCACGGGCGACCTGCTCGACGACATCGTGGCCCTGCTTCCGGAGGAAGAGGACGAGGTCGCCGACGAGTTCCCCGACGCGCTGAACGTCGCAATCATCGGCCGCCCCAACGCCGGCAAGTCTTCGCTGTTCAACCGCATCCTGGGTGCCGATCGCTCCATCGTTTCCAACATTGCCGGCACCACGCGCGACGCCATCGATACCGTCGTCGAGCGCGACGGCAAGCACTACCGCATGGTCGACACCGCGGGCATTCGCAAGAAGAGCACCGTGTACGAGAACATCGAGTACTACTCCATGGTCCGCGGCCTGCGTGCCATCGACCGTGCCGACGTGGCGCTGCTCGTCGTCGACGCCTCCGTGGGCGTCACCGAGCAGGATCAGAAGGTCATGGGCTTGGCTATCGAGCGTGGCTGTGCCATCGTGGTGCTGCTCAACAAGTGGGACCTGCTCGACGATGACCGCAAGCGCGAGGCCTGCATGGAGACCGTCGACCGCCGTCTGGGTGTCATGGCTCCCTGGGCCCAGTACCTGCGCATCTCTGCCCTCACCGGTCGCAGCGTCGAGAAGATCTGGGCCATGGTCGACGCCGCCGAGAAGACGCGTTCGCAAAAGATCACCACCTCGCGCCTCAACACGTTCCTCACCGACCTGCGCGAGTTTGGCCACACCGTGGTGGACGGCAAGCGCCGCCTGCGCATGCACTACGTGACCCAGACGGGCGTCAACCCGCCGACGTTTACGTTCTTCGTCAACCACAGCGACCTGGTCAATGACACCTACCAGCGTTACGTGGAGAACCGCATGCGCTCGACCTTCAACTTCGCCGGTACGCCCATCCGACTCTTCTTTAGGAAGAAGGAGCAAAAGGATGCTTAATCCGATTCTGCTGACCGCCATCTGCGCCGTGGTATCGTTCTTTATCGGAGCGATTCCGTTTGGCCTGATCCTGGGCCGCGTGTTCAACCACACCGATATTCGCAAAGCGGGCTCCGGCAACATCGGCACCACCAACGCCCTGCGCGTGGCCGGCCCCAAGGTGGCAGCGCTCACGTTGCTGCTCGACTGCCTGAAGGGCGCCATCTGCGTCCTTATCGCGCGTCCGCTCATCGCGAGCGTGGGCTATGGCTTCCCAGTGAGCATCATGGCTCCCGGTGCCGCCGGCGACTGGATGCTCGGCGTCATCTGCCTGGCTGCCGTGTGGGGACACATCTTCTCGCCCTACCTTAACTTCCACGGCGGTAAGGGTATCGCTGTGGGCCTGGGCGTGATTCTTGCCTGGTACTGGCCCATTGGTCTGTCGCTGCTGGGCATGTTTATCGTGGCCGTCGCCATCACCAAGTACGTGTCGGTGGGTTCACTTGCCGCCGCCATCGGTCTTCCCATCGCCGCCTGCGCGGTCTTTCCGTACAGCAGCCTGGGCCTCAAGTTTTGCATGGCGATGATCGGCATCACCGTGGTGTGGGCCCATCGTGCGAACATCAAAAAGCTCATGACGGGTAAGGAGTCCAAACTCTCGTTTACCAAGCGCGTCACCGAGCCCGACGATAAGTAGGAGAGAGTCATGAATGTTGCGCTGATTGGCTCCGGCTCCTGGGGAACCGCCGTCGCCGGCCTTGCCGCCGCGCGAGCCGAGCGCGTGACCATGTGGGCCCATAGCGAGCAGACGGCCGCCGGCATTAACGGCGAGCATCGTAACCCCCGCTATCTGGTGGACTACGTGCTGCCGGAAAACGTTGTCGCCACGACGGACCTGGCCCAGGCGCTCGACGGCGCCGAGGTCATCATCTTTGCCGTGCCTTCGACGCACCTGCGCGACGTCTGCCACCAGGCGGCACCCTTTATCGCCGCCGACACCCCGGCGCTCTGTCTTACCAAGGGTATTGAGCCCGAGTCCGGCCTGCTCATGAGCGAGGTCATCGCCAGCGAGATCGGCAACGAGTCGCGCGTGGCAGCGCTCTCGGGCCCCAACCATGCCGAGGAGATCTGCCGTGGCGGACTTTCGGCCGCCGTCATCGCCAGTGAAGATCCGCAGATAGGGGAGACCTTTAAGGAGCTGCTGCTGTCCACGGCCTTCCGCATCTATCTGTCGCAGGACATGACGGGCGTCGAGGTCTGCGGCGCCATGAAAAACGTCATCGCCATCGTGTGCGGTATTTCCGCCGGTTCCGGTGCGGGCGACAACACGCTTGCCCTTATCATGACGCGCGGCTTGGCCGAGATCAGCCGACTGGTGCATGCCCGCGGCGGCCAGGCCATGACCTGCATGGGGCTTGCCGGCATGGGCGACCTTATTGCCACCTGCACCTCCGAGCATTCGCGCAACCGCACCTTTGGCTACGAGTTCGCTCACGGCGTGTCGCTCGACGAGTACCAGGCCCGCACGCATATGGTGGTCGAGGGTGCCGTCGCGGCCCGCAGCGTCAGCGAGCTCGCCCGTTCACTGGGCGTAGACATTCCGCTCACCTTTGCCGTGGAGCAAACGCTCTACAACGGTGTTACTTTGGATAGGGCGCTCGAGATTCTTACCGATCGCGTCCCATCGCATGAGTTCTACGGACTCGCCGACTAGCGCAGAAAGGCATCTACCATGGGTTCCATCAAAATCGCTCCTTCCGTCCTTTCGGCCGACATGGCCAACCTCAAGGGCGAGCTCGACAAGATTGCCGGTGCCGACTACGTGCACTTCGACGTCATGGACGGTCACTTTACCGGCAACCTGACCTTTGGCGTCGATATCCTCAAGGCCGTCAAGCGCTCCACCGATGTACCGGTCGACGCGCACCTGATGGTGTCGAACCCCGACGAGACGGTCGATTGGTACGCCGACGCCGGTGCCGATATGATCACCGTGCACTACGAGGCCTCCACACACCTGCACCGCACGCTCACGCATCTGCAGCAGCGCGGCGTCAAGGCCGGTGTGGTGCTCAACCCCGCCACGCCCGTCTGCGTGCTCGAAAACATCATCGACGTTGTCGATATGGTGCTGCTGATGAGCGTGAACCCTGGCTTTGGCGGCCAGAGCTTTATCCCGGGCACGCTGCCTAAGCTGCACGAGCTTACGGCCATGTGCGAACGCCACGGCGTGTCGCCTCTGATCGAGGTCGATGGCGGCATCTCTTCCAAGAACATCGCCGAGGTCGTCAAGGCTGGCGCAAACGTGCTCGTGGCCGGTTCTGCCGTATTTAAGTCCGAAGATCCCGCCGCCGAGGTTGCTCTGCTGCAGAAGCTGGGCAACGAGGCCGCACAGGAGGCATAAACCCTTATGACCGCAGGTCAAAACCGCATACCCGTGAATCTTGACTATGCCGCCTCGACGCCCATGCGCGCCGAGGCACTCCTTGCGCAGCGCGAATATGACGGCAGCGAGCTTGCCGGCATCAACCCCAACTCGCTGCACTCGCTTGGCCGCAAGGCCGCCGCACGCCTGGAAGTCGCCCGTCGCGAGATCGCCCGTAGCTTTGGCGCACGCGTGCGCCCGTCCGAGATCATCCTTACCAACGGCGGCACCGAGGCCAACCAGCTGGCGCTGCTCGGTCTTGCCGAGGGCGCTCGTCAGCGCGATCGCAAGCGCGACCGTGTCATCGTTTCGGCCATCGAGCACGATTCGATTTTGGACAACCTGCCGCTCCTGCGTGCCGCCGGCTTTACCGTCGACATGGTGCAGCCCTGCCGCGCGGGCTACATTGAGCCCGCCGCGCTTGTCGAGCTGCTCGGCGACGACGTGGCGCTCGTGAGCATTATGGTCGCCAACAACGAGACCGGCGTGGTGCAGCCAATCCGCGAGCTGGCCGCTGCCGCACATGCTGCCGGAGCCTTGTTTCATACCGATGCCATCCAGGGCTACTTGCATATTCCGCTCGATGTCACCGAGCTGGGCGTCGATGCTATGACCGTTGCCGCGCACAAGATCGGCGGCCCTGTGGCATCCGGCGCGCTCTACCTTAAGAGCCGCACGCCGCTGCGTCCGCGCATCTTTGGCGGTGGACAGGAAGCCGGCCGTCGCGCCGGTACGCAGGATCTGCGCACGCAGCTGGCTTTTGCCGCTGCCGCCTGCACGCTGGCGCCCCACGTGGCCCAGGAGCGCGCGACGCTGCAGGCCCTGTCCGATAAGCTCTACGCCACGCTTACGGCCCATCCTCGCATTCACGCCACGATGGGCAACTACGCGCAGGTCGATCGTCTGCCAGGTATGGTTTCAATCTACGTTGACGGCATGGACTCCGAAGAGCTCATCATCAAGCTCGATGCCGCCGGCTTTGAGGTTTCGGGCGGATCGGCTTGCTCGAGCGGCAGCATGGACCCGAGCCACGTGCTCAGCGCCATGGGCATTGGTCGCGAGCAGGCGCTGGGTGCACTGCGTATCTCGTTTGATGACCGCGTGAACCCTGCCGACCTGGATGAGTTCGCCCAGACGCTGCTCTCGATCGTAGGCGCCGCATGATCGTCTCCGAGCTTGAACGTGCGCTGCTGGCGCGCTACCCCAGGGCGGACGCCGAGGGCTGGGACCACGTAGGCTTATCCGTTGGCAACCCCGACGACGAGATTCACGGCCTCGCCTGCGCACTCGACGCGACCGAGGCCAACGTGCACCGCGCCCTGGAGTCCGGCGCCAACGTGCTGCTGACGCATCATCCCATCTATATCAAGGCGCCCGAGGCCTTTTGTCCGGCCGATCCCGCGCGTCCCCAGTGCAGCGCCGCGCTGTACGAGGCGGCTCGTTGCGGCGTGAGCATCATCTCGCTTCACACCAACCTGGACCGCTCGCACGAAGCGCGCGTTCGCCTGAGCGAGTTGCTGGGCGCAGAGCCCATGAGCTCGCTGGAGCATGTGGACGAGCCTGAGCTCACCGGTCTGGGCGCACTCGCGACCATCCACGATGTCTGCAACCTGCGCGATCTTGCCATACGTGCTGCCACGGCCTATGGCAGCGACCCGCGCGTATGGGGCGATGGCGGGCGCCCGTGCCGCACCCTCGCCATTCTGGGCGGCTCCCTCGGCGATTTTGGAGAGCTTGCCATCGCCGCAGGCGCAGATGTAATTGTGACTGGAGAAGCCGGCTACCACGTGGTGCAGGACCTGGCCTTACGTGGCCTGGGCGTGATCCTTCTCGGGCACGACCGCTCCGAAGAGCCGTTCGTTGATATATTGATGAACTCTGCAGTTGACGCCGGGGTCGACCCCCATCATGCGATTAAAATACTGAACCCTTGCCAATGGTGGACTGTGACAAAAGGAGAGAACTTATGAGCGCCGGCGCTACGCTACTCAAGCTGCAACAGATTGATTTGGAGCTCGCGCGCAACAAGAGCGAACTTGCCAATATGCCGGAGCTCAAGGAGCTCGCTTCCAAGCGCAAGACCTATGTGAAGCTTAAGTCCGAGATGACCAAGCTCTACGCCCAGCGCAAGGATCTGGACATTGAGCTCGACGATCTCAACACCACCGAGATCCAGACCAACAACGCCATCGAGGCTGCCAAGAAGCGTCACGTCGACGGTTCTGATTACCGCGAGGTGCAGGACCTGGAGAATGAGCTCGCCACCCTGGCAAAGCGTCTGGACAAGATCGAGCACACCCGCAAGGATGTCGTTGCCGCCCATAAGGAGGCGCTCGACCGCGAGGCTCGCGCGCAAGCCATCATCGCCAAGTTCGAGGAGGGCGTGAAGGCCGATACCAAGGCCACCCGTGCCAAGGCCGCCGACCTCCAGGCTCAGATTGACGCCGCCACCAAGGAGCGCTTCGCCCTTGCCGCTACGCTGCCTGCCGATGTGCTCGCCGACTACGAGCGCCTGCTCAAGCAGTTCCGTGGCCTGGCCGTCGAGACCATCCAGGGCAACATCCCCACGGTCTGCCACACCGCGCTGCAGGCTTCGTCCATGAGCGACCTCAACCACGACGGTAGCGAGACTACGCACTGCCCGTACTGCCACCGCCTGCTGGTGCTTCCCAGCAAGGAAGCTTAAATGATGACGGCGGCATCCAACAATTCAATGCAACTTGAGGGAAAAACGATCCTGCTGGGCATTACCGGCGGGATCGCCGCCTATAAGTCGTGCAATATCGTGCGCCTGCTGCAAAAGCGCGGCGCACGCGTCAAGGTTGTTATGAGCGAGCATGCCACGGAGTTTGTGGGGCCGCTTACCTTCCGCGCGCTTACCAATGAACCGGTCGCGGTGGGCCTATTCGACGACCCCTCCGATCCCATCCACCACATTTCGCTGGCGCAGGAGCCCGATCTGGTGGTCGTTGCGCCCGCGACGGCCAATATCATCGCTAAGATGGCCAACGGCATTGCCGATGACCTCATCTCCACCACGCTGCTCGCCACGCCGCGACCCATTGTGATCGCGCCGGCCATGAACAACGGCATGTGGAAGGCGCCGGCGACGCAGGCCAATATGGCCACGCTGCGCGAGCGCGACGTTCACATGGTGGGGCCCGGCAGCGGCTACCTTGCCTGCGGCGACGTGGACACGGGACGCATGAGCGAGCCCAAGGACATTGTCGAAGCTATCTGCGAGGTGCTCGACCCCGCGCCCCAGGACCTTGCGGGCAAGCACATCGTGATCACCGCCGGCCCCACGCACGAACCAATCGACCCTGTGCGCTTCATTGGTAACCGTTCGTCGGGCAAGATGGGCATCGCCCTGGCGGGGGAGGCCGCTCACCGCGGTGCTGCGGTCACGCTCGTGCTGGGACCGACATCGCTCGATGTCCCCCGCAGCGTGGAGTGCGTGCGCGTGCAGACCGCCGCAGAGATGCTGCAGGCGGCACTGGGCGCCTTTCAGACGGCCGATGCTGCCATTTGCGCAGCGGCTGTCGCCGACTACACACCCGTATCCCCTGCAGACCATAAGCTTAAAAAGGCAAACGAACGCCTCGATCGCATAGAACTGGTCGAGACGGTTGATATCTTGGCCGAGCTTTCGCGCCAGAAGGGCGAGCGCCGTGTGATCGGATTTGCAGCCGAGACCGATAACGTCGTGGAGTACGCTGAGCGTAAATTGGCCCGCAAGGGCTGCGATGCGATCATCGCCAACGATGTCTCGCGCGCCGATTCGGGCTTTGGAACCGATACCAACAAGGCTTGGATCGTGAGCACAGCGGGTACGCAAGAACTTCCTGTGCTAACAAAATCCCAGCTCGCAGATATAATTTTGGACTTGCTTCAAAATATTTAAAATAGTTCTTGCGCAACGACAAAGTTTCGGGTTAATATACTCCCTGTTGCGAGCGAGAGCACAGCAACAAACAAAAGCTTCGGGACGTGGCGCAGCTTGGTAGCGCACTTGACTGGGGGTCAAGGGGTCGCTGGTTCGAATCCAGTCGTCCCGACCAGAAGTTAGCAGGTCAGGCACCTAGTGCCTGACCTTTTTTTAAGCAATTGCTTAATTTTCAGTAAGCAACAGGGTGCCAAAAATCTACCTAAGCGATAACCGCTTTTTGCGGCTACTTGCGCGTTTTGCACGCGCTCGAGCCGATTTATTAACGCGATATGAATCTACATACGCGTAGCTGGTACACGCCGAGTACGGGCGGTATTTATCGCGGCGATTTACACAGATATAGCGACTGTAACGAACAAGCGTGTCGCTGTATTTATTCCAGTAGTTCACTTGATCGGTGGACAAGTGAGCGGTTGCAACGAAACGCCAAGCGGGATGGGCTCTATACGAGGATGCCACAGCGGTAATGGCGAGGGGAGGGCGGCAGGCGCTCTGAGAGCCGCTGTATGACCCCATGTCTCCTTAACTCGATAATATGTGTATCAAGCCACGAATCGGTCGAGCAATTGCCAAAAGAAAGGCCCATGCAGGATTGCACGGGCCTTACATCAGATCAAATTTGAGCTAGAAGCACCAAACGGGGCAGACGCAACACCATCTCGTCGCGGCCTCGGCGAGCGACATATCGCAGTCGAGGTAGACATCGAGGAAGTCGTCAGATCCCGCACAGGGGGACCGCGATGGTGGCCACCGCGCCGCCCGAGGGGCTGTTGGCGAGCGAGACGGAGCCCCCGTGGGCGCTCGCGGCCTCGGAGGCGACGTGGAGGCCGAGCCCGTAGTGGCGGTCTCCGTCGCGCGAGGAGCGGGAGGAGTCGTCTGTGAAGAGGCGCTCGCAGCCGCGTTCGAGGGCGGCGGGAGAAAAGCCCGGTCCGTCGTCGGCGACCTCGATGACGAGGTACCCGCCCGCGACGTCGCAGGAGACAGCCACGCGCGAGCGTGCGTGCTCGGCGGCGTTGGCCACGAGGTTCGCGGCGGCTCGCGCCAGGGTGGTTCGGTCGAGCGGGGCCTCGGGCGCGCCCGCGACAGTGGGGCCCGTGGCCGCGTCGAGCGCTACGCCTCGCGCCCGGGCGACCTGGGCGGCCTCGACGAGAACCTGCTCGCAGAGCTCGGCCGGCCGCATGGGGGTCCTCTCCGCCCCGCCGGACCCGCGCGAGGCCTCGATGAGCAGGCGCACGTAGCCGTCGAGCCTTTCGACACCGTCGGCTATGTCGCGCGCGGCGGCCGAGAGGTCGGCGTCATTCTCATCTTTCAGCTCCTCCGCCACGAAGTCGGCGTTGGCGCGCAGCACGGTGAGCGGCGTCTTGAGGTCGTGCGCG
>URBQ01000043.1 GCA_900546115.1 uncultured Collinsella sp.
AAGACGGAAAGCACATTAAGTGCTTTCCTTTGCGTGCGGAACTCGCGACAAACTTAACCGCCCCGCCCGGCAGGCGAGCTGCGGGAACATGCTTCCGTCCAAGAAATATCGTGCAAAAGGAATTCTGGCTGAATTATTGTTCGCGTGGGTGATTCAGTCGATGAGGGCTATTTATGCCCTGTTGGGGACTAAGGAGTGTCCCGGGGTGCCGACAGGAAAGGAACATCCCTGAGTGCCGGGTGGTATGAAAAAAAGGCGAGGACCCGTAGGGAGTCCTCGCCTTTGTTACAGGGGGCGATGTTATTCGCGTACTGTGGGATTAGACCAGGCGGGCGTTGATCGTCTTGGCGATCTCGGCGGCGTCGGTGGAACCCTTGACGGTGCCACGGAAGTCCTCGTCCATGAGCGCCTCGGCGACCTTGGACAGGATCTTGAGGTGCGTGGTGCCAGCCTGGGCACCCGGGATGAGCAGAGCGATGGCCACGTTGACGGGAGCGCCGTCCATGGTGTCCCAACCGGTCACGCCAGACTCGTCCTTGACGACGATGACGGCAGCCTCGGTAATGGCGTCGGACTTGGCATGCGGGATGGCGAAGCCCTCCATCATGCCCGTGGTGCCCTCGGCCTCGCGGGCCAGGAAGGCGTTCATCACGGCGTCGGCGTCGCCGGCGATACCGGCCTTGACAGCCTGGTTGGAAACGAAGCTCAGAGCCTCGTCACGAGAAGCGAAGTCCTCGGCGACAAAGACATTCTCAACCTTCACGAAGTCGGCAGCCTCGGCCTTAGGGGCCTCAACGGCAGCGGCCTTGGAAGCCTCAACCGGCTTGGCTACAGGAGCGGCCTTCTGATTCTTCTCGAAGTCGTACTTCTTGAAGGCCACGAACAGGATGCCACCGACCACGGCGCCGATGAGGATCGCGAGGACCCACTGCGGGCCGTTCTCGACAACGGGCAGGACCAGGAAGCCGCCGTGAGGCGCCGGATCGTGAACGTTGAAGAAGATGGTCAAGATGGAAGCGATGGAAGAACCGACCATCATGATGGGCATGACGGGCCAGATGTTCTTGGTCATGAACGGAATGGCGCCCTCGGTGATGTGGGTGCAACCAAGGATAAGGTTGACGATACCGGCGTCATGATCCTCCTGGCTGAAGTACTTCTTGCCGACAACGACGGCGAAGGTGGTGATCAGCGGCGGAACGATGCAAGCGGCGGAGACGGCAGCCATGAAGTTGGTGCCGAAGTTGTAGGTCTCGGTGCCGACGCCAGCTTCGAGAGCGGTACCGAGCAGGAAGGTGCCAGTAGCGTAAGCAGCCTTGTTGACCGGGCCGCCCATGTCAAATGCGCACATGCAGCCGATGGCCAGGCCAAGGATCACCGGACCGGAGTTACCGAGGCTCTGCAGGAAATCCATCATGCCCTGGTTAATGGCAGCCATGGGGCCGGAAATACCGAGCATGACTAGGCCGACGATGGCGGTAGAGCACAGCGGATAAAGGAAGATTGCCTTCAGGCCATTAAGGCTCGCGGGAATTTTAGAGAAAACCTTCTCGAGCAGCAGGATGACATAGCCAGCGAGGAAGCCGCCGACGATGCCGCCCAGGAAGCCAAAGCCCACACCCGAGCCTCCAGCGTCGATCATGCCAGTATCGGCGTTAACGGGCAGACCCTGGATGGCAATCATACCGGCGACGAAACCGGGGACGAGCGCCGGGCGCTTGCCGATAGACTCGGCGATGTAGGCGGAGAGCACCGGAACCATGAGGTTCATGGCGATACCGCCGATAATCTTGAGCATCGCGGCAAAGCTGTTGTAGTCGGCAGCCGTCGAATCAAAGGACGTGATGCCCCACAGGAACGAAATGGCGGTCAGAACACCACCGGCAACGACGAAGACCAGCATGTGGCTGACGCCGTTCATGAGGTGCTTGTAGATGACGTGACCGATGGACTCCTTCTCCTCGACCTCGTCCTCGACATCGGCGGCAGCGGCAACCGTGTCGTCGCCCTTGGCGGCGAGCGCGCGGTCGATCAGCTTTCCGGCGGCCTCGACGGACAGGGCCTTGGAAACACCGACGGAAACCATGGGCTTACCGGCGAAACGCTCAGCCTGGACATCCTTATCGGCTGCGACGACGACGGCCTTGGCACCGGCGATCTCGCTCTTGGTGAGCTCGTTCTCGACACCGACCTGGCCATGAGTCTCGACCTTAATGGTCAGACCTCGCTCGGCAGCTGCCTTCTCCAGCGCCTCCTTCGCCATGAAGGTGTGCGCAATGCCGGTCGGGCAACCGGTCGCGGCGATGATGTCAAACTTAGCCATGTGTCCCTCCTTCTTGAGTACTGCGCCCGCAGGCGCTCCCCTAAACGCGCTTCAATGCGCGTTTTTCCACACTTGAAAGATACCAACCTACCGTCCGCGTGAGAAGAGATAAGGCGCAATTCTCCGGTGAAAGGTTCTTTCATAACCGTAAACGGTAAGTGAAAGTTTACCATCAACACTTGAAACGGCAAGGTGTATCTTGTAATTGAAAATGCACGTATACTATGGCATTGAAAAACGAGTCCGATTTTCAATGCCAACCAGGAGCCATCCATGACCGATAGCAGCAAGAGCGCGCTCTCCCTTATTAGCACACACAAAGGGTACAGCGATTCCGAGCAGCGCATTGTCGACTATATATTGGAGCACCAGTCCGAGGCGCCGCGCCTGACGGCCGCCCAGCTCTCACGAGCCGCTGCCACGTCCGAGGCGACGGTTTCGCGCTTCTGCCGCAAGCTGGGCTTTGGCAGCTTCCGCAGCTTTCAGTTTTCGTTGGCTCGCGACTTGGAGAGTCAGCGCAACGAGGGCCTGACCGACGAGGTCTCGCTCGACAACATGGAGCAGAGCCTTAAAAATATCCTCGCCGCCAAGGTGAGTGAGCTTAATGCGACCATCGACGGCATTGATCACGACACGTTGGCCGCAGTTGTGCACGCGCTTAAGAATGCCGGCGTTATTGAGTTCGCCGCCGTGGGCAATACGAACGCGGTCGCGCTCGATGCGACATTTAAGTTTTCGCAGCTGGGCCTTCGCTGCATGGCAAGCACCATCAGCGAGACCTCGATTGGTTTCGCGCTCACGTTACGCCCGGGTGACGTTATCGTACTGATCTCGAACTCTGGCAAGTCGCGTCGACTGAACCGCATGGCAAAAGCAGCTCGCGATTGCGGCGCCACTGTAGTCGTCATCAGCAGCGACAGCAAGTCTCCACTTGCGCGCCTAGCCGACTACACCTTTAATACCGTCAATCACGAGGCACTGCTGACAACGGGCGACTTCGCGTTCTCCAAGATGAGCGCCACGATGATCATAGAGGTCATCTACAACTTCCTGCTGCCCGAAATCGAGGACGCGCGCGAGCACATCAGCTACTACGAAGAGCTCATCCAGCCGGATAAGGTCGTAGAGTAGACATTTTAGGGAGCCGATAAACGCCACTCGCCACGAAACCGGCCTATCTACTACGTTTTATCCGTATGGCCCAACCACATACCGAAAATAGAGAAAACCGCAGGCGCTCTACCTGCGGTTTTCTTTTTGCAATTCTTGACATGGTTCCCGATGGCCTATTAAACGTAGTAGATGGGCCGGTTTCGTGGCGGACAGGTCGGACATGCATGTGGCGGCACGGCCTAAGCACGCGCTTCTTCCAGCATCTGCCTGGCGTGCGCTAGGCTTGCCTCCGATTGATCGCCGCTCAGCATACGGGCGATCTCTGCGGTACGGGCATCGCCGGTCACCTCGTCCAGATGCGTTTGGGGAAAGTCGCCGGGCTCTTTACTGACCACGTAATGCTTGTCGGCCATGACGGCGACCTGCGCCAAGTGGGTTACGACAATCACCTGATGCGTAGCGGCGAGATCTGTCAGCACGCCCGCAAGTGCACGCGCCGTGGAGCCACCGACACCAGCATCGACCTCGTCAAACACCAACGTATCAACACCGTCCGCGTTACCGAGGACAACCTTGCTTGCCAGCATGACGCGGCTGAGCTCGCCGCCCGACGCAATGCGGCGCAAGGGACGAGGTGTCAAGCCAGCGCCGCTGCGATATAGCAGCTCGTAGCTTGAAGGGCCCGCCGGCGTCCATTCGGCACGCGGAAGATCGCGCGACTCCCAGACCAGCTCGGCACCGCCCATCTCCAGGCGCGCCATCTGACGGCCAACCTCGTGACAAAAGCGCGGGGCAGCGGTGTTCCGCGCGCGCTTAAGCGCCTTAGCAGCAGCAAAAAGATCGCGTTCAGCGCACCCGAGTGCCTCGCGAGCCTTCTTGATCTGCTCATCACCATCATCGACTAGAGACAGCAGCTCTCGTGAGCGGTCGCGCATGGCAAAGACATCGTCCATGGTGGGACCCCACTGACGCAGCAGGCCCTTGAGGTCGGAATACCGCTCGCGCATGCGAGCGAGCTCACGAGGGTCAAACGCAACGCCATCGCGATAGGCACGCAGCTCGTTGGCGCAATCCTCAAGCGAGATGCAGGCATCCGAAAGCGCATCGGCAATGTCACCGAGCTTGCGGTCAACGGTCGTCATGCGTGAAAGCTCGGCCACGGCGCCATTCACGGCATCGAGCGCTCCCCCCTCGGCAGCAAGCGATGCATGGGCCTCGTTGGCCGTCGCCACCAAGACCTCAGCGTGCTCCGAGCGCGGCAGCAGCTCCTCGAGTTCCTCGTACTCGCCTGGCTTGGGGTCGACCTCGGCGATACGCTCGAGGGCAAAACGCGCTTCCTCGACGCGACTCCCCTGCGCACGTGAGGCTTCCTCCACACGGCGAAGCTCCTTGGCGGCAGCACGCGAAGCCTTAAAGCAGGCACGATACTTCTCGAGCGCCTCAAGCGCCGCGCGCCCAGCCCAAGCATCGACCATGGCAACATGGTGCGCCGGGTCGAGCAGGCGCTGATGTTCATGCTGGCCGCACAGATCCATCATCACGCCAACGCGCTCCGAAAGCTCGCGCACGCTGGCGATACGGCCGTCAATTTTTACGCGGCTGCGGCCCTCGGCAGAAAGGCTGCGCTGCACGGTGAAGCCCTCCGTGTCGTGCGGACCGTCAAACAGACGCGCCTCGACGCTGGCAAGCGCCTCGCCCTCGCGAACCGTCGACGAATCGGCGCGCTCGCCCAAAATGAGCTTGAGTGCCGAGAGCAGTGCGGTCTTACCAGCACCGGTCTCGCCGGTCAGAACCGTTAGACCCGCACTCGGAACCAACGTCGCCTCGCGAATGAGTGCAATGTTGGAAACCTGCAGCTCATCGATCATGACGCACTCCATAGAACACGCGACTCACCGAGTTATAGAAGCTCTCGGGACCGTAATCCAGCAGCAGCACATCGCCGGGACCGCGACGCACAGCCACGCTCTCGACCGTGCCGTCGCAGGTAATAAACTGTCCGTCGATAGCGATGGCAGGCACACTCGGGCGGTCGTCGGACATAAAGATCTCAACGACATCGCTTGGCGATGTCAAGAAAGCGCGAGCCTGAATGGTGTGCGGCGCGATGGGCACGCAAACCATGCCCGTATAATCGGGGCTCACGATAGGGCCGCCGGCGCTCAGCGCATAGCCGGTAGAGCCAGTCGCCGTCGACACGACGACACCGTCACCGCGCAGGCGATCGATATGATGGCCGGACACCGTAATGTCAAACTCAACCATATCGGAAAGGGGGCCGCGCGTAAGCGCCATATCGTTGAGGGCAAACGTGCGCACGACATCCTTCGTGCCGTCTTCGCGAACCGAAACGATATCGGCAGCGATGGTGGCGCGGCGGCTCACATGGAGCTCACCGGACAGAGCATCGCTCACGACCTGCAAAATGTCGCGCTCCTCGGGACTAGCAGCCGTCAAAAAGCCTAAATGACCATAGGAAAGACCCAAAATGGGAATCTCACGGTAGTTGAGAATGCGGGCGGCACGCAGCAGCGTACCGTCACCGCCGAGCGTAATGACCAGGTCGGCATCGTCAACATCGGGCGTGCTCTGTATCTTGGAGCGCTGGTCGGCAGCCCATACGACCTCGTAACCCTGGCGCGAAAGCCAAAGCTCGAGCATCAGGCCGCTCTCGACCGCCTCTTGCTTGTAGTAATTGGGAACCAGAAAGACCTTCATAGCGTTGCAGCTTTCTCGCTCAAAACCGATACCTGGGATTGCAGCTCATCATCGGCGCACTCCCCGGGGGTAAACCTCGTGCCGTACAGGAAAAACTCGACGTTGCCCTTGGCACCATGGATGGGCGACACGCACACGTCAAGCGGAAACAGGCCCTTGGCGGCAAAAAGTTCAATCGCCGCCACGAGCGTATCGCGGCGGACAGCGGGGTCGGTCACGATGCCGCCCTCGCCCACCAGTGCAGCCGGCGCCTCAAACTGGGGCTTTACGAGCGTGCAAAACGAACCCGAAGGCTTCAGGCACGCCAGCACGGCGTCAATGATATTCGCGATACTCGTAAACGACACATCGCACACGGCCAGGTCGAGAGCGCCGCCGTAGCCAAGCTCGGGCAGCTGCGTCACGTTGGTGCGCTCGTGGAGTGTCACGCGATCGTCTTGGCGCAGCGACCAGTCGAACTGGGCGCGACCCACATCGACCGAAACAACGGTGGCGGCGCCGCGCTTGAGCAGACAATCGGTAAAGCCGCCGGTAGAGCAGCCCACATCCAGACAAGCAAGGCCCGTCGGATTGATGTCAAACGCATCAAGCGCGCCTTCGAGCTTAAGACCGCCGCGGCCAACGTACGGGATGCGCCCCTTCACGTGCAGAGGCAGGCCCGGGGTCACCTTAAGACCCGGAGAAGTCAAGCGCTCGCCGCCACTCGAGACCAAGCCGGCCATAAGAGTGCGAAGGGCATCCGCGCGATCGGCGCAGATGCCCTGTGAAATCAGTTCGTCATCGAGACGCACGCGTTTCATGAATGCCATCAACCATTCGTATCCGGGGATGCAGCCTGTCTATCTTGGGACTCGTTTGCCGCATCCTCATCGTATTCCTGCTCGAGCTTGTTGGCCTCACGCGGCGTCAGCTCAAACTTGTCAACCATATCGACCGCACGGGAGCCCAGCTCAATCGCCTCGTCAAACAAATCGAGCGAACGCTCCAGGGACGTATCCTTAGATCGAACGGTGGCGATGATCTGGTCCAGGCGATCCGAGATCTCATCGAAGTTGCGGACGGAACCCTCTGGCATGGCTACTCCTCGACGGAGGCGGCCTCGACGGCCTCAGCAGCGTCCGCATCCTCGGCAAGTACACCGGCGGCAGCCGGAGCGGCAGCGACCTTGGCGGCCGCCTCGGCAGTCTGTGCCTCCTCGCGAGCGCGATCCTCGGCCAGCAACTCTTGGTACAGCTCCTCGCCCGGCAGCTCCTCGCTGCGAGCGATCTTGCCCAGCACACCATTGACAAACGACGCGGACTGGTCGGTGCCATAGGCCTTGGCAAGCTCGACAGCCTCGTTGATCACGATGGCGTCCGAGACCTCATCGTCGGTGAGGAAGCGCATCTCATAGACGGCGATACGCAGCAGATTGCGGTCGGCGCCTGGCATGCGCATAAGATCCCAGTTCTTAGCGATGGCGCGCAGGGCGCAGTCGATGCGGTCGATGTGCTCGTAGGCACCACGGCACAGCTCCAGCGCGTAGGGGTCGAGGGGACCCTTCGAAATCAGGAAATCGCCCTCGAGGACGCGCTCGAGCGGGCTGTCCGTGGCCTCGGCCTGGAACAGCAGCTGTAGCGCCTGACTGCGGGCAAGCGTGCGCCCGCGATAAACCTTAAGGCTCAAAGGTTACTCCTTGGGGAAAACGAGGCCGTCGATACAAACGTCAACACGCTCGACCTCGACGCCCACCTGGGCATCGATGGCGGCGACCACGGCGGCGCGAACGGCCTCGGCGAGTTTCTTGAACGGATAGCCAAAGAACACCACGACACGCACGGTGAGTGCGAGCTTGTCGCCGACGACCTCGGCCTCGACCGCCGGCTCGGAAGCCGGGGCCTTAGAAGAGAGCATCATGGAGACAAGGTTGGTGGCAAGGTCCTTGACGCCAACGGAGGCGATGCCCTCGACATCCGACACGGCGCGCGAGACGATGGCGGTCAGAACATCGGGCGAAATGCCGATACCGTCAATCTTGATTTCCTGGGGCATGAGTCCTCCTAGAAGAGTTGGTTGCTAGACGCGGGAGACGAACTTGCCGTCGCGGGTGTCAACCTTGATGACCTCGCCCTCGTTGAGGTACATGGGGACCTGGATGACAGCGCCGGTGTCGATCGTGGCCGGCTTGGTGGAACCCTGGACGGTGTCGCCCTTAAAGCCCGGGTCGGTTTGGACGATGGTGGTCTCGATGAACATCGGCGGAGTCACGCCCATGAGCTCGTCATCGGCGAAGAGCAGCTGGCAGATGTCGTTCTCGCGCAGCCACTTGGAGTTCTCGCCCACCATGTCCTCGGGAACGGGAACCTGCTCATAGGTCTCGTTGTCCATGAAGATGTAGTCGGCGCCATCGTTGTAGAGGTACTGGAACTCACGGGTGGTGAGCATGACGCTCTCGAACTTGGTACCGGCGTTGCAGGTGTTCTCGACGACGCGGCCGCTCTTGATGTCGCGGGTCTTGTAGCGCACAAACGCGCCGCCCTTGCCCGGCTTGACATGCTGGAACTCGACGATGGTGTAGACCTTGTCCTTAATGCGGAGACCGAGGCCGTTCTTGAAGTCGGCGGTAGAAATGGTAGGCATAGCGACCTTTCTTGTTATGGGCAGAACGCACAAACGTCCAAATTACATACGACCGAAATTATACACTTGCAGACGGCGCCTGCAGCGAGCGCATAAAAAGAGAACGCGGGGCGTCCGAATCGATCCGGACGCCCCGCCCCACAAAAGTAGATTTTGGGACATGCCTCAAAATCTACCGAGGTGTATTAGCAATCGATGACGTGCAGGTCGTGCGGCGTCTTGGTGAAGGGCTCGTAGCCGTTCTCGGTGACCACGCCGTAGTCCTCCAGACGCACGCCGCCCACACCGGGAAGGTAGACGCCGGGCTCCATGGTGATAACCGAGCCGACCTCGATGATGTTCTTGCTGCGGTTGAAGTTGGGCAGCTCATGGATGTCGATGCCCACGCCGTGGCCCAGACCATGGTTGTAGTAATCACCATAGCCGGCATCGCCGATGATCTTCTTGGAAAGCTTAAAAATGTCGTTGCCCTCAACGCCCGGATGGATGGCAGCGACGCACTCCTCGTGGGTGCGGCGCACAAGCGCGTACAGGTCGAGCTGCTCCTGGGTAGGCTCGCCCATCACGACGGTGCGCGTCATGTCGGAACGATAATCGCAGTAGCCCGCGCCGTAATCCATGAGGACGAAGTCGCCCTTCTCGATCACGCGGTCGCTCGGCACGGCGTGCGGGTTGGCGGTGTTGGGACCGCTCGCCACAATAGAGCCAAAGGCCAGGCTGTCGGCGCCGTTGGCGAACATATAGTTCTCGAGCCCGTTGCGAACCTGCTTCTCGGTCATGCCGGGCTTAATAAAGCCGAGCATGTGCTGGAAGGCGGCATCGGTGATCGACTGCGCATGGCGCATGAGCTCGATCTCCTCGGCGTCCTTGATAGCGCGCATCTTGCGAATGTCGTCATGCATCAGCGGCAACATGCAGGCGACGGAACGATCCTCCAAACCACGCTGAATGCCCTGGTAGAAGTTGATCTGCATGTCGTCCTCGACAGCACAGACGCGGCACTTGTTGGCCGCGATCTTGCCGGCGACCCAACCGGGGATAGTGCCCTCGTCCATGTCGTAGACCCAGGGGCTGCCGGCGGGCGTGTTCTCCTCAAAGCTGTTGAGGTAGCGCGAGTCGGTGTGGAACAGGCACTGATCTGCCGTAATAAACGCGGCGTGCGGAAACTCGAAGGTGTAGTCGAAGACGCCCTTCACGCCCGTGAGCCAACGAAGGTTGGCCTCGTCGCGCACCACGATGGCATCGTAGCCGCGCTCGACCATCAGGGTACGGACACGCTCGATACGACCGGCAGGACCGGCAGTAAACTCAGACATGCAGATTCCTTTCTTGTTGTCTCTATAATGACGGACGAGTCTCAACCGAACGACGGAATCGCATGCGATCCGCAACCGATTGGAAACCCGCCCCTCAACATGATACGAAAGACGATGGATGTCAATAAATCTTAGAGAAGTTCTTTGCGCGATGCCAAGTAGGCATGAGCATGGCGCTCCAGAACCTCGTCCTCAACGTTCGTTAGACGAATGGCGCCGAGTGCCGCGGGCAGCGGCAACATGCTGCGGTTCGAGCGGACAAACTGCTGCCTGCGGAACTCCTCGATATATGCGGCAGGCTTCAGATCGAAGGAAAGCTCCTCGATACCAAAGTCCTCTAGGCAGTCATCGACATCAAAGACGTAATCGATATCGAAGTCGCAGGCATCATGTGCTAGGCGCGCCTCAAAGCGCATGCCCTCGGACAACAGCTGGTAGGCGGGGACCTGCGAAGCGGCATCGCCCAAGCAGGCGCGCAGGGTACGCTCCCCTGTCTTGCCAAAATCGAGTGCATGGCGGGCGCTCGGGTTCGTGGCCATCAGTACGTCCTTGCGGGCAGTCTGAGACCACTGAACGGCATTGACGAGCGCAACCTCCTCGTCCGCGAGAATCTCGGGGACGGTCTCAGTAAACTGATTCCAACGGGACTTACTGCTCGAAAGCATGGTGCCAACAAGTATCACATAGCCGAGCTTGAGGTCCTCGGGGTCCGCTTCGCGAACAAGGTCGAGGTCACACACGACCAAGCCCGGCTCGGGACGGAACGCGATAGCGGGAAGCGCATGCGCCGACGAGGCGACGAGCGGCTTCATGGTCGTCGCGACCGTGAGCATGGCGTCGAACGTCGTCGGCAGCAAGGCGCACTCGGTGCGACCGCACCACTGATTGGCACACCAGCAAACGACCGAGCAGGTCGCCGTGTCGCCGACAGCGACAACGAGATCGTCGCAGGTAATGCCGTTATCCGACAGGGCGCCAAAGACGGTATCGGCATCGGCCAGCGTAGCGCCGGAAGGCGAAACCTCGAGGACGAGCAGCGACACGGCAAAACCGGCGTCGATCAGCGCATGCTCGACGACCTCGCCAAAACGCTCGGATGTAACGTCGTTCCAAACCACCATCGCGCGCTTAGGCTTGCCCACGGCCGAGGCAAACATGCGCGACAGCTCCTCGAACGCGCCCAATCCGACGCGGACATCGACACTGCGGTTTTGGAAATTGATAAGTTGACGGCGAATCATAGCAGTCCACGCTCCAAAAGCATCTCGGCACAAAGGTAGGAAACGTCCTCAAAGGACTTGTTGCGAATATCAAGGGTAATATCGGCTGCCTGACGATACAGCGGACGGCGATGGTCAAACAGGCGCGCAGCATGCTCGGGCGAGCGGAAATCGGGCCGGGTATCGGAGCGGCGAATCTGGCGCAACGAGTCCTCAAAGTCACCTTCGAGGTACACGCAGGTACCCATCTCGTGCATCAGTTCAATGTTCACCGGCGTCTCGACGATGCCACCCCCGCACGATACCAGCAGGCTGCGCTCGCTTTGGAGCGAACGGAGCGCCGAGGTCTCGAGTTCACGAAAACGATCCTCGCCCTCGATCTCAAATATCTCGGTTACCGACTTGCCGCATCGACGCACAACCAAACGATCGGTATCGATGAATCGACGCTTGAACATAGTGCCCACGTTGCGCGCAAGCGTCGACTTGCCCGCGCCCAAAAAGCCGATAAAGAAGATATGGTCGCAGCCGTGTTTGATGTGCTGAGACATGGCGAAACCTATTCCTCGCAGGGAAGGTCGCGCAGGGCTCGGCGCTCAAAGATACGGAAGATCTGCGTGTACCACAGGTCCTGGGTAGCCTGCGGCTTGACCAGAATAGTGTCAACACCGGCAAAGTTACCGCTCCACACGTCCGTGTAAAGCTGATCGCCGATCAGCACGGCCTCGTTAGCCGTGGCACCTAGGCGCTTAAGGCCCGCTTTGAGGGCAAACGGGGCCGGCTTCATGGCGTGGCTGATGGCCTCGAGCCCCAACTCGCGCGCCGATGCCATGACCTGATCGCGATGCCAGTTATTGGACACCATACACAGCTTAAAGCCCTTGGCATGGGCGGCTTCGAGCCAAGCGGAAACCGCAGCGGGAACCCGCTCGGTATCGCGCGGCACCAGGGTGTTATCGCGGTCGAGTAGAATGGCGCGCTTGCCGTCGGCCCACAAGGTATCGAGGTCGATGCGGTCGACTGAGGCAACATATCGTTTGGGGCTAAAAATCCTCATGATCAATTCCAAGACTGTTGATGCTCTTCGTAGGTCTTCGAGAAATACTCCTTGTCCTGTGTAATGTAGAAATACAGATCATCGGAGTCGGTCGGCTCAAGGGTGGCCTTGAGCGCCTCGAGCGACGGAGAGCAGATGGGCGTGGGCGGCAGGCCCTCGTGCTTATAGGTGTTATACGGGCTATCGCTCTGCAAGTCGTCGGCGGTTACCTCGCCGCCGGTGACATACATCATGGTCGCATCGCTATTGAGGTAACGCATGCCATCGAGCTTGCCCGCCAGACGGTTATAGAAAACCGATGCCACATGCGCGCGCTGATCGGCGTTGAGGCCCTCGCGCTCGACGATCGAGGCAAGGTTAACGATGTCGTAATCGGACATCTCCACGCCATAGCGCTCCTTGATCTTGGCCTCGCAGCTGGCAAAGTCAAGCGACTTATACTCGGCCTTAAACTGGTCAAGCATGGCGCGAATCACATCATCGGCAGACGGATCCTTACCCAACGAATAGGTCTTGGGGAATAGGAAGCCCTCGAGCGAATCGTTTGCAGCGTCTTTAAGGAAAGCGTAATCATTCACATAATTGCTCGCCTTAGCTTGGTTAAGGAAGTCCTCCTTAGAAATGCTGTCGTACGCCTTGGCCACACGGTCGGCGACCTGGTCAACCGTCAGGCCCTCAGGGATAGTCAGCGCATCGGAGCCCGCATTGGGGCCTTCCATGAGCTGCTGAACGACCTTGGTCGCGTCCATGAGCGTGGTGAACGAATACTTACCCGATTTAAGCGACATGTCAGCGTTGAGCTTTTTGACCGCCGCGTAATAATCCTTGGGATTTTCGACGATATGGTTCTCGGAGAGAATAGAAGCGATGGTGTCACCCGAGGCACCATCGGGAATCGTGATAATAACTTGCTGGCCAGCAGCGACATTCGCATCCTCACCGGCAAAGAAGCCCTTGACGGCTGGCACGACAAAGAAAACGATCGCGACAAGCGCAAGCACGGCGACGACGCCACCGATCATCATGGGCACCGGGGAGCTTTTCTTTTGGGCACCACGGCAGGCGTGCGTTTTATAGCTCGAGAGCGTGGCCGGAGCAACGCCGTGCGAGCCATGAACATGATGTGTGTGGGGGCGTGATTGCCGGGCCTGCCCCTGCGTGCGCTGGGCAGGAGCCTGCTGCTTAAAACGAGCGCCGCCAGCGGGCTGCGAGGGACGAGTGGCGGGCTGCTGAGCAGCACGCTGAGTAGGCTGAGCCGAACGCTGGCCAGGCTGAGCGGGGCGCGGCGCGGGCTGCCGTGTACGATTCTGCTGGCGCGGATCGGAAGCGCTAGGCATGCTGAACCTCCTCGTTATTACGATCGAGCCATGTCTGCAAGAACAGGCTGGCGGCGATCATGTCGATCTTTCCCCTCATCTGCTTTTCGTTGAGGCCCTGCTCTCGCAGAATGCGCTTGGCCTCTTGCGAGGACAGACGCTCGTCCTCAAACTCCAGCGGAAGTTCGAGCTCGTCGGCAATCTTTTGGGCCACGGCGGCGACGCGCTCGGCCTGGGGGCCGGGCTCACCGGCCATGGTCAAGGGACGTCCGCTTACCAAAATGTCGGGCTCATAGTCCTCGACTAGGTAACGGAACGTCTTGGCCATACCGGTGACCTCGGCAGCCGGCAGCACCTTGACGGGCATCGCCATCTTGCCATCACGGCTCGAGACGGCAATGCCAATCCTGGTCTCCCCTATGTCCAGCGCAAGTGCGACCACAGCGACAACCTAGGTTCTTAGGCGCCAAGCGCGGTCTTGGCGGCCGCGAGGGCATCGGCGATACCGGCAGCATTCTTGCCACCGGCCTGGGCCATGTTGGGACGGCCGCCACCGCGACCGTCGACCAGGCCCGCGATCTGCTTGATCACGTTGCCGGCGTGGAAACCGACCTTCACGGCGTCATCGGAGCCGGCGGCAAGCAGGGCCGGGGTGCCCTTCTCGGTCACGCTTGCGACGACGCAGGCGACAGGGCCGGCGACCTTCTGATGCACGGTATCCCACACGTTGCGCAGGTCGGCAGCCTCAAGGCCCTGAAGCTCGGCAACAACGAGCTTATAGCCATTCAGCTCGACAGCACCGTCGATGGCACTGGAAATGGCATCGGAGGAGCCACCGGTGAGCGCCTTCTTGAGCTTATTGGACGTCTCGCGCAGCTCGGCATGCAGGTTCTCCACGCGGGCGGGAACCTCTTCGACGCGGCACTTGAGTGCAGCGGCAGCGGCGTCGACGAGCGCCAGACGGTCGACCATGTAGTCGAGGGCACCCTTAGAGGTCACGGCCTCGATACGGCGGACGTTGGAGCCCGTAGAGGACTCGGAAATGATCTTGAACAGACCGATCTCGGCGGTGTTGGCGGCATGGGTGCCACCGCAGAGCTCACGGGAGAACGGATGGTCCTCGGCGCCCACCGAGACGACGCGAACGACGTCACCATACTTCTCGCCAAACAGGGCGACAGCACCGGCAGCCTTGGCCTCGTCAATGCCCATGACGCGGGTCACGACCGGCTTGGAAGCGAAGATCTGCTGGTTGACCAGATCCTCGACAGCCTTGAGTTGCTCGGAGGACAGGGCCTCGAAGTGCGTGAAGTCAAAGCGCAGGTGCTCGGGCGTCACCAGCGATCCGGCCTGGGAGACGTGCTCGCCCAGGACCTGCTTAAGCGCGGCGTCGAGCAGGTGGGTGGCGGTATGGTTGCGGCGCAGGAAACCACGGCGCTCGGCATCGAGCGCCGCGGTCATGGTAGCACCGACGGTCAGTGTGCCCTCGGCAACGTGCGCGACATGAGCATACAGGCCATTGTGGTTCTTGGTATCGGAAACGGTCAGCGTAACGCCCTCGGCGACAAGCTTGCCGGCATCGCCCTGCTGGCCGCCCATCTCGGCATAGAACGGGGTGCGGTCGAGCACGACCTCGACGTCCTCGCCGGCGGCAGCGGACTCGACGGACTCGCCGTTGCGAACAAGGGCGACAACCTTGGCGTCCTCGATGACGTCGTTGTCATAGCCGTCGAACTCGGTCGCGGCAACCTTGTCCGAAAGCTCGACCCAAACGTCGTTGAAGCTGCCCCAGGCATCGCCCTTGGCGTTGGCGCGGGCGCGGGCCTTCTGGTCCTCCATGCAAGCGGTAAAGCCATCCATATCGACGTCGTGACCGGCAGCGCCGGCAATCTCGACAGTCAGGTCAATGGGGAAACCAAAGGTGTCGTGCAGCTTAAAGGCAACGTCGCCCGGAAGGACAGCGCCGTCGGCGAGCGCGGCCACGGCCTCGTCCAGGTAAACGCGGCCGTTGTCGAGCGTCGTGGAGAAACGCTCCTCCTCGGAGGCGACGATACCCTTAACGAGCGCGACGTTCTTGAGCAGCTCGGGATAGGCCTCGCCCATCTGGGCGTTGACCTCGTCGATAAACTTGGTCAGGAAGGCACCCTCGATGCCCAGTAGGCGGCCGTGGAACACGGCACGACGGAGCAGACGGCGCAAAACGTACTCGCGACCCTCATTACCGGGAAGGATGCCGTCCGAGATCATAAAGTCGACGGCACGGGAGTGGTCGGCGATGATGCGCAGGGAGCGGCTGGCGCCGGAGTAATCGTCGGCGTCATAGGTCTTGCCGCTGATCTCCTCACCGAGCTTGATGAGGTGCTGCATCAGATCGCCGTCGTAGTTAGCGGTCTTGTGCTGCATGATGGCGGCCATACGCTCCAGACCCATGCCCGTATCGAGGTTGCGGTGCGGCAGCTCCGGCATGGAGCCGTCCTCCTGGCGGTCATACTGAGTAAACACGAGGTTCCAGAACTCAAGGAAGCGATCGCAGTCGCAGCCGGGCTTGCAGTCGGGGCTGCCGCAACCGACCTCCTCGCCCATGTCAAAGTAGATCTCGGAGCACGGACCGCAGGGACCGGTAGGGCCAGCGGCCCAGAAGTTATCGTCCTCGCCCAGACGCGAGATGTGATCCTCGGCAACGCCCAGGGAGCGCCACACGTCGTGGGTCTCGTCATCTTCGGTAAAGACGGTGAAGTACAGGCGATCGAGCGGCAGCTTGAACTCCTTGGTGATGAGCTCAAAGGCCCAAGTGCAGGCCTGCTGCTTGGAGACACCGCCAAAGGAAAAGTCGCCGAGCATCTCAAAGAAGGACAGATGACGGCCGTCCTCGCCGATGCAGTCGATGTCGTTGGTGCGAACGCACTTCTGACAGGAGATCGCGCCGATCTCCTTCATGGTCTTCTTGCCCTGATAGTACTCCTTAAACTGGTTCATGCCGGCGTTGGCGAGCAGCAACGAAGGATCGTCGGGAACGAGGGACGAAGAAGGATAGAGCTTAAGGCCGCGCTCCTCAAAGAAGTTGAGGAACTTAGAGCGAATCTCGGCCGTAGTCATTGACGGGTAGTCAGCACTCATAGAGGGAATCTCCTCGGTTTCACATCGAAACAGTTCAAACGTAACGATATTACCATCCCACTGCGCCTGTGCAAAAAAGAGGGCCGCCAAACAGCGACCCTCCAGCGAAAGTGCATGTTATTTAGGACTAAGCAATCCTTTGAAAAAAAATGTAAATATAAATTTATTTGAAATTAGATGCTAAAATTTGTAATTAAGAAGGAGTGATTACATGAACAAAAATATAAAATATTCTCAAAACTTTTTAACGAGTG
>URBQ01000044.1 GCA_900546115.1 uncultured Collinsella sp.
TTTATATATTAATCACAAATCACTTATCACAAATCACAAGTGATTAATCACAAATACTATATAAGAATCATCCGGAAGGAGCGGCCGATGAATACCAAACGATTTATCCTGAATGCACTTCTGGTTGTAGCACTTTTAGCGCTCTTGGCCTTCTCCCACTGGTATTCAAACCAACCAGCATTTGGCTACGTATTATATGCAGTAATGTCCGGCGATAAGGCCTGTTGCCCTCTACGCGCAATTGACGTTCTCTATTTCTATGTAGCCGGCCCCTTATCAATCGCTTTGCTCGTGTTTCTTGTCTTTTACAACATCAAAAAACGCTAACAGGGCCTCTTAGGAATCCGAATCATCCATGGAGCCGTCGATGCCGGTTTTGGTGTCGTCGTCCGTATTGGAATCGTCGTCCTTGGCGAAGGGGTTCTTGAAAAAGCCCGTCGCGTCGGGCTGAAGACCCGAGAGCTTAATCCAGGAATTATCGAGCTCGGGCTTGGGCATGGCCTTGGCCTCGGGCGCGGTCTCATTGCCGATGAGCTCAGACTCATAGATGAACGTGTCGTCGCCAAGCGCGTCATAGGCGGCGACCGGGTTGCCCTCGGCATCGCGATACGGCGTACCCTTAAACACGGCGCCTTCGTAGGCAACGAGCTGGCGGCCGGTCTCGTTTTCGAAGTAGTACACGAAGATACCCTTGAGGGCCGCACACAGCGGGATGGCGATGACCATGCCAATGGGGCCCATAAGCGCCGAGCCAATAACAAGGGCCGTGAGGCTCATGATAGGATGCACCTGGACCGAGCTCTGCATGACCTTAGGCGAAATGACGTTATCGGTGACGTTTTGAGCCACCATGGTCACAACCAAGGTCCACAACGCCAGCATCGGGCTAAACATAAACCCGAGCACCGTGGCAATCGCCGCGCTCACCCAGGGACCGACAACCGGGACCAAGTGCATGATGCCGGTAAAGATGGCCATGAGCGCCGCATACGGATGCCCAATGATCGTAAAGCCGATAAAGGCAAGGATACCACCGCAGATGGACGTCACGACCATGCCACGCATGTAACCGCCGACTGAGCGCGAAAGAATCGCGACCATAAAGCGGTACGAGGTCTCCTTTTCCTGACCGATGATGGTGCAGACCTCGTGGTGCATACGGGGATAATCGCAGGCAAGCCAATAGGCAAGCACCAGACCCAAAAAGATCACGAACAGCTGTGAGGCCGTGTTGGTGATAAGCGGAAACACGCCGCGGCCGAGCTCGGCGGCAATCTGTGAGACATATTTGGACGCCACCGTAACGAGCGAAGAAAGGTTATCGTCCAGGTACTCCTTGACCGGCGTGTTGTTGAGCGTCTTGGCGCGCGAGATCATCTCATTAAGGTCGCCACCCGCAACACGTAGCTGCTCAGGCAAGCGGCTCAGGACTTCCATGATCTGGCCAAAGAGAATCGGCGACAGGATACAGACGACACCGACGAGCACGGCTACGACTACAATGAGCGCGATGAGCGAGCCGATACCACGGCCCACCCCATGATGCTCGAGCCAGTTGGTGATCGGCGACATTACAAAGGCAATAATGGAGCCGACGGCCAGAAACTCAATAACCGGCGCCAGAATCCCCATGAGGTTAAAGATGACGGCAGCGATCACGATGCAGCCGACGACGGCCCAAATGCGCAGCGTCAAAATGCGGGTGTCGCGCAGTGCGCGATCGGGTTGTTGGAGGTCCTCACTCATGAACGAACCATTACTCCGTCGGGGTCAATCTTGTCCTGAATCTTCTTAAGCGTGCGGCGCAGCAGACGCGAAACCTGCACCTGGGAGATGCCCAGCTTCTTGGCGATCTCGATCTGGGTCATGCCCTTCACAAAGCGCAGCTCGATCACCTCGCGCTCGCGCGGCGAGAAATCGCGAATGGCCTCCTCAATCACCAGGCGGTCATCGGTAAAGTCGAGCTCGTTGTCGTCGTCGGCGTAGCGATCGAGAATCGAAGGCGCATCGTCGGAATCGGACGCACCGGGGGCCTCGATGGGTACCGAGGTGTAGGCCGAGGACGATTCCATAGCTTCGAGCACCTCGTCGACGGTCACGTCCAGGTATTCGGCGATTTCCTCAACCTTAGGAGAACGCTGCAGCTCGTTGGTGAGCTTGTCGGTGGCCTGGTTAACCTTGGCCGAGAGCTCCTGCAGACGACGCGGCACGCGCACGCTCCAGCCCTTGTCGCGGAAGTGGCGCTTAATCTCTCCCAGAATAGTAGGTGTGGCAAACGTGGTGAACTCGAGCCCGCGCTCAGGGTCAAAACGGTCGATAGCCTTGAGCAGGCCCAGATAGCCGACCTGCAAAAGGTCATCGAGCGGCTCACCGCGGTTCTTAAACTTGTTGGCAAGAAACCTTACCAGGTTCATGTGGGACATGACGAGTTGCTCGCGGGCATCCGGATCACCGGTCTCCTTGTAGCGACGAAACAGCTCGCGGGTTTTCTCCTTGTCCCAAGCGGTCTTACCGCTCCGGGAACGTTCGGTCATATTAGATATCCGCCTTGAGGTCGAGGGAAAGCGTCAGGGGCGCCGCGGTCTTTTCGTAGGAATCGCACACGCTTGCAAGAATGAGTTCGGCATACACGGCAGCCTGGTCATCCTCATCGACAGTCGCCTGATCGCCAAAGGTAAAGGTCATTCCCACATGAGATTCGTCGACATCGAATGTGATCGAGATATCGTCGCAGTCGACCGCGGTGCACCCAAAGATGAAGGCCTCCTCGGCAGCCATGCGAATATCCTCGATGCGATCGACGGACATAGAGCACAGGGCGCCGACGTTGGCGGCCGTCATGCGCACCAAGCGCGCGAAACGCGGATCACCGGCAACGCTCAGCGTAATGGGGCAGGTTGTTTCGCTACTCATCGCAGGACTCCTCGGAGGTCTCGGCGGGCGTATAGGTGTAATACTGAGCAGGCTTGGCTGCGGGCTTCTGAGCCGTATCTGCACCATCGGCGGCCTCGTCCTCAGCCTCACCAATCAGAACGTGCTCGGTAGGCTGTTCGGCCTCGGCGGCAGTGGCGAGCTTGCGATCGTCGTCGGCTGCAGGAGCCTTCACCTTGTTAAATAGTTTCTGCACGGCACCGGCCGCAGAGTCGGTCACGCTCGACACGGCATTGCTGGCCTCGGCCACACTGCCCGTGACCTGAGAAATGTCGCGAACGACCGCCTCAACCTCAACAAGGTTGGACGTCAGGGCGTCAACGGCAGTCTTGCTCGATTTGAGGAGCGGCTCCACCTGAGCAAGTGCCGGTGTAAGCTCATCAACGGCACCATCGAGCTTTGCCACCACGGGCTGTGCCTCGGCGAGCGTGTTGTTGAGGTCGCCCACCGTCTTGTCGAGCGAATCAACGACGGTGCGCGTCTTGCGCAGCGTGAGCGCGAGCTCGATAACAGCCCACACGCCGGCAACGGCAAGTAGCAGCAAGGCGATTTGAATGGGACTCATACAAGCCTCCCAAATGAATCGAAATACAGACGCTCTTCATGGTACCCCAAAGGGGACCGAACATGCCAAGCGTGAGATCGTGGGACAAAATAATCAGCAGCTACTTCGGAGCATTCCCGCTACGGTCGCGCTCGCTTTGCTCTACGCGCCACTCTTCCCAGCCGCGGCCGGCAGGCTGCCAAAACGCACCGCGCTCCAGCCCCTCGGGCAAATAGCGCTGATCGACCCAGCCTTCGGGATAATCGTGCGGATACTTGTACACACCGTACTCATCGCTGCCCGGGCGATGGCGATCGCGCAGGTAGCTGGGCACCTCGCGAAGACCACTGCTGTGGATATCGGCCAGCGCCGCATCGATCGAGGCCTCGCACGCATTAGACTTAGGCGCCAGGCACACATAGAGCGCAGCCTGTGCCAGGTTGATGCGACACTCGGGATAGCCAATGACCTCGGCAGATGTAAATGCGGCATGTGCCACCAGCAGCGCCTGTGGATCGGCATTGCCAACATCCTCGGAAGCCTGAATCATGATGCGTCGGGCGATAAACTTGGGATCCTCCCCCGCATCGATCATGCGCGCAAGCCAGTAGATCGTGGCATCGGGGTCGCTACCGCGCATAGACTTGATGAACGCGCTGATAATGTCATAGTGCATGTCGCCGTTTTTGTCATACGAAAAACCTCGGCGTGGATTGGCAATCTTAACGTCATCCACGGTGATGGGATAACGCTCCCCCGCCGCCGGCACTGGCGTTCCCTCGGTATCGGGACGCGTGACGGCAATCTCGCTCGCAAGCTCAAGCGTCGTCAGAGCCGAGCGCGCATCACCCGCGGCCAGCGTGCAAATGGTCTTGACGGTATCCTCATCGGCCGAGAACCTACCGTTTAAACCCTGCGGTGCCTCGAGCGCACGCTCAATGAGCGTGGCGATATCCTCGTCTTTCAAGTGCTCAAGCTCTACCACGCGTCCACGCGACAACAGCGCGGAGTTGACCTCGAAGTACGGATTCTCGGTCGTGGCGCCAATCATAATGACGGTACGGTTCTCAACGGCATGCAGCAGGGCATCCTGCTGCGACTTCGAAAAACGGTGGATCTCGTCGATGAACAAGATGGTACGGCGGTCATACGTATTTAGGCGCGTCTTTGCCTCGTCGATCACGCGACGCAGGTCCTTTACGGTGCCCGTCACGGCGCTGACCTCGACAAACTCGCTCTTGGTATGGTTGGCGATAATGTGGGCCAGCGTCGTCTTGCCCGTACCGGCCGGCCCGTACAGAATCACACTCGATAGCACGTCATGCTCAATCGCCGCACGCAACCATGAGCCCTTACCGACGGCCTTTTGCTGGCCCACATACTCGTCAAGCGAATTGGGACGCATGCGCACCGCAAGCGGCGCATTCTGAAAGGAACGCTCACGCGTCGAAGCAGAAAAAAGGTCGTCCATAGCCATCCCGTACATCAATCAAAAACGTTTTCCACGAACAGTATACCGAAAAGATACGAACTACCGTTCGTTAATATAGGTACGATGCGGAAAGTCCAGACCGGGGAATAGCTTGCTCGTCAGCTCGCAGAAATAGCCGTCCGTCATGCTCGCGATGTAATCCACCACCGCTTGATCCTTGTCGTCCTGCCAGGCATACGTACGATCGTAGTAGGAAAGCTGCTGCTCGATGCGCGAAATATGATGCTTAAAGATGTACGAGGACTCGTCGCCTTTATTAAGATCTTGCAGGCAGCGGTCGTAGAGCTTTCCGAATGCCTCGCGCAGCTCCGCCTCGGAATCGCCCTCGATACCGCCCTTGCTGTAGATCTTCTCGTAGTTCTCGCGCTTGGCCCGGCGGATCTCTTCAAACAGGTCCTCGCTCATCTCGATACGCGGCTTGCCGTAGCTATGCTCGACGATATCGATAGAGGCATGCGTGAGAATCCAGCTGTTATAGGCACCGCCCCGACCATCGTCAAAAGCGTCGGGGTCGAGCAGGCCCGCCGCAATGGCGTCCTGACGATCGCGACCGACGTAGGCGAGGATATCCGAGATACGCACCACGCAGCCCTCAAGCGTCATGGGGCGCAGGTGCTCAACCGCGCTATAGCCCATGGCAATACAGTCCTCAACCGTCCGCCCGAACTGAACAAAGGATGCCATGTGTGACAGCTCAAACACGCGCTGCTCATATTCACCGTTATGGCACAACACGCCATCGAGCGTCTGGAGCGACACGTTGCGGCCATACAGCGCATCGAGCACGCGTACCGACTGCACGTTATGGAAAAAGAAGCGGCCGGTACGCTCGTGATAGATATCGTTGAGAAAGCGCTCACCGGCATGGCCGAAAGGCGTGTGTCCCAAGTCATGGCCCAGGCCAATCGCCTCGATCAGATCGCAGTTGAGACCTAGGGCGCGACCGATATCGCGAGCGATGCGCGAGACAAGCTGCACATGCAGACCGCGGCGCGACAGGTCATCGTTGCTGCGGAAGCTAAAGACCTGCGTTTTGCCTGCATAACGCGTGTACGCCGGAAGATGAAGAATCTTTTCGGTATCGCGCATAAACGCCGGACGCATAAGCGTGCCTTTGTCGGCAGCGCGATCACTACGACGAATGACCTGATCATCGTTGCAGCGATAGGGGTTGACATAGCCCGAAGCACGATCGGCGGAAATGCGCTCGACAAGTTCGGGCGACAACGCCGAGGGAATACGGTCCATGCGCGCCTTAATGACGGCCGTTTCTTGATTAGTTGCCATGGCATGCTCCTTAAGAAGGATGCGCAATCGGTTACAATGTGCAGCCCACGACCTCGATTATGGCAAAAATCGGCACCAAAAACGGGAGCAATGGCAGGGAGCGCGATTTTGTGAAGAGGCAGGAGAGGGCAAGGACCAGGACCGCGATGGCAAATGCCGCGATGCCGCCCATAGGGTTGAGCGTGCAAAGCGCGAAGAGCGCCTTGGCGTCCCCCATGCCGATACCTGGGGTGTGGCGAACCCAACGCCAGAGCGACTCAGTAAGCACGAGGGCAAGGTAGACAATAACCGCAAGACCGGCGTGGTCAAGCGCCGTGTTAACGCCCCTGTCGAGCCATACGCCAGCAAACGCCGCCACCGCACACGCGGCCGCAAGCGCGTTGGGAAACCGCCGCTCATGGGCGTCAACCACCGCACCGGCAAAGGCGCAGATCCAAAATGGGATGTAGAACATCGTGCACCTCCATGAAAAGCTGCGCAAAAGCAAAAACCACCACAAAGGTGCCTATCCCCTTTGTGGTGGTTTTGGTGGTGGTTATTTGGCGCCTTGCATGACCTCGTCGAGGGTAACGTTGACGGCGTGTTGCGTCGGAACCCAATCGACCTTGAGGAACAGTGCAGCCACCGTGATGGGGATATAGCTGAACATAAAGATCGGGAAGGTAAACAGGTTGGTCACCAGACGCCACTTTTGCGCGCAATGAATGTGCTTGTACTCGAAGATGGTCGTAAGGAGCGCCATGGTAAAGAACGTCTGATACATCATGGCAAAAGTCATAATGAGCGAAGCGGCACACGCCTGCATCTCGACCTCGGTGGCCAAGAAGCCGTGCGAAAGACCACCCACAATGAGGAAAGTCGCATTGGCGAGCATCGAGATGAGCGATAGCAGCATACCCGGGGCGATCGTCATGAACATGTCGTAGGCGGCAAAACGATGATAGCGGAAGGTTGATTTGACCAGGTGCTTACCGTAGGTAAAGAACACCTGGTAGAAGCCCTTAGTCCAACGCATGCGCTGCTTCCAAGAAGCCTTGAACGTCACGGGCTGTTCATCAAAAAACTCCGCCGGTGCATAACCGATACGAATACCGTGAATGGCACAGAACGTGGTGAACTGAATGTCCTCAGTCAACGTGTGGAACTGCCAGCCGTGCATACCCTCGATCACGCTGGCAGAAATGAGGTAGCCCGAACCCGAGACAGCGCAGGACGTCTTGCAAATATTACGCGCGTTGTTGAGGAAACGGGCCTCGCGCAGATACCACGTGGCGTTGGCCGAAGAGATCCACGAACTACCGAAGTTCTTAGAGTTGCGGTAGCTGGTGACCACATGAAAACCCTGGTCAAAAGCGTCGTTCATCTTGGAAACGTAATCACGGGAAATAACGTTATCGGCATCGAAAATAAAATAGCCCTCAAAGGTATCGGGATACTCGTTGAGAATGCGATCGAAGCCAAAGTCCATGACCCAGCTCTTGCCCTTACGAGCAAGGTCATTACGCTCATAGACAATGGCGCCGGCCTCGCGCGCAAGCTCCGCCGTGTTGTCGGTGCAGGCATCGGCGACCACGAAGACCTCGATAAGCTCGGACGGATAATCCTGATCCTTGATGGAGCGAACGAGGTTGGCAATTACGGCCTCCTCGTTATGCGCCGCGATAAAGAAGGCATAGCGGTGGAGTTTTTTGGCCTTGGGAGGCGCGACCTCGCCACGAAAGGCACCGATGATAAAGAAGACCACCTGGTACAAAAAGCAGACCGTGAACAGCGTAAAGACAATCTGGTTGAAGATCACGATGGGTGTGTTGATTTGTAAAAAGGCGAGCATGCAGGCTCCCGGGAACGCGTAACGTAGACAACCGTATATCTTACCGCAGGCTTACCGAGTTCAAGAAACAACCTAATACTGGCTAGGCTTCGAGCAGACCGAGCTGCGGGACGATTTCGGCGCCAGCGGCAGTGCGACCGAACGAACGCGGGGCCAGATCATCCAAAACCGCCGCAAGATCCCACGGCAGCTCGTCACGGCACTCAATGCGTTCCCCCGTCACGGGATGATCGAACGCCACGCGCCATGAATGCAGGAACTGCCTGGTCAGACCCTGATCGGTACGTACATCGCACTTGCCGTAGAGCGGGTCGCCCACACAGGCGTGGTTGATATGGCGCATGTGTACGCGAATCTGATGCGTGCGGCCGGTAAACAGGTGACACTCGACGAGCGTATAGCCGTCGTCGAAACGCGTGGAATCAAAGCGCTCAAGGACCTTAAAGGTCGTGATGGCCTGGCGTGCAAAAGGATCATCGGAAACCGCCATCTTCACGCGGTCGCGCGTCGATCGGGCAATTCCAGTGTTGATGGTACCCTCGTCCATGGCGATGTGCCCGTGGACGAGGGTAATATAGCGACGATCGAGCGTACGCGTGCGTATAAGATTTTGAAGCGCTCGCTGGGTATCGTCGTCTTTTGCCGCGAGCATAAGGCCCGAGGTATCGCGATCCAGGCGATGCACGATACCGGGGCGGTCCTCGCCCTGCACGGTACCAAGATGGTCGAGGCCGCAGTGGTAGACCAGGGCGTTCGCAAGGGTGCCGCTCTCGTGGCCATGGGCGGGATGGCACACCAGGCCCCGCTGCTTGGAGAGCACGATAAGGTAGTCGTCCTCGTAGCGGATATCGAGGGGAATGGCCTCGGGAATCACGTCGGTCGGGTCATGCGGCTCGGGCAAGTCGACCGAGATGCGGTCGCCGGAACGCACGGCGTACTTTTTTGACAGGCAGGTCTCGCCGTTGACGGCGACGGCGCCGCCCTCGATCAGATGCGCGCAGGCAGAGCGCGTAGGGCAGCCGTCATTGGCGCCCAGATAGGCATCGAGACGCTGACCAGTGCAATCGTCGGCAACAAGAATATGGATGTCGGCCATTAGCGCTCATTCCTTTCGCGAATCTTGCGGGCACGCTCCCCACGCTGCTTGGCTTTGCGTTTGGCGCGGGCCTCGTCACGGGCGTTGAGCTCGGCGGTCGCATCGACCTCACGAGCGGCGGGACTCATGAACATATAACCGATGAGTGCCAGCACGACACCGACCGTAATGCCGATATCGGCCACGTTAAAGACGGGAAAGTCGATGAAGGTGGTGGCAATAAAATCGGTCACGAACCCAAAGGCGAGACGGTCGATTGCATTGCCGATAGCGCCGCCCGCAACCATAGCCATGCCAACAACTTCTAGGCGAGCGAGCTGAGGCGCACGAACCAGGTACACTGCGATAGCAATGATGACGACAAGTGCCAGCACAGCAAATGCTACGCCATGACCCTCGCCCATACTAAAGGCAGCTCCGATATTGCGGACAAACAGAAAGTCAATCACACCAGGAATAACGGTCATATGCAGAGCATCGCCCACGACACGAACCGCAAGCTTAGTCAGCTGGTCACCAAGCAGCACAACGAACGCCACCCCACCAGCAACACCCAGCCGCCAACGCAAAGGCGGCGTCATATCCGCACCACGACCCAAAGAAATCCCCTACCCTCAGATAATCAAATTCCGTTTAACGCAAATTACCATCTTATATTGCCACACGTTGAGCGCACGACACATTCGCTAACGTCAGAGAAATAACCAGCATAAAAGAAAGCGGCATTCCGGATAACGGAATGCCGCTTTTCTTCAGCGGAGCAAATGGGCCGAAGGCGCCTAAATTCTCCCTATAACTAAAATGCCGAGTTACCGTGCCTTAAAGGGCATTCGCGCAGCGCTTGCAAATGTGAGCGTGACCGTTGTACTCGCCGACGGTGGTGCGGTAGTTCCAGCAACGGTCACAGCACTCGCCCTCGGCAGCCTCGATGGCAACGGAGAGCTCCTCACCCTGGGTCAGCTCAACATCGGAGACGATGTAGAACTCGGCCAGGTCGACCGCCTTGTCGCCGGTCAGCAGCGCGTACATCTCGGCGGGAACGACCGCTTTGACGCGGACCTGCTGGCTCTTAGTGAAGGTGCCGGCGGAGCGGGCATCCTCAAGGGCCTTTGTCACGGCGCTACGGAGCTCGAGCGAAGCCTCGAGCACGCCCTCGAACCCATTGGCCTCGTCGACCGTGATGGGCGACTTGTACCAATCGAGCAGCGCGGCGTACTTCTGGTGATCGACGCAGCCGGCAGGCGCATAGGCCATGGCCTCGTCGACCGTGTAGGACAGGATCGGCTGCAGGTCGCGCATGAGCATCGAGAAGAGCTCGGCGAGCACGGTTTGGGCGCTGCGGCGCTCGAGCGAGCCGGGCTTATCGCAGTACAGACGGTCCTTTAGAGCGTCGAGGTACACGTTGGAGAGCTCGGTAACCACGAAGTCGTAGAGCGCACGGTAAGCGCGCGGGAACTCGTAGCTGGCGTAGGCATCGTCGACCTCGGCCTGGACCTGGGTCAGACGGGCAACCATGAGCTTGTCGAGCGGCAGCAGGTCGGCAAAGGCGACGCCGTCGGTCTCGGGCTCAAACTGACCCTCGAGCTCGGAAAGCAGGAAGCGCAGCGTGTTGCGGAAACGACGGTAGGCATCGGACGTACGAGCGAGAATCTCGTGGTCGATGGAGACGTCGGAGCTGGTGTCGACGGAGGCAACCCACAGACGGATGATGTCGGCGCCCATCTCGTCGCAGACCTTGTTGGGGTCGATGACGTTGCCGAGCGACTTGGACATCTTACGGCCCTGGCCGTCGAGGGTGAAGCCCTGCGAGACGACCGCCTTGTACGGGGCGTGGCCGTTGGCGCCCACCGAGGTGAGCAACGAGCTCTGGAACCAACCGCGGTGCTGGTCGGAGCCCTCAAGGTACACATCCGCCGGATACTCCAGCTCGGGACGGTACTCGCAGACGGCCTTCCAGGAGACGCCGGAATCCCACCACACGTCGAGGATGTCCTTATCGGCCTTAAGGTGATGGCCGCCGCACTTGGGGCAGACGCAGGCCTCGCTCAGGTAGCTCTCGGGAGCGTCGGTAAACCAGGCGTCGGAGCCCTTCTCGTGGAAGAGGTTGATGACGGCGTCGAGTGTGGCGTCGTTCATGACCTTCTCGCCGCAGTCGGCGCAGGTGTAGCTGGGGATCGGCACACCCCAGTTACGCTGACGGCTGATGCACCAGTCAGGACGCTGCTCGACCATGGCACCGATGCGGTTGGCGGCATGGGCCGGATACCACGTGACGTTCTCGCGGACCTCCTTGCCAGCCTGATCACGCAGACCGGTCTTGTCCATCGAGACAAACCACTGGTCGGTAGCACGGAAGAGCACCGGGTGCTTGCAACGCCAGCAGTGCGGATAGCTGTGCGTGATCTTCTTCTCGAGGACCAGGGTGCCGTGTTCGCGCAGGAACTCGATGATGTGCGGGTTGGCCTCATCGGTGTCCATACCGCTGAAGGGGCCACCGGTGCCAAACTCCTTGCCGGTGTAGAACTTGCCGTCGTCATCGACCGGCATGCAGATGTCGGTGATGCCCTCCTTGAGGCAGGCGAAGTAGTCATCGACGCCGTGGCCGGGCGAGTTGTGGACGATACCGGTACCGTCATCGACACCGACGTAATCGGCCAGCAGCGCCACGCCCTCGACACCGTCAAAGATCGGCTGCTTGTAGTGGATGTGGTGGAAGGTCTCGGCGGGAACCACATAGGGCTTGCCGTCGACCATCACCGGGGTGTACTCCCAGCCAAACTCCTCGCAGCACTTGGGAGCCAGGTCCTCGAGCATGACCTCGGCGCGGCCGTCGTGCTCAACGGCAACGTAGGCGGCGCCGGGCTTGAGGGAAACGGCCTGGTCGGAAGGGATGGTCCACGGGGTGGTCGTCCAGATGATGAAGTCGACCGGGCCGTCGAAGTCCTCGAGGCCGGCGGGCTTGGAGGTCATCTCAAAGCGCACGAAGATGGACGGGCTCGTCTCGTCGGAGTACTCGATCTCGGCCTCGGCCAGCGCGGTGTGGCAGTGCTTGCACCAGTGAACCGGCTTGTGGCCGCGATAGATCATGCCCTTATCGAACATGGCCTTAAAGACCTCGATATCGGCGGCGTCATGCTGGTGATAGAGCGTCAGATACGGGTTGTCCCAATCACCGAGCACGCCCAGGCGACGGAAACCGGCCTTCTGGAGCTCGATGTTCTCGACAGCGAACTTATTGCAAAGCTCGCGGATCTTGGCCGTGGAGGTCTGGTTGAACTTCTCGGTGCCGAGCTTCTCCTCGACCTTGTGCTCAATCGGCTGACCGTGGCAGTCCCAACCGGGGACAAAGGGGACCTCATAGCCCTGCATCATCCAGTAACGGTTGATCATGTCCTTGGAGATCTTATTCATGGCGTGGCCGATGTGGATCGGGCCGTTGGCGTACGGAGGGCCGTCATGCAGCACGAACTTCTTGTGACCCTCGTTCTTCTTTAGAACTTGCTCGTAGACCTTGTTGTCCTGCCAGTCCTTGAGTCGCTTGGGCTCGGACTTGGAAAGACCGGCACGCATGGGAAAACCGGTCTTGGGCAGATTCATCGTCTGCTTGTACTCGTTTGCCACGGTACCCCTTTCTTGTCATGGGCGCGCACGCCCTCTGGGCACCAAAAAAGCGCCCGTCCCTACAAGCTGGGACGAAGCGCCACAAACGGGCTGCACGCCCGCAAAAGCTCTTCGTTTAACCACCCAGCTTAGATGCCCTCGCCCGCGTATTCGCGCGCTCGCATCCGTTACTCGGCTGGTCTGTATCGACGACCATCTCGGCGATGTCTACTAAGACGTGCCTGTGCGGCGCGCCCGTTGGGACCGCAGCTCCGGGGTGATTTTCATCGGTCGCATGCACGGGTTCTCAGCGCTCCCCGCTCTCTGTAGCATGCGGACGGCCGACTACTCGTCCCCATCAACGCTTATGCGCTGTATGGTAACACGGTCAACGCCGGCGAAAAACCCTCAACATCGGTTTCATACTTTAGAAACTTCTCGCGATCGCAAGCACTCACTTGGAGCAAAATACCTGAAAGCACTTTATCTAACGAAAGAAGGCTGCTATGCGCACGATTGGAATGAGCGACTACACCGTCGGCGAGGACTGCTTTGACGAGCTGCCCGGCGCACTGGACGAGTACGGAGCGACCAAGGTCGCGATTATCGGTGGTAAACGAGCACTGGCAGCGGCGCTTCCCGGTATCGAAGCGGCGCTGGAGGGCACCGACGTCGAGATTCTGGAGACGCGCGTCTACGGCACCAACAGTACGCGCGCCAATATCGCCAAGGTTGTGAACTCCCCTGTCTGCCAAGAAGCCGACGTTCTTATCGCATGCGGCGGCGGCAAGGCGCTCGACACCGTCAAGACAGCGGCCATCGAGCTCAAGAAGATCGTCTTTACGGTACCGACGATCTGCTCCAACTGCTCGGCCGCGACCGCCATTGCCGTTGTCTACAACGACGACGGCTCGCTCGAGGGCTATTCGTACCCAAACCGCCCCGCGCACATCTTCATCAACCCCAAGATCATCGCCGAGGCTCCGGCGGAGTACTTCTGGGCGGGCGTGGGCGATGCCCTGTCCAAGCAGCCCGAGGTCGAGTACGCCACGAGCGCCGGCAACCTGGAGCACACCGCCGGACTTGGCCTGGCACTCGCCCACACCTGCTCCGAGCCGCTGTTTACCTATGGCGTGCAGGGTCTAGAGGACGTGCGCCAGGACCTGTCGAGCGAGGCCGTCAAGCAGATCGCGCTCGACATCGTGGTCAACACGGGCTATGTCTCGAACCTGACCAACCAAAACGATTACTACTACAACTCGAGCGTGGCGCATGCGTTCTACAACGCCACGTGCAGCATCCCGCGCGAGGGCTCCTACCTGCACGGCGAGGTCGTGAGCCTGGGCGTGCTCGTGCTGTTTGCCTATACGGGCGATACCAAGAACCTTGAGCGCTACGCCGCCTTTAACAAGCAGATGGGGCTACCCGTGACGCTTGAGCAGGTCGGCCTTTCCGAGGCCGACATCCCTGCCCTGTGCGAGTTCGCGCACGCCACCAACGAGTGGAAGCAGGGCAACCCCGAGCCCTTCACCGACGAAAAGTTCGCCGCCGCCATCAAGGCTGCCGACGCTTACGGCCACACGCTCTAGGGCTGGCCCAAAACCACCACAAAGGGGACAGGCACCTTTCTGGTGGTTTTTTATTGCTCCAGCATTCAGTTCGTACTCGAACCCGATTCTTTACGAGAAAGGGTTCGGGTACGTTTTTTGTTTATCGGAAATTCTGCGGAAGGACTACTCGGAACGGTAAACAGGAACGAACAGAGGCAGGGCATCATCGTGGTGATGGTATCCTGCCTTTTGTTTTGCGGGATCAAGGTCGCTTTATGCGAACTTGATCGCCACTTATATGGGGCATTGATGGCAATTGCTTCGTACGTGCATACCGAGAGCCTGTACACCTCTGGCAAGGCGTAAAACACTAGACTTTATTCCAAAGTCCGTGTGCTAAGGGGGCAGGCCCCTTAGAATTCCTGTGGAGTGTGTACGCACGTACGCTGGAAAACGGCAAAATTTCGCTATATCAGGGCGTTCTATCATTGGAGAGTATGGTATACACGGCTTAGTTCAACAAATAAGAATTTATATATAAAGGAGAATATTGATGAAACTGTTTTTATGTTCTCACTTTTCAAGTGTAGGAAGTCTGATAAAGGAAGAAATTGAAAATAAAAAAGTCGCATTTATTCCAACAGCTTCGCTGCGTGAAGGCTACACCGGTTATGTCGGCTCGGCTCGAAAATTATTCAAAAAGT
>URBQ01000045.1 GCA_900546115.1 uncultured Collinsella sp.
AAAAAGAATCAGCCCCCGCATATCGAAACGGTCGAGAGGGCTGCCTCCGGGCGGGTTGCCTTGGTCTGAGAAGTTCGCGAAGCCCACTTCTCAGACCAAGGCAACCCGCCCGGAGGCGGCCCCAGCGCGAGACCGCCCCGGATGCCTACCTACTCGTTGTCGCCTGCGGTCATCTGCGTTGCGGAGAGCGCGCCGTCGGCAGCAGTTGCGGCTGCGGCGTCGGGCCAGACCCAGTCGGTGAAGGCCGGGTGATCGTAGCCCTCATCGCACGCGAACTCAAAGGCCTCGGTGCGGAATGCCTCCCACTCGTCAATCTGCTCGGCAAACTTATCGGCGTCAACCATGCGCAGCACGTCGGCGGCCAGTGCCCAACGGTCCATGTTGTTCAGGCGCAGCATGTCGAACGGCGTTGTCGTGGAGCCTTTCTCCTCGTAGCCGTGGACGCGGAAGGCGTCGTGGCCGGGTCGGTTCCAAATCAGACGGCGAATCGTGCCAGCATAGGCGTGGAATGCAAAGAGCACGGGCTTATCGCCGCAGCCAAACAGCTCAGTCCAGCGCTCATCGCTGATGGCTTGGTCGTTCTCGCAGACGTTCTGGATCTTGAGCAGATCGACCACGTTGACGAACCGCACCTTAATGCCCAGCTCACGCAGCATGTCGGTTGCAGCCAGAGCCTCGAGCGTCGACACGTCGCCGCACGTGGCAACCACGACGTCAGCCTCGGCGAGCGAGTCGGCGGTCGATGCCCACTCCCAAGTCGCAACGCCCTCGGCGAGCTCGGCGCGGGCCTCGTCGACCGTCTGGAAAGTGGGGGCGGGCTGCTTGCCGCAGAAGATGGCGTTGACGCAGTCGGTGGACTGGTAAACACGCTCGGCCACAGCAAGCGCCATGTTGGCGTCAGCCGGATAGTAAGCATTCACGATATGCGTGTCGTTGGCCTTGTTGAGCAGCAGGTCGATAAAGCCGGGATCCTGGTGAGAGAAACCGTTGTGGTCCTGGCGCCAGACATGGCTCGACAGCAAAATGTTGAGGCCGCTGATGGGGGCACGCCACGGAATCTCGCGCTTGGTGGCCTCGAGCCACTTGCAGTGCTGGTTGACCATGGAATCGACCACGTGGACAAAGCTCTCGTAGGAGCTCCACACGCCGGAGCGGCCGGTGAGCACGTAGGCCTCGAGGAAGCCCTCGCACTGGTGCTCGGACAGCTGCTCGACAACCTTACCGGAACCTGCCAGCAGCTCGTCGTTGGCCTCGTCCTCGTAGAAGCCGGCGTCCCACTGCTTCTTAGTCACCTTGTAGGCATCCTGCAGGCGGTTGGAAGCGGTCTCGTCGGGACCAAAGATGCGGAAGTCGTCCATGTTATTTGCCAGGACGTCGGCGGTGTACTCACCAAAGACGCGGGCGGCCTCGGTGGAGCCCCAGCCATGACCATTAGTTGCGACGGGGACCTCGTGGGCATGAATATCGGGCAGCTCGAGCTCGCGGCGCACCTTGCCGCCGTTCGCGTTGGGGTTGGCGCCGATGCGCAGCTCGCCGGTCGGCATAAAGGCCGTCACCTCGGGGCGCACCTGACCCTCGGGCGTAAAGAGCTCCTCGGGCTTGTAGGAGCGCAGCCACTCGCGCAGCACGCGGAAGTGCTCGTGGGTGTCTTTGGCGCTCGCGAGCGGCACCTGATGGGCGCGCCAGGAGTCCTCGGTCTTCTTGCCGTCAATCTGCTTGGGGCAGGTCCAACCTTTGGGCGTACGGAACACGATCATGGGATAGGCCGGGCGGACCACGGTCTCGCCCGCGGCAGCTTGGGCCTGTGCGGCGGCCTTGATGTCGCAGATCTCGTCAAAGACCTGCTCGAACAGGGCGGCGAAACGCTCGTGAATGCTCGCATGGCTCTCGTCGTCAAAGCCGGCGACAAAGAAATGCGGTTTATAGCCCATGCCCTCAAAGAACTTGGTGAGCTCTTCGTCGGACACGCGGGCGAGGATGGTGGGGTTGGCGATCTTGTAGCCGTTGAGGTGCAGGATCGGCAGAACGATACCGTCGGTTGCCGGATTCACGAGCTTGTTGGACTGCCAAGAGGTCGCGAGCGGACCGGTCTCGGACTCGCCGTCGCCCACCACGGCCACGGCCAGCAGGCTCGGGTTGTCCATGACGGCGCCGTAGGCGTGGCTGAGCGTGTAGCCGAGCTCGCCGCCCTCGTGGATGGAACCGGGCGTCTCGGGCGCAAAGTGACTCGGGATGCCGCCGGGATAGGAGAACTGGCGGAAGAACTTCTGTAGGCCGGCCTCGTCATTGGTGATGTCGGGGCGAATCTCGCGGTAAGTACCGTCGAGCAGCGACTGAGCAGTACCGGCGGGGCCACCGTGACCAGGGCCCATCAAGAAGATAGCATTCTGGTTGTGATCGGCGATGAGGCGGTTGACATGACCGAACAGGAAGTTGATGCCGGGCGTGGTGCCCCAGTGACCGACCAGGCGGTGCTTAACGTCCGGGCGACCAAAGTCGCGCACCTCACCGGTTTTCTCGTCGACAAAGTCGGTGCGCATCAGCGGGTTGGAGCGAAGGTAGATCTGGCCGACGGACAGGTAGTTCGATGCGCGCCAATACAGATCGACACCCTCGAGCTCGGAAGCCGGCACCTCGTGTCTCAGCTTTTGCCATGGCGTTCCCAGAGTTTTAGCCATTGTTTATGTCCCTTCGCTGCATGGTCACCCTCCGATATGGCGACCTTTCGTTGGGACAAGTATATTTGCTAAAACGTTTTATCAGTATGAAAAAACGTTTTATCATTCCGGTTCGCCATTAACCTGACAAAACCAGACATTGGCCTGCGACATTATTTGTCACAAGTTCTTCATATTCCTGATATGCAAATCGACAAACGCGTTTAGTTGTGTTTTGTAACCTTGAGCACGCTGTCCTTCACGATGAGCACAGGCTCCAGGACGACTTCATCGGCACGCTTGCCGCCCTTACCGGCCAAGCGTTTTGCCATACAGCTAAAGGCATGCTCGGCCAGCACGCTCGGATCTTGCTCGATCGCGGTCAGCGCCGGCTCAAAGAGAACGTCGGCCGCCGAGTTGTCATAGCTTACGACCGAAATATCGCCCGGAATGCTCTTCCCCATTTCGTGCAGGCGCTTGAGCAAACCGAGGGCAATGTTATCCGAGCTTGCGAACACGGCGGTGGCATCGGTCGCAAGCACCGCCTCCGAGGCCTCGTAGGCACTCGGAATGTAATACTCGCTCTCAAACTCAAGAAGTGCATCAATGGGCAGCCCCGCCTCACGAAGCGCGCGCTCATAGCCGGCAAGTCGCTTGCGACCCGTATTGGAACGGCGCGCGTTAACCAGGCAGGCAATACGACAGTGACCCTGCTCAATCAAATAGCGGGTAGCCATGTAGCCGCCCATCTCGTGGTCGAACATCACCTTGTCGCACTCGAGTCCCTCAATGGCACGGTCAACCATTACCGCCGGGATGGGCAGATGGCTGACTTCTTCGCGCAAAGCGCGGTCGTCCGAGAATTCGTCGCCCACGACCAAAAACACGCCATCGACGCCGCGCGTCACCAGCTGGCGCAGGAGCTCTAGATCGTCCTCGGCGCTTCCGCCCGAGCTGGTAATAAAAAGCGCGTAGCCGTCCTCGCGGCAGCGCTTTTCCAGGCTGCCAGCGAGCGAGGCAAAAAAACGGCTCTCGATGTTGGGAACGATAAGGCCCAGCGTGCGCGACTCGCGCATGACCAGGCTGCGCGCAATCTGGTTGGGAACATAGTGGTTGCGCGCCGCGACCTCTTTGATGCGCTTGCGATTTTCTTCCGAGATGCGACAAGGCCGATTGTTGAGAACAAGCGAGACCGACGAGGGGGAAAGCCCCACCTCCTGGGCAATCTGCTTGAGAGTAGCTTTGTTTCCCATCTCGCTCCTTCCGAGTATTCGCGCAATCTCTTGAAAGTATAGCGACCGTCCCTCCACCTCGATGATAAACACTTTACCAATCCGGTAGACGGCTGTTTTATCGCCGCGATTGGTGCAAAGTAACCTGGCCCCTTTGCACCATGTGGTGCGTTGGGGCCAGGTTACTTTGCACCAAATCCATCTGGGTGGGGTATATTGCATTCGATTGATGAAAACGACCACCATAAGGCGGATATTCGTATGCACGAAAATGACTTTTTTAACGAGGACCTGCTCTGCGCGCTTGCCGGTGTTGCCGGTGAGGACAACGTGCTCATGAGCGAGCCCATGCGCGAGCACACCACGTTTAAGATCGGCGGCCCGGCCGATGTCTTTGTCACGCCCGATACCGAGCAGGGCCTCGTCGCCACGCTCGACACCTGTTATCGCTGCGACCTGCCGCTCACCATCGTGGGCAACGGCTCCGACCTGCTCGTCGGCGACAAGGGTATCCGCGGCGTCGTCGTGGCGCTGGGCGAGGGCCTCTCCGACATCACCGTCGATGGCACGCACGTTACGGCAGCCGCCGGTGCGCTGCTTTCCGATGTCGCTGCCGCGGCAGCCGAGGCCGGCCTTACCGGCATGGAGCCCATCTCGGGCATTCCCGGATCGGTCGGCGGCGCCTGCTACATGAACGCCGGTGCCTACGGTGCCTGCATGGCCGATGTGCTAGAGTCCGTGCGCGTCTACAAACCCGCTCGCCAGCTCGACGACGGCACCCGTGGCAGCGGCAACATCATCGAGTTCGATGTCGACGAGCTTAACCTGGGCTATCGCAAGAGCCGCATCGCCGACGACGCCTTCATCGTACTTTCGGCCACTTTCAATCTCGCCCCGGGCAACGCCGCGATGATCAAGGCCGACATGGACGACTACCGCCAGCGCCGCGAGGACAAGCAGCCGCTCGACATGCCGAGTGCCGGCTCCACCTTCAAGCGCCCCGAGGGTTACTTTGCCGGCAAGCTCATCATGGATGCCGGCCTGCGAGGACACGCCGTTGGCGGCGCGCAGGTAAGCGAAAAGCACTGCGGTTTTATCGTCAACGCCAACCACGCCACCGCCGCCGACGTTGACGAACTCATCCGCGACATCCAAGCCAAAGTCAAAGAGCAGTTCGACGTAGACCTAGAACCCGAAGTCCACCGAGTAGGCGAATTCCTTTAACAAAGAAGGCCCCGAAAGGGGCCTTCACCATATTTATTCAGATAACCCAGTCCGGTGTGTCGCGCCCCGAACCCGAGAGGGCCGCGTGCCCGTCGGCTTTACGACAGCGCAATACCGCCAAGCCAGCCCCAACGCACGCCAGAGCCAGTGCCATAGAAGCTAATAAACGAATCAAGCGACTTAGACGTAATGGCACCCTCGTTGCTCATAACGATGCCGCCGCCAACGTAGATACCCACATGACCGTAGATAAGGCCCGGAGCACCCGTGCCGCTGTGCGAGGAATCGGCCACGATCATGCCCACCTGTAGCGCCGAGCGGTCGGAGCTATAGCACCAGGCGTTGAACATGTCACACGCGTTGCCGCCAAAATAGCCCACGCCGGCGTTACGGAAGACATTGGTAACCCACGCCGCGCACCAGTTCTGACCCGGCGAAGGCGTGGAGTAGCACGCGTTGACGACGGCCTGCTGTTTGCCCGAGCCGGCATTCTGTTGCGGGGTTCCGGGCGCATACGATCCGCCACCCGAGCTTGAACCACCCGAGTAGGAATTGTTCTTGTTCGCGGCGGCAGCGGCAGCGGCGGCCTTCCTGGCAGCCTCCTCAGCCTGGGCGGCAGCGAGGATCTCAGAATCACGCTGAGCCATGAGCTCCTTGACGTCGTCGGATAGACCATTCAGCACGGTCTGGACCTCTTGCTGCTTGGCCTGCATATCCTGCATCTGAGCCGTCTGCTGGTCCTTGAGTTTCTCCAGGTCGGCCTTTTGTGCTTCGAGCTCGGTCTTCTGTGCGTCGAGCTCAGCCTGAATCGTCTGGATATCCTCGATGGCATCGCGGTCGCTCTTGTTGATCTTCTCAACGTAATGCGCGTTGGCGACGAGTTCCTCAAACGAGCCAGAGGCCAGCAGCAGCGACAGGATGTTCGTGCCGCCGGACTTGTAGCTGGCGGCCACGCGATCGGAAAGGTCGTTGCGCTTCTTCTTGAGCTCGGCCTTCTTTTCATCGATCTGGGCCTGCGTGTCGTCAATCTTGCCCTGGACATTCTCGATGTCGTTGAGGGTCTGGGCATTCTTGTTGGCCAGCGCCGCATACTCATTTGCGATGCTGTCGAGCTGGGCCTGAACCTCGTCGAGCTGGGCCTGGGCGGCATTCAGTTTATCGGTTGTTTCTTTGGAAGCCTCTGCCGCATGGGCGCGAGCGGGCAGGCCAAAAAGAACTGCCGCAGAAGCAGCGCCGAACAGGGCCTTGAGGGCAGTGCGACGCGAGAGCTCCTGGGAAAGGATGGAATCGCTGTTTGGTGACATATGTACTCCGTTACATGCTTATTTATATGTCGCTCAACTCATACATATTAGCGTACATATGGCGCGTCCCAACGATTTCCACGAACGGCAGGAAACTGCAAGGTCGGCGGCTCGTAGGCAAATGCCAAAGATCAGGTTATGCGTACGCGAGCTCTGTTATGAGTACGCTAGCATAATCCTCTGCTTTTCCTACAGCGCACGATTTGGGCGTCCCTGCCTGCGCTATACTCCCCTGAAGAAGTGTTCCTGATTCGATAGGAGACTACATGTCCAAAGCACTCGACCCCAAAGACACCTGCGTCCTCGTTACCGGTGGCGCCGGCTTTATCGGCTCGCACACCGTCGTTCAGCTGCTCGAGGGTGGCTACCAGGTCGTCATCGTCGATGATCTCTCCAACTCCAGCGCCGTCGCCGTCGACCGCGTCAAGACCATCGTGGGCGACGAGGCCGCCAAGAACCTCACCTTCTACGAGGCCAACGTGCTCGACCGCGACGCGATGAACAAGATCTTCGATACCCATCAGATCGACCGCGTCATCCACTTTGCCGGCTTTAAGGCCGTCGGCGAGTCGGTAAGCAAGCCCGTCGAGTACTACCACAACAACATCGAGAACACCCTGGTGCTCATCGACGTCATGCGCAACCATGGCTGCAAGTCCATCATCTTCTCGAGCTCCTCGACCGTCTACGGCGACCCGGACAACCCGCCCGTCACCGAGGAGGATCCTAAGAAGCCCGCGACCAACCCCTATGGTTGGACCAAGTGGATGATCGAGCAGATCCTTATGGACGTCCACACTGCCGACCCCGAGTGGGACGTCGTGCTGCTCCGTTACTTCAACCCCATCGGCGCTCATCCGTCGGGCCTGATCGGCGAGGATCCCAAGGGCATCCCCAACAACCTGGTGCCCTATGTCGCCCAGGTCGCCGTGGGCAAGCTCGAGGCCGTTCAGGTCTTTGGCAACGACTACCCCACCCCCGACGGCACCGGCGTGCGCGACTACATCCACGTGTGCGATCTGGCCTCTGGTCACGTTGCCGCCCTTAACTGGATGAACGGCAAAACCGGCGTCGAGATCTTTAACCTGGGCACCGGCACCGGCACCTCGGTACTCGAGGTCGTCGCCGCCTTCTCCAAGGCTTGTGGCAAGGAGCTGCCCTACGTGATCCGCGAGCGCCGCGCCGGCGATATCGCTGCCAACTGGTGCGATGCCTCCAAGGCCGAGCGCATGATGGGCTGGAAGGCCCAGTACGACATCGCGGACATGTGCCGAGATAGTTGGAACTGGCAGAGCCACAACCCCAACGGCTTCGCCGACGCCGAGTAGCAAAAACCTACATACCGCTCTTGCCCCGATCTCACGTTGTGAGGTCGGGGCTTTTTCATGGCATGTAACCATTCGCCGAAAATCGACCAACTTTTTTATCTTGCCTGTACATGTTTAAACAACATGTTTTACAATAGGCGTATCGGATCAGAACATCGGAGGCGGACTGCACATCCATCGGCAGGCCGACCCCACAACAAGAAGGTTGGTGAGCGCATTCATGGAGCGTGCAAGCGGCGTCCTCATGCCCGTCTCTTCTCTGCCCGGACCATACGGAATCGGCGGCTTTGGCTGGAATGCCTACGACTTCGTCGATTTTCTCGCCTCGTGCAAACAACATTACTGGCAGATTCTGCCCCTTACGACGACCAGCTATGGCGATTCGCCCTATCAGTCGTTCTCGGCCCGCGCTGGCAACCCCAACTTTATCGACTTTGCCGAGCTTATCGAGGCAGGGTATCTGGAGCAGCGCGATATCGATGGCGTGTATCTGGGATCCGACCCCAGCAATGTCGACTACGGTGCTATCTTTGGCGGCCGCCGTCAGATTCTCGACCGCGCCGCTGAGCGCTTTGCCGCCGACAAGCCGGCCGATTTCGATGACTTTATCCAGGCCAACGAGGACTGGCTCATCCCCTACTGTGAGTTCATGACCGTCAAAGAGGAGTGCGGTCTCAAGGCGTTTTGGGAGTGGCCCGCAGAACTCCGCACCCGCGGCGAAGCTTCCGCCAAGGTCTGTGCCGACCATCCGGCGCGTATGCTCTACCACCAGATGACGCAGTACTTCTTCGATCGCCAGTGGAGCCGCCTCAAGGCCTATGCCAATGAGCGCGACATTCTCATCATCGGCGACCTGCCCATCTATGTCTCGCGTGACTCCGTCGAGATGTGGGCGACGCCTGAGCTCTTTAAGATCGACGCCGCCGGCAATCCCGTGAGCGTCGCCGGCACGCCGCCCGACCAGTTCTCGGCCACCGGCCAGTACTGGGGCAACCCCATCTACGACTGGGACGCCATGGAATCCGACGGCTTCTCCTGGTGGGAGAGCCGCATTCGCGCCGCCCTCGACATGTACGACGTCATCCGCCTGGATCACTTCCGCGGCTTCGAGGCCTATTGGGAGGTGCCGTTCTCCTCGCCCGATTCGTCCTACGGTTCGTGGACGCAGGGTCCCGGCCTCAAATTCTTCAAGACGCTCGAGGAAAAGCTCGGCACGCTGCCCATCATCGCCGAGGACCTGGGCTTCCTCACCCCCGGCGTCATCGACATGCGCGACAACTCGGGCTTCCCCGGCATGAAGATCCTGCAGTTTGCCTTTGAGGGCACCAACTCGTACTACCTGCCGCATAACTACATCGCCAACACCGTCGCCTATGTGGGCACCCACGACAACGAGACGGCGCGCGGTTGGTTTGAGGGAACGGCCACCCCGCGTCAGCGCGAGCAGGCAGCCCTGTACACCCATCAGCAGGCCGGCGAACCCATGGCAGATGCACTCAATCGTACCATCGCCGCCAGCGTGAGCGACACGTGCATCTACACCATGCAGGATTTGCTCAACTTGGGCAACGAGGCGCGCATCAACACCCCTGCCACGCTGGGCGGAAACTGGACCTGGCGCATGCTCGACGGCGCCATCACCCGCGAGCTCGAGCACAAACTCACCGACTGGACCGAGACCTACTTCCGCATCCCGTCGGAAGCCGAAATCGAGCTTCCTCAATAGGAACTACCGCGCCCGGCCCCTCCCCACCGTGCGGACGCGCTTGCTTTTCCCGCGCGAGGCCACCCCAATCCCCTCGCGCGGGCTTGTTATGAATTGCAGACATGAAACAACCCATCACAGGAGAAAACATGCCCCAAATTAACCTCATGGAACTCGCAGAGCAGTCTTTTGGCACCTCGCTCGAGCAGCTCGACGACCGTCGCATTTACAAGCTGCTGGTCAAACTCGTGCAGGAGCGCTCCGCCACCTGCCCGCTTAACAACGGCAAGAAAAAGCTCTATTACATTTCCGCCGAATTTTTGATCGGCAAGCTGCTCATCAACAACATGATCGACCTCGGCATCTACGACGAGGTTAAGGACCAGCTCACCGCCGCAGGCCACGACCTCAACAAGATCGAGGAATTCGAGGTCGAGCCGTCGCTCGGCAACGGCGGCCTGGGCCGCCTGGCCGCGTGCTTCCTGGATTCCATCGCCACGCTGGGCTTGACCGGCGATGGCGTGGGCCTCAACTATCACTACGGTCTGTTCCGTCAGCGCTTTGTCGACAACCAGCAGAAGGCCGTCCCCGACGAGTGGCTCGGTGAGCAGGACATCCTAGTCGACGATGGCCGCTCCTACACCGTCGAGTTCGGCGATTTTGCCGTTACCTCTAAGCTCGTCAACATCGATGTGCCCGGTTACGGCCAGCCCACCAAGAACCGCCTGCGCCTGTTCGACCTGGCGAGCGTCGACGACGGCCTGGTCCCCGGCAGCTCCATCGACTTCGACAAGACCGAGATCGCCAAGAACCTCACCTTGTTCCTCTACCCCGACGATTCCGACGAGCAGGGCCGCCTACTTCGCATCTATCAGGAGTACTTCATGGTGAGCAACGCCGCCCAGCTCCTGATCGACGAGGCCGTCGAGCGCGGCAGCAACCTGCACGATCTGGCCGATTACGCCGTTGTCCAGATCAACGACACGCACCCCACCATGGTCATCCCCGAGCTCATTCGCTTGCTCACCACTGAGCATGGCATCGAGTTTGACGAGGCCGTGACCATCGTACGCTCCATGGTCGCTTACACTAACCACACGATTCTTGCCGAGGCGCTCGAGAAGTGGCCGCTCACCAGCCTGCGGAAGGTCTCCCCTTCCATCGCCGACATTATCGTCAAGCTCGATGAGATCGCGAAGGCCGAGTACGATGACCCGCGCGTCGCCATCATCGACGAGCACGACACCGTCCACATGGCCCACATGGACATCCACTTTGGCTTCTCCATCAACGGCGTAGCCGCCCTCCACACCAAGATCCTGGAGGACACCGAGCTTCATCCGTTCTACGAAATCTATCCCGAGAAGTTCTCCAACAAGACCAACGGCATCACCTTCCGCCGCTGGATCCATGGGGCCAACCCCGCGCTCGCCAGCCTGCTCGACGATGTGATCGGCACCGACTGGCGCAGCACCGGCGATCTGAGCAAACTCGCTAAGTTCGCCGACGACAAGGACGTTCTTGAGCGCCTGGCCGCCACCAAGGTCGAGGCCAAGGCCATCATGCGCCAGTTCATGGCGCTCGAGCAGGGCGTGACCATTCCCTCCAACGCCATCATCGACGTCCAGGTCAAGCGCATCCACGAGTACAAGCGCCAGCAGATGCTCGCGCTCTACATCATCTGGAAGTACCTCGATATCAAGAACGGCAACAGACCTAAACACCCCGTCACCATCATCTTTGGCGGCAAGGCGGCGCCTGCCTACACTATCGCGCAGGACATCATCCATCTGATCCTGACGCTGTCGCAGTGGATTGCAAACGACCCCGACGTGGCTCCCTACCTGCAGGTTGTCATGATCGAGAACTACAACGTCACCGCCGCCGAGCGCGTGATCCCCGCCGCTGACATCTCCGAGCAGATTAGCCTGGCCTCCAAGGAGGCGAGCGGCACCTCCAACATGAAGTTCATGCTCAACGGCGCCCTAACCCTGTGCACGCTCGACGGCGCCAACATGGAGATTGCCGAGCTCGTGGGCGATGAGAACATCTATACCTTTGGTGCCTCGTCCAAACAGGTCGAGCAGCTCTATGCCGACGGCACCTATGACGCCGGTGTGCTCTACCGCAAGCCCGGCATTAAACTGCTGGTGGACTTCATCACCAACCCGGCCTTTATGGCGACCGGCAATGCCGAGCGCCTGCAGCGCCTGCACGACGACATTAAGGGCAAGGACTGGTTTATGGCCCTGCTCGACATTGAGGAGTACATCCAGACCAAGGAGCGCGTGCTGGCCGACTACGAGGACCAGGACGCCTGGATGCGCAAGGCGCTCATCAATATCGCCAACGCCGGCACTTTCTCGTCCGACCGCACCATCTCCCAGTACAACGACGAGATCTGGCACCTGAGCTAATTCGGTTTCATCGCCCATCCTCTTGAAAACGGAGCCACGGCAACGCGGCTCCGTTTTTTGTGCTCGCACGTTACCCTGTGATCCGACTCGGCCAAACAATCTCGATCCATAACAACTACTCAACCAAAACGGTCCCAGCTGTTACAGATTGAGACATACCGGCCCCTCCCCTTGGGTTTATCTCAATCTGTAACATCTAGCAGGTGAAATTCGCCTTTGGTGTTACAGATTTAGATGAAATGGTTAGCTCAGCGGAACCGTCTCGATCTGTAACATCTAACGTCCGAAATCGGCCCTATCCGTTACAGATCGAGACAAACGACCGGTCAGGCAGTCCCAACACAAAGAAAGGCTCCCCTCTCGCCCAGTGGACGGGAGGGGAGCCTTATATGTGACCGCGGCAAAAGGATGGCAATACCGCAGTCGCCCAAAGGAAGGGCCTGGTTGCACCGGGCCTAGATAAGGTTCTTGCCAGAGACCTTATCGAAGAGGTGGGTCGCGTTCTTCTCAAACTTGAACCAGATGGGGTCGCCCGCCTTGAGCGCACCCTTGGCCTCGAGGTCGACAACGGGAATGATCAGGACGAACTGGCCATCGGGAGCGGTCACGTGGACATGCTCGGTCGAACCCATGAGCTCGGTCACCTCGACGGTACCCTGGAGCGCGCCCTCCTCGTCCTTGTCGGCAAGCAGAATCTGCTCGGGACGCACGCCGGCCGTGATCTCCTTCACGTCGCCGCCGTCCCAGTTGAGAGCAAGCTGAGCGCAGGTCTCGGGGGCGAGCGCCACGTTCATATCCTCGGTCTTGACGGTAAAGCCGTTGCCCGAGCGCACCAGCTGGGCATCGAAGAAGTTCATCTGCGGCACGCCGATAAAGCCGGCGACGAAGATGTTCGCGGGATGGTTGAAGACCTCCTGCGGGGTGGCGATCTGCTGGACGACGCCGTCCTTCATGACCAAGACTTCCTGCGCGAGCTGGCGGACGACGCCAAG
>URBQ01000046.1 GCA_900546115.1 uncultured Collinsella sp.
TTGTATCTCGAAAGGAGATAAAACCTTAGCGCTTGGAGAACTGGGGAGCGCGGCGGGCCTTCTTGAGGCCGTACTTCTTGCGCTCGACCACGCGAGCATCGCGCGTAAGGAAACCGGCCTTCTTGAGGTCAGCACGGTAGTCGCCAGCGTTCAGAAGAGCGCGAGCGATGCCCAGACGCAGAGCGCCGGACTGACCGGAGATGCCGCCGCCATCGCACAGAGCGATAACGTCGAACTGACCGGCGGTGTCGGTCACCTTGAAGGGAGCAAGGGCGTTCTCAACGAGCTGATGACGGCCGAAATACTGCTCGGCGTCACGCTTGTTGATGGTCACCTTGCCGGTGCCGGGGACGAGACGGACGCGGGCGACGGCGTTCTTACGACGGCCGGTACCCTGGTAGACAACGGTGTTCTCAGCCATCTTTAAGCCTCCAGCTCAATCTTCGTGGGGTTCTGGGCAGCATGCGGATGCTCGGCACCAGCGTAGACCTTAAGCTTGGTCATCTGGGCACGGCCGAGGGTGGTCTTGGGCAGCATACCGCGAACGGCGCGCTCGATGACCTTCTCCGGGTGCTTCTCCATAGCCTGGCGGAAGCTCTCAGCCTTGAGGCCGCCGTTGTAGCCGCTGTGGCGATAATAGGTCTTCGTGTCGGCCTTGTTACCGGTAAGCTGGACCTTATCGGCGTTGATGACGACAACGAAGTCGCCGCAGTCGCTGTTGGGCGTGAACTGGGGCTTGTTCTTACCGCGCAGGATCATTGCGATCTGGGTGGCAAGACGGCCCAGGACAGCACCATCGGCGTCGACGAGAACCCAGTTGCGCTGGACCTCGCCCTGCTTGGCGTAGTGAGTCGATTTCGAAATCACTTAGACTCCTCCATGTACAGTACGTGTTGTTACAGAGATTCACGGGGCTCTGCAAGTAACCCGTCCATATTACCCCGCTCGCCGCCCGAGTCAACAGGTATTTTGGCTCCGACCAGAGTTTCTGCACATGTCATCCATGGGTCATGACGTCGCGACACTAGCGCTCGACAAATGCCTCGATATCACTCAGTAGGCGCTTTGCCTCCTGGCGGCCCTGAATATACAGGTCGAGGAGCTTTGCCGGATCATGCTCAACGTGACCGACCTCGACCGGCTTTTGTGGAGCAACGACCAGCGCGCGGCCCTCGCGCTCATACTTCCACAGATGCATGCGCTGGATGTTATAGCGGTCGTGGCGCGTCTCGATAGCCTCAAGCAGGTAGGGGTAGTCGGCATAGCGAGCGCGTGCGGCGGGCATAAACTCGTAGGGCTTTTTCTCGTACGAGCGATCCTGCGTGACAATGACGACTGCACGGTCGAAGCCGGCCTCCTCCAGCACGTGCTCGATGGGGACCGAATCGGCTACGCCGCCGTCGACGTATTTGTGCCCATCGATCTCGACCGGCGGCGTCACCAGCGGCAGCGACGTCGAGGCGCGCACGGCATCGAGGTCGAGCACGGCGCTTTTGACCGGCAGGTATGCAGCGGTTCCAAAGAGCATGTCCGTCGCGACGGCGTACATCTTGGTGGGGCTCGCGTCGAACGCTTCGTTGTCAAAGGGATCCAGGCGGTCCTGGACATCGTTGAAGATAAAATCGTAACCCACGATGGAGCCCGTGGACGCAAACGATGCGGCGCCCATGAAGCGGTTGTCATTGCAGAAAGCCAGGTTGATGCGGTTGGCACGGCCGATCTGATGCGACTTGTAGTTCACGCCGTTGAGGGCGCCGGCCGATACGCCGTACACCGCCGGAATTTCGACACCGGCCTCCATGAGAACGTCGAGTACGCCTGCGGTAAATTGCCCGCGGAAGCTGCCGCCCTCCAAAACGAGCGCGACCTTGCCGGCGTTCTTTGCCTTATCTTCTGCAGTCATATTGACCTCCTGCGATTGCGTTTTGACTTTCTTCTACCCAGTTTTGGGATGGAGGGCGCATGGGTTTTGGAGTTGAGGGGGCGGCTGGCGGAAAGCACGTCCCGTTCTGAGGGGCGATTCCGGGATGCGCTTTCCGCCTGGGTTGCCATGGGGAAAGCATGTCCCACTCTACGGCTCGATTCCGGGTCGCAGCTTCCACTTGAGGCGTCATCCGGAAAATGTATCCCATTCCGAGCTTAGATTCCGGGATGCGGTTTCCGCCTGGGCAGTCATTGGGAAAACGCGTCCCACTCTGCGTCACTGAGGCGTTTTCTTTACGCCCGCGCCCTGCATAGAGTTCGATTCTCCGCGGTACGGGGGATCCGTTGATGCTGGGCGAGGCCAGCTGAAATTCGATAAACATCGCATCTATATTGGGCTGAGGCTTTGCGCGAAGAATCCGCGTATTTGCTTCGCAAATACGCACCGGCTTCGGCCGGCTGCCGCCGCCCTCGCCCGCGGGCTACAAACGCTTCGCGTTTGCTTAACGCCCGCGCCCTGCACAGAGTTCGATTCTCCGCGGTACGGACTAGAAATAAAAAGACAGGTAGATACGAATATCTACCTGCCTGTTACTTATGGTGGAGGCGCGGAGAATCGAACTCCGGTCCACGAAAGCCCCTTGATTGGCATCTCCAAGCTCAGTCGCTGGTTTAGTCTCGGACGCCTTGCGCGCAGCGACACGCTCGCGACGTCCTAACCGGTTCGGTCTTAGCCCGCGCCATACCGATTACGTGCGCAGGAGCATTCCCCTAAGATGACGTCGCGCCGGTGTCGGGGAAATCACCGGGTTGACGCGCCGCTATAAATTAAGCAGCGAGAGCCATAGGCTCAAAAGAAGAGTTGTTGTCAATTCAATTTGACGGTACCCCTGTTTAACGAGGCGAGGAGACCTCGGCTTGCTTCCTCTCTCAGAGCTATCGTGTCGAAACCAGTCGCCCCCGAATGTCGGGAAAGTCTGGATGGTATCGGGCCTGCAAACACCCGATAACCGTCGACTTTTCAAGGAACATACGGGGCGAGCCCCGCTTGTGGAGTGTTATCTTACCACGTTCTGAAAGCGGACAGCTGTTCTATGCACGAGCTGTGAAGACCCCAATGTGCGCCGCACTTCGCACTTTTGTTACCGATCGCGTCACGTATATTTTCGCCAAGCAAAATTGACCCGTCGAAAGGACCGTTATGGATACCAAGCAGCAACTCGTCGATGCCCTCGCAGGCCTGGGCTCAACCATTACCGAAGCTATGGATGTCATCGAGGGCTTTGTCCCCTGCGGACATCCCGCCCTCACGGTATCGAACGCACTCGTCGCGCTGGACGTTGACGATGATGCAGCTCTCGCCCAGCAGCTTGAGACCGTCGAGGGCTTTATCGACCACGTGAGTGAGAACCGCGGCGTGGCCGCCTACCACGGTATCGAGCTCGAGCTCGCGGGTCCCAAAGCCGATCTGCTCGCAGCAATCCGCGAGGTAGGCGCCCTCATGCAGACCGCAGGCGTCAAGAACACCCAGGTCAACGAGTGGGTCTACCGCAGTCTGGCAGCACTCGACAGCTCCGACGAAAAGGCAGCCGAGCAGCTCGCAGAAAGTCCCGCCATTAAGGCCGAGCTTTTGTAAATAGCAGACGCGGGCCCCTTGGCGCATCGTCGTCCAAGAGGCCCGCAAACAGTTCGCGTCAACCGATTGCCGCGCCGCCGCGTTCGGCCAAGGCAAGAATCGGCATCATTTGACAAGGTGTCTTTGCTGCAAGATCGGCATGTTCGAGCAGCTTGCGATCGTTGGTCACCAAGTAATCGACCTGCGCGCGCTTGCACGCGGCGAGCACCAAGTTGTCCTCGTAATCGCGATGGAGTGCTAAGAATTTGTCGGCCAGCCAAAGGTCCGACGCATCCGCACCCACGGCCGTGGCGTTTTCGGTCATGTTCCGAACAAACGCCAACGCCGCATCGCCAATTGCACGGGCAGATGCCTCGTCGAGCGCTCCCCCGCTGGCAAGAACGCTACGCTTCAGTTCGTGCTGGACAACGTACAGCACGTCCTTGGCGATATGCACCGGAAAGAACAGCAACGCCCCCATCTCCGTCGCCTGCCCAATAAACGCACGCGCGGCAATCGACTCGGCATGGTCGACGCAAAACGAATCAACCCATACGTTGGCGTCCACCATGATCTTGAGAGGCGCCCCACTCACAGGATCATCCCCTTTTGGCGATAATGCTCATCCATGGCGTCGGAATAGATTGCGTCCCAATCGCGATCGTCGGATACGGGCGACGTAGCGATGCCCAAATCTGCATAAAGCCGGTCTGCCGCTGCCCACGACGCGGCGAACGGTGTATCGGGCGCGACGGTCTGCCGCCGGCCGTCGACGGCCGCAAGCACTTCCTCGCACTGCCCGCCACCCTGCGCGACCTTGGCCACCACCTTTTTGATGAGCTCGGGCAGTGACCCGCCCGAAAGCCGCAGCGCCTCCTCGGCACGGTTCTTGACCTGGCGATCTACGCGAACGTTCACCTGCGCCATGCCACTAACAGCACCCACGTCGATCCCGCTCCCTTCAATTGCTAGCCATGCTAGCACCACTATATAAAGAAGCTAGCACATGGTCAAATGCAAAAGACCTGCGCTCGGACGACACCAATGCCGTCTGGGCGCAGGCCAAATAACGTGGGCGAACACATCTGCTAACGCAGGTAAGCCTTCGCGTTGCTCAGACTGTAGGCAATCGTCGAGCCGTTGTGCAGCAGTGACGACGTCTGCGGAGTGATCATGCCGGTAATGCCCAGCGCCAGGAGCGCCGAGTTGGTAAGCATCACCTTAGAGTAGGAGCTCGTCAGACGATCAATGAGGCCCTGGCTCATGCGGCGCAAACGCACGATCGCGGCCAGATCCGTGTCGGTCAGGATGATATCGGCGACCTCCTTGGCGATGTCGCTTCCGCCACCCATTGCCAGCCCCACGTCGGCCAAACCGAGTGCCGGCGAATCGTTGACGCCGTCGCCCACCATGGCAACGTGGCGCCCCTCACTCTTAATGCGCTCCACATAGGCGTACTTGTCCTCGGGCAGCAGCTCGGCCTTAAACTCGTCGACACCCGCCTCGCGCGCAATGCGCTCGGCCGTGCGCTCCGAATCGCCCGTGAGCATAACGACATGCTTGACGCCCAGCGCATGTAGGTCGACGATGGCCTCACGGACGCCGGGCTTGAGCGGATCCTCGATGCCGAGCACGCCGACGACCTTGCCGTCGACCGCCAGATACAGCGGCGACAGGCCTTGCATCTGGAGCTCGATTTGCTCCTTGATGTCGGACTCGAGCTGCGCACCCTCGTCCTCAAATACAAAGTGCGCGGAACCGATGATGGCGCGACGCCCCTCGATGGACGAAGCGATGCCGTGCGCCACGATGTACTCGACGGCGGCATGGCGCTCGCGGTGCTCGAGCCCGCGCTCACGGGCAGCGTTAACCACGGCGCGCGCCACCGGATGCGGGAAATGCTCCTCCAGGCAGGCAGAAAGGCGCAGGACCTCGTCCTCACTCCAGCCATCGGTGGTGAGCACGCAGGCAAGACGCGGCTGTGCCTCGGTGAGCGTGCCGGTCTTATCAAACACAATGGTGTCGGCCTTGGCAAACGACTCAAAGTACTTGGCGCCCTTGACCATGACGCCCATCTTGGCAGCATCGCTCATGGCAGTCATGACGGCAACGGAACCCGTGAGTTTGAGTGCGCACGAGTAGTCGACCATCAGTGCCGCCGAGGTCTTGATAAGGCTGCGCGTGGTAAGCGCGACCAGACCCGCAAGCAGGAAGTTCCACGGAACGATCTTGTTGGCGAGGTCTTCCATGTGCGACTGGCCCTCGGACTTGAGCGAGTCGGCCGTCTGCACGAGCGAGACGATCGAGCGCAGCTTGGTCTGCGCCGTGTTGGCGCGCACGCGCACCAAGATGCTGCCGTCTTCCACGACGGTACCGGCGAACACGTCGTCGCCCACGCTGCGCTCGACGGCCAGCGGCTCGCCGGTCAGGGTCGCCTGGTTGACCATAGCGCTCCCCTGCTCGACAACACCGTCGATGCAGATGGACATGCCAGTGCGCACGGCGACCAGATCGCCGGGCTCAAGCTCGGTGGCGGCAACGCTTACCTCGGTGTCACCAACCACTTTTTGCGCCTTGTCGGGCACATCGAGCAGCGAGTTGATGAGCTCGTTTTCGCTCATGGCGCGGGTGTAGTCCTCGAGCAGCTCGCCCACGTTGAGCAGGAACATCGTCTGGCCCGCGGTGTCGACGTCACGTTTGACAAACGAGATACCGATGGCCGAAGCGTCGAGCACGGGAACGGTCAGGCGCGGCTGCGCGAGCTCACGGAGGGCGGCGCGCAAAAATGCCATGTAACCGGCCACGACAAACACCGCACGCAGTGGCGTGGGCAAAAACCAGCGACGTGCGTAATGGGCACCGACGAGTGTCGCCAGGTCCATAACGAGTTTGTGCTTGCGCGGCTCAAGCTGCATCACGTAACCCGTCTTTGCGTCGGCAATGGCCTGAGCGTCGAGCGCACCGACGGCGGCCAGCACGGCATCGCGACGTGGCTCGTCGTATTCGAGCGCCATCTGGCCGATGCGGCCGTAGACGCACACCTTGCGCACACCGTCGATTTCGCCGCTGAGCTTTAGAAGCGCATCGAGATCGCTCTCTGGCACAGGACCCGCCAACTGAAGGCGGGTCCTGCCGGGGATCTCGCTGATAATCGAGAATCTCATAGTTTGTGCCTGGGAGCGCTACTCGGCTGCGTTGTCCGCGGTGGCCTCGCTCTGGGTGATGTAGGCCGCCTCGGCAACCATGTCGTCGACATTAGCCTTGGCCTGCTCGACCATGTCCTGGTAGCCGTTCTTGATACGCATGCCGCACGCGATACCCTGCACGCAGGCATTCTTTACCGGAGCGCTGGTGAGCAGCTTGATGCCGGCCGTACCGAGCAGAAAACCGCCACCGACAAGCAGGGTGTTAAACGTCGACTTCTTCATGTTGCTTCTCCCTTTTGCCGCATTGGACGCGGCATGGTGCCTCAGCACCCGAGTAAACAAGTTTGCTCGAGCACGCTTTTGAAATATCTCAATTTTATCTAACTATCTAGGTCAGCCATGGCTAACCTTTTGAAAATTAACGATGCGGAGTAACCGATTGTCAATGTGACAAAGGGACTGTCCCTTTGCCCCTTCTTACAACTGCCAGGTAGCTGCTTCCTTTTGCAGCGCCACCATGCGGGCGAATTCTCCACCTGCCGCCTTGAGTTGCGCCGGAGCGCCCTGCTCGGCTACCACGCCATCCTTGAGCACAACGATCTTGTCGGCATTTTCCACCGTGCGCATACGGTGGGCAATCACGATAACCGTCTTGCCTGCAAGCAGGCGGGAGAGCGCCTGCTGCACCACGGTCTCGTTCTCCACATCCAAGCTCGCCGTCGCTTCGTCCAGCAACACGATCGGCGCGTCTTTGAGCAGCGCACGGGCGATGGAGATACGCTGGCGCTCACCACCGGAGAGCTTGGAGCCGTTCTCGCCAATCATAGTGTCATATCCCTGCGGCATGCGGCTTACGAACTCGTCGCAGTTGGCGGCACGCGCGGCGGCAAGCACTTCCTCATCGGTGGCATCGCGACGGCCAAGACGAATGTTTCCCATCACCGTATCGTCAAAGAGCAGCACATCTTGGAACACAATGGCGTAGTCGCGCAGCAGCACCTCGGGGTCCACGTTCGCAACATCCACGCCACCCACGGTGACCGTGCCTTCGGTGGCGTCCCAAAAGCGCGCGGCCAGGCGGCTCACCGTGGACTTACCGGAGCCCGAAGGACCGACCAGCGCCGTGACCTCGCCCTCCTTGGCGGTAAAGCTCACGTCGGTCAAGACCTTCTCGCCGGCACGGCCGTCCTCGCCCGCACCATAGCTAAATGCCACGTGATCGAACACCACGTCATGGCCCACGGGCTCAAACTTCTCGCTGCCCCGCGCTATGGGCTCCTCCATGATGGAGCGCATGCGCTTGGCCGACGACTCGGCGGCAAACAGCTCGGTCATCAGCATCAGCGCCTGATCAAAGGGCGCATAGATGCGGCTCACCATAAGCAGGAAGGCAAACATCACCAAAAAGTCGACCTGGCCGGAGGCGACCATCGCGGCGCCCGTGACCAACGTAGTGGCAATCCCCAGGCGCAGGATGGCAAAAGCGGAATTGACCAAAAGCCCGCTAGCGAGCTCGCCTGTGGTGGTCTCGCGCTCCTCGGCGTCGATGACGGCATTGAGTCCCTCGAGATAATGGGCCTCCTGGTTGGTAGCGCGAATCTCGCGCACACAGTCGAGTGTCTCCTGGATGGCCTCGGTGACCTTGACCTTCTCGGCACGCACGCGGTCGAACACCGGGGCCATGGGGCCGCGCGTTAGATACAGCACGGCAAAGGCCACGGGCACGCTCCAGAACGCCGCTATCGCCAGCTGCCAGCAAAAGAACAGCGATGATATGAACACGATGGCGCTTGCGATGATGGCGCCCCAGAGCTCTCCCAGCACATGACTGTAAGCATGCTCCATGGTCTGAACGTCGCCCATGATGGTCTCGGTCAAATCGGCCAGATCACGACGACCAAAAAACGACAGCGGCAGTTTGCGCAAGCGCTCGGCGATCTCCATGCGCTGTTTGCCGCACTCCTCGTAAAAGATGCAGTACGTGTAATAGTACTGCTGCCAATTAGAGGCAAAGAGCAGCGCAAAAAAGATAACAAGACCACCCACAATGGGCAGTGCGCCCGGCAGATCGGCCCCGCTGGCAAGATGCTCGACAAAACCGGCCATGACCAGGAACAATAAGCCCATGCCGGCCATGGTAATGAGATTGGTGAGCGTGGTCCAGAAAATGCCGCGTTTTACGCCGGCGACGCCTTTATCGGATAGGAAATACTTCTTTTGGAATGAGGCGAACATTTAGGCCTCGCCTCCCTTCGTGACGGCGGCATCCGCGGTCGCTGCAGTGATTTTCCAGCTCGCGGCCTGTTCGTATTCAGCCCACATCTTGGCGTATAGACCCTTTTGGGACAGCAGCTCGGCATGGGTGCCGGCCTCCTGCACGCTACCTTGGTTGAGCACCACGATCTTGTCGGCCCCCACCACGGTCGAAAGCCGGTGCGCGATCATAATGACCGTGCGACCCGCCGCCAGCTTGCTAAAGGCGCGCTGGATGAGCGCCTCGTTCTCGGGGTCGGCAAACGCCGTGGCCTCATCGAGCACCACGATAGGCGCGTCTTTAAGGATCGCGCGGGCGAGTGCCACGCGCTGGACCTCGCCGCCCGAAAGATATGCTCCGCCGGGGCCGAGCATGGTATTGATGCCCTGTGGAAGCTTGGCCACGATATCGTCGCACTGGGCCGCGGAGAGGGCCGCGCGCACTTCGTCGTCAGTGGCCGTGGGCTTGGAGGCGCGCACGTTGTCGGCAAGTGTTTGTCGGAACAGCTGGTTGGTCTGAAACACGAAGGCAACCTGGTCCATAAGCTCGTGGGGATCCATGTCGCGAACGTCTACGCCGCCTACGAGCACGCGACCCGCGGAAACATCCCAAAAACGCGGGATCAGGCTTGCGCAGGTTGACTTACCGCCGCCCGAGGGACCAACCAACGCAAGGGTGCTACCTGCGGGAACGCTAAAGCTCACATGATCGACGGCAGGCGCTTCGGCACCCTCGTAGGTAAAGCTCACGTCCTCAAAGCGCACATCGCTACCAACAGGATGCTTGGGCTGGGCAGGCACGGAGAGCTGCTTGGAATCCATAACGCTTCGGATACGCGCCAGCGAATCGGCACTCATCTGAGACGCCTCGCCCACAAACATAAGCTTGGTCATGGCCGTCGGCACCACGGCCGAAAAGATCGCGTAAAACGTGAAGTTGGTCATAAAGCGTGCAAAGTCCGTCTCGCCCGGCACCAACAGCAACGCCACGGGCAAAAGGAATGCCACAAGACCATTGAGCGCGGTAAGGTTGAGCACCTGTGGACCTCGGCAGAACGTGCCCGCATAGCTTTGCGCCATGTCGGCGTATTCGGCGATCGCATCGTGGAAGGCCTTAAAGGAGTAGACCGTCTGCTGGAATACCTTGACCACGGGGATACCGCGTACGTATTCGGTGCCGGTCTTGTTCATCTTGACCAGCGCGCCCATGTAGGCCTTCATAAACTCGCCGCCCTTGCCGCCCATCATGGCGGCCATGGCGCCAAGCGAAACGACGACCGAGATAAGGCATGCCGCGCCCAAGCGCCAATCGAGGGCGAAAAGCAGCACGAGCAGACCTGCGACCATGGCGGTGGCGCCGGCGATATCGGGCAGCATGTGCGCGAGCAGTGTCTCGGTTGAGGCGGCGCATCCGTCTACGATACGGCGCAGCTCACCGGTGGCGTGCGTGTCAAAGTAGCCGAGCGGCAGCTTAAGCAGATGCTCGCTCGTAGCCTTGCGGATATTGGACGCGCAACGAAACGCGGATAGGTGTGTGCACATGAGCCCCACGAAATAAATCACGATGCTCACCAGGGCAAAACCGACGGCCCACCAACCATACATCGCGATATCGCAGGCTTCGCTCCAGTTAGGTGCCACGGCGATCAGATCGCGCGCGACAAGCCAAATGCACACGTACGGGCCAAAGCTCAGCAGCTGCGAGAGCGCCGAGAGGGCCATGCCCAAATATGTTAGGAATTTACGGTCGCCGGCATATGCAAGCAGCTCGCCGATACCGCCGCCTTCCTTTTTTGATCCCTTTGCCATGAGATTCCTTTCTAACGGCTTGAGAGTTAACCGTAATGAACTTATCATTGATGTGTTAGCCATGGCTCACAATCGAGCCAGGCGTGGACGTTTCTGCAAAGGAAAGGGACGCTTTTGCAAATACGGCGGGCAGCGACCGACATAACCGAGCTCTACGCACCGCAGTTTGAGCAGTTTGGCCTGGAGCTTACCGGCAAGGGCGCCGTCTTTACCGGCGAGGTGGCAAACGATCGGGCGCACGGACGCGCATGGATCATGCCTCTCTCCCCCGCCTGCATCGTTATGGAGCATTTCATTACCCCGATGCACGATATGTACCTGGCCGAATACACACCCGAACCGTACGCCTGCGTGAGCGAGGTCAGCGCGCCCACACTTATATGCATGCCCGAGGCTGGCATAACGCCTGCGAACCTTAAACCCTTGCATGGACCGTGGCCGAACAGCGCGGTGTGCAGCTTTATCCAAGATAGCTGCGGCGAGGAACTAAGTCCGCTGTTTGCAGGGCAGCTTTATCACTCGCGCTCGGTGCTCTTTTTGCCCGGGTATTTTGACGAGCTGGAGCATCGGTATCCCACTGAGTTCGCGGGAGTCTTTGAGGCGTTTGCCGAGTCGTGGCACGAGGAGGCGACGTCTGCCATCTGCCACACGCTGCGCCGGATTAACGAGGACCGCGCCCGCACCGTAGGCGGACACGTCTATATGCAAGGCATCGTGGAGACCATGGTCGCGGAGCTCGCCTGTTCGCGCGCGGCCCACAAGCAGGCGCGGCGGGCGGCAGACACACGCGCCAGCATAACCATTGCCGAAGAAGCAACGGCAATGATTGAGCGCGCGCTCGACAAAGGCAGACGTGTGGGTATCAACGAGGTAGCCGAGAGGCTCTACACAAGCCGCTCCAAGCTATGCGCCACCTTTAAGGCCCAAACCGGCGAGTCCCTGGGTGCCTACATTCGCAGACGCCGTATGGAGCGAGCACAGGACCTTTTGGCCGATAGCTCGCTCACGATAGCGCAGGTCGCAGAGCGTCTAGGCTACCCTCAGCAGGCCGCCTTCGCCCAAGCCTTCAAGCAACACACCGGCACCACCCCCACCACCTGGCGCTCCCAACATCAATAAAAAGACGGCAAAGGGACAGCCCCATGAGTTCCACACGCAATGTGACAAAGGGACTGTCCTTTTGTCACATTTACAAAAATGGGCGCGCCAACGGCGCGCCCATTCACTCTATTCAATTCAGCCCGTCTGACCCGAACGGCCGAGTCGTCTGGCCGGGGAAGCCCCGAGTCGCCGGGGTGTTTGCTCCAAATGAGTTCCGCATG
>URBQ01000047.1 GCA_900546115.1 uncultured Collinsella sp.
GTTTCCTGCTCTACAGTCCTGCTCACGACGGAGGCCACATTAAGTGGCCTCCTGTTCGTGCGGAACTCGCGATAAACTTAACCCCCCACACCCCTCACGCGGCGGGCAACCGTCGTTGGGCTTATCACTGACACGAATAAACCGCTTGCATATCGTCTGCTGGCTTGGCACGGTACAATACTTGCAGCTTAAATTCATGAATTAGTGGAGTTATTGATGGCAGAATCTCGTGCGGAGCGTAGGGCTCGTCGTGCTTTGGTGGAAGCGGCTGAGGGGTCAAAGGAGGAGAAATCTTCTACGAAATCCAAGTCTTCTAAAGCCGCAAAAAGCAAATCGGCCAAGGGCAAGGCTAAGGCCAAGCGTCCCGGCTCTCGTCGGAGCGGGGACAAGGCACCTCAGACTCGCTCCAAGCGTTCGCATAAAGATCAGGTTTCGCCTGCGCGTAAGGCTGTGGACCCCAAGTCTCCCTGTTCCATCATGAAAGCCTGCGGTGGGTGCACGGCGCTCAATCGTCCTTATAAGAAGCAGCTCGCCGCCAAGCAGACTGCTATGGAGGAACTTTTTGCCTCGCTTTGCGAGCGTGAGGGCATTGCTGTCGACCCCATTCGTGGTATGGGTGTCACCTTGGGCGACCCGGGAAAGTATCCTGCGCCGCGTGGTTTTCGTCATAAGGCTGCCACCCCCTTTGCTCCCGGCAAGGAGGGCGCTGTCCGCTGCGGCTTCTTTGAGCGCGGTTCGCACAGAATCGTTGCCGTGCCCGAATGCCCCGTCGAGGCGCCGGGAGCCCGCCAGATTCTCAACGGCATCGCTCGCGAGGCCGAACGTCTGCATATTCCTGCCTTTAACGAAGACAAGCATCTGGGGCTGCTCCGCTATGCCGTCGTTCGCTGCGGTTGGCGTACCGACCAGATTATGGTCACCCTCGTGACCGCTCAGCGCGACTTGCCGCATGCGCAGGAGTTCTTTGAGGCTGTCGCCGCACTCGATCCGCATATCGTCACCGTTGCCCAAAACATCAACGGACGCCCCGGTAACGCCATCTTGGGTGAGGAGACTCGTATCGTCTATGGCGCCGAGTGCATGCGCGACCAGCTGCTCGGTTGCGAATTCGATATCTCCCCTACCGCGTTCTACCAGACCAACCCGCAGCAGACCGAGCTGCTCTACCAGCTCGCTATCGATGGCATGGATCTGCGCCAGGGCGATGTGCTTATGGATGCCTACTGCGGCAGCGGCACCATCGGTCTTTGCGCAGCTAAAGAAGCCCAGAACAAGGGTATCGGCATCATGCTGCTCGGTGTGGAGCGCAACCCGGCGGGCATTGCCGACGCACGCCGCAATGCCGAGCTCAACGGCCTCACCCGCAGCGCTTGGTTTATGGCCGACGACGCCACCGATTACATCCTGGACGCTGCCGATAACAACGAGCGCGTTGACGTTCTCTCCATCGACCCGCCGCGCGCCGGCTCCACACCCGAGTTCCTCGAAGCCGCCTGCGCACTTAAGCCGCGCCGCATCACCTATATCAGCTGCAACCCCGTGACCCAAGAGCGCGACCTGCACCAGCTCCTCGACGGAGGCTATCGCCTGCTCAAGATCACGCCCGTCGACATGTTCCCCCATACCGACCACACCGAAACCGTAGCGGTCCTCGAGCGCCGCTAATCCACCCCGGTAGATTTTCGAGACAAGAAAGGGGGCGGCCCGTCTAGACCGCCCCCTTCGCTTGGTTTATGAACTCCGCTACATCCCCTTGCGCAGGTCACACACGCCGGCTGCCGCCATCTCGCGCAGCAGCGTCTCGCGGTCGCGCGTCACGATCAAATCCAGCGGGAAGTGAATCTCGTCAAGCATCTTGCGCGCGTGATCGAGTTTGCCAATGGCCATGCCAATGTGGGCATCGGTCGACACGCCAATACCCACGCCCAGCTCGGCGCAGCGCTCGGCGATCTTGCGGCATACGGCCCAATGCTCAGTGTCGACACCGTGTTCAAGACTATGGTTGTTGATCTCGATAATCTTGTGCTTGGCCTTGGCCGCCAGCAGCACCTCATCGATATCGAACGGCACGCCCGAGCGCCCCGCGTGGCCCAGCATGAATACCTTGGGGTGTTCCAAGGCATTGATATACATCTCGGTTGTCTGGGCGAGCGTCGCGCCCTCAGCAATCTGCGGATTATGCACGCTTGCAACCAAATAATCCAAATTACGCGTAACCAAATCGAACAGCGAATGCTGACGGCTGTACGAATCGCCGGCGATATCGAGCGTGACAGGAGTGTCCTCGCCAAACAGGCTTCCGTCCAGCGAAACGATATCGGCCTCGGCACCACGCAGCACCAGCACGCCGCTCCAAATGCGCGGCCAGATATCCTGGTTGATAAAGAATTGGTAACTGCGCAGGTCATTGGGGCAAGCCGTAACCATAGAGCTCAGATGGTCGGCAGATCCGAGTACCTGCAGACCACGCTCTGCCGCCCAGTACACATTCTCCTCAATGGTCGAATATGCATGCGCAGAGAACATCGTATGGGTATGAATGTCACAAGAAAGCAGGTAGGGCATCAGGTCTCCTTATCTGGCACGGCCGTCGCTTATATTCATTGTACGCATAGCCTTCGATAGTCGTAAAACCACTCCATCCCAAAGACACAACGTCCATGACAACGGGGTCCGGCTTAACACCAAACCCCGTTTCACGTAAAACATTATAGGCAGAGCGCTTTACTTTTAACGATACTCGTCCGCCAACTGTTTCCAAGCGGGTAGCGAATTGACAATCGTTTCGTAGCTCACGCAATAGCCCAGGCGGAACCAGCCCGGCATACCAAAGCTGTCCGAGGGAACCGCAAGCAGCTCATACTTCTTTGCACGCTCGCAGAAGGCGTTCGCATCGGGCTCCAGTGCTTTCACCCATAGGTAGAACGCGCCATCCGGCTCAACATACGGGTAGCCGTACTCCGCCAATGCATCGGTAAGCGCCGTGCGGTTGCGTGCATAGGCCTCAACGTCACTCGGCTCATCGATGCAATCGATAATCACGCGCTGGAAGAGCGCCGGAGCGCACACGAAGCCCAGCGTACGGGCAGCACCGGCAACAGCCGGCATTAGATGAGCTGCCTGAGGATTCGTATTGGGAACCAGAATCCACCCCACGCGCTCGCCCGGCAGCGACAACGACTTGGAGTACGAATAGCACACGACGGTGTGCTCGTAAATCGAGGGCACCCAAGGCACCTCGGCACCGTATACAATCTCGCGATACGGTTCGTCCGAGATCAGCATGATCGGGTTCTCGGGATCGCGCTTGACGTTGGCCTCGCGCAGAACATTGGCCAGTCGCGTCAGCGTGTCGCGCGTATACACGGCGCCGGTCGGGTTGTTCGGCGAGTCGATGATGACAGCTGCCGTTTTATCGGTAATCGCCTTGAGCACGTTATCCACGCTCAGCTGGAACGTATCTTCATCGGCGAGCGCCTCGACACACGTACAGCCGGCCTTCTCAATCCACACGCGATACTCCGGGAAGTACGGGGCGATAACAATGACCTCGTCACCCGGGTTCGTAACGGCGTTGAGCGTATAGGTGAGCGAAGCCGCCGCGCCCACGGTCATAAAGACATCCTTGCCCTCATAGCTCGTACCGAAGCGGCGGTTGAGCGACTCGGCGACGGCTGCTCGGCATTGCGGCAGGCCCGGAGCGGGCGTATAACCGTGCAACTGGTCACTCGGCAGCTCCAAGGCCTTCTTAATGGACTCCGCCACGGCGGCAGGCGCCGGAACACTCGGGTTTCCCAGCGAAAAATCGAATACGTTCTCTGCACCGATCTGTGCCTTGCGCTCAAGGCCATAGCTAAAAATCTCACGGATGATGGAGCTTTCCGCACCGCGAGCATACATGGTTTCGTTAATCATCTGTTCCCCTTTCGCATAGGCGGTATTGTACGCTTTAGTTGAGCAAAGCGCCGCAGCAATGTTGATTGGGGACAGACTTAAATGCGTGAAAACGCTCATTTAAGTCTGTCCCCAATCAACATATCGCTCAAAAGAAAGAGCCTCCACAGGTTTCCCCGCAGAGGCTTTCGCTACAAGAACTATTTGTCGGCGTCGGTGTTGCCGTCAGCGTTGACAGCATTGCCATCACCGGCATCATCGGATGCGGCTTCGGCATCCTCCTGCATGGCCGCCTGCGCAAAGGCCGCAGCATCAGCCGCCAGCTCCTCCTCGCTCATGCGAGGCGAGCGCTTCTTGGTCGGCATGCCGGCCGCCTTGGCGTTGCGCTCCTCCTTGGCCGCCAGGATATCGCCCTCGCGCTCAAGGTAAGCATCCCACTCGTTGTCGAGCAGGGCGTTCACGGCGTCGCCTTCGACGGTCTCGCGCTCGAGCAGCACCTTCGCCATCAGATCGAGCTGATCGCGACGGGCATCCAGAATCTCGACCGCACGGCGATGGGCCTCGCGCATGATGCGCTGAACCTCGATATCGATGCGGCGTGCCGTCTCCTCGGAATAATCCTGGTGATCGGCGTAATCGCGACCAAGGAACACCTGATGCTGCGCCTCGCCAAAGACCTGCGTACCCAGCTCCTCGCTCATGCCCAGACGCGTAACCATCTCGCGCGCCATCTTGGTCGCACGCTCCAGGTCGTTGCTCGCGCCCGACGTGATGTCATCGCACATGAGCTCCTCGGCAACGCGACCGCCCAAGAACACGGCGAGCTCGTCGAGCATCTCGTTCTTGGTCTTGAGGAAGTGGTCCTCCTGCGGAAGCTGCAGCGTGTAGCCCAGAGCCTGACCGCGGCTGACGATCGAGATCTTGTGGACCGGATCGGAGTGCTCCAGGATGTGGCCCACCAGGGCGTGACCGCTCTCGTGGTAGGCAATCGTGGTGCGCTCGGCCTCGGTCATCACGCGACCCTTGCGCTGCGGTCCGGCAATCACGCGCTCCATCGATTCCTCAACCTCGTCCATGGAAATCACAGAACGATGACGGCGGGCAGCCAACAGTGCAGACTCATTGAGCAAGTTCGCCAGATCGGCGCCGGTGAAGCCAACGGTCATCTGGGCGAGCTTCTCAAACTTCACGTCCTCGTCCATCGGCTTGTTCTCGGCATGCACGCGCAAGATCTGCTCGCGGCCCTTCACATCCGGACGGTCGACCGTAACCTGACGGTCAAAACGGCCGGGACGCAGCAGCGCCGGATCCAGAATGTCGGGGCGGTTGGTGGCGGCGATCAGGATGACCGACTCGCTCTCCTCAAAACCGTCCATCTCGACCAGCAGCTGGTTGAGCGTCTGCTCGCGCTCATCGTGACCGCCGCCCAAGCCGGCTCCGCGCTGACGTCCTACGGCATCGATCTCATCGATGAAGATGATCGACGGGGCCTGGGACTTGGCCTCCTTAAAGAGGTCACGCACGCGGCTGGCGCCGACACCCACGAACATCTCGACAAAGTCGGAACCCGAGATGCTAAAGAACGGCACGCCCGCCTCGCCGGCAACGGCCTTGGCCAGCAACGTTTTACCGGTGCCCGGAGGGCCCACCAGCAACACGCCACGCGGGATCTTGGCGCCCAGCTTGCGATAGCGATCCGGATCGCTCAAAAAGTCACGGATCTCCTCGAGCTCCTCGACTGCCTCGTCCACGCCGGCAACGTCCTCGAACTTGACCTTGGGACGCGTAGCCTCGTTGGTCTTGGCATTGGTCTTGCCAAACTGCATGTTCCTGTTGTTGGCGCCCATCATCTGGCGCATAAAGTAGAACATGATGGCGATCAGGGCGATCGTCGGCAGCACACTCATCGCTAAGTCGCCCCAAAAATCGGGGTCGTTGGTGTTGACGATGTACTTGGTGTCGGGGTGCTCCGCCATAAGCTCGGCAAGCGAATCGGAGCCGACATAGGTCGAGGAGAAGCTCTTGAGCTCGCTCGTATCACCCTTGTCCTTTTTCGTCTTCCAGTAATGACCCGCCACGCTTCCGTCTTGAACCGTATAGGTCAAATCTTCGACGCGATCCTGCTTAATGGCGCTCACCATCTCGCTCGTCGCGAGCTTAACGGTATTGCTGGAGCTGGCAAAGCCGGAGCCCATGTTAAAGAAGGCGTAGCCCAGAAGCGCGCAAGCCAAAATAAAATACAGCCAGCCCGTACGCGTGGGCTTCTTGCCTCCGGGCATCCCCGGGATCTTAGGCTCCCGGGGAGTCTGGGAATTGTTATCGTTACAGTCGTCGGGCATCTTACGAATAAACCTCCGGTTTCAAAATGCCCAGATACGGAAGGTTGCGATAGCGCTCGGCATAGTCGAGGCCGTAGCCCACCACAAAGGCATCGGGGCAATGGGTTCCAACATACTTGGGCGTGACGGCCGAGGTACGGTCCTCAACGTCCTTCCATAGGAAGGCGGCGACCTCCAGAGAAGCGGGCTTGCGGCTCTCGAGGTTCTTCATCAGGTACTTGAGGGTCAGGCCCGAGTCCAGAATGTCCTCGACGATCAGCACGTCGCGACCACGGATGTCGATATCCAGGTCCTTAATGATACGCACGATACCCGAAGACTTCACACCGTCGCCATAGCTCGAAACAGCCATGAAATCGATGTTGGTCGGCAGCTCGATCTTGCGCATCAGGTCGCCCATAAAGACCACGGCGCCGCGCAGGACCGCAATCAGCACCAGATCCTTACCCGCGTAGTCGCGAGTAATCTGCTCGCCTAGGCGAGAGACGATACCGTCGATATCCTCCTGCGTAAACAGAACCTTCTCGATATCCGGATGTTGAGAAGCCATGACAACCCTTTCTTGTGCTTAATCGCCCACACACCGCCGTATGGACGCGAACTACACATTCTAGCAGCGCACGGGGTATATTTTCCAGCCCGCGCACCATCAGCGCGGGAATACCGTCAACGCCGCACAGAAAAGCTGGTGCGAGGAGCTAATCCGCGTCAACCACGCGAAGCAGATAGGCCACGCGCGTCGCCGCCGTGCACTTAAAACGTTCGTCCGCGCGAACGCCCGCGACCCATACTACGGCACCCCCCGGAGCCGTTCTTACCACGGGTACGCCAGAGCGGTCTGAAACAGGAATGCGCGCCTCGTTCAACAGGTCTGACACTTTCTTGCTTCGGCCGTTCATCCCCAACGGGCACATCACGTCTCCCGGCACAGGGCTATCCACCCACAGGCGCGCCGATCGTGCCTCGGTGGGAATCTCCCCGCGCGAGCCGGCTAACATCCGCTCGCCATCGCAGTCGGCAAACCCCAGGGCCGCCGCATCCACCAAGGCCGCAACCTTTCCGGCAGCAGCAAGCTCGCGGGCACGGTGCACGATATCGCACCCCGGCTCCACAGCCATCGGCTCCGCTGTCAGCATACGCCCCGCCCCCAGCGGCAGACGACCGGGAACGGAGATCCAGTCGGCCACTAAGCCCTCGCGCGCCGCCGGGACCTTGAACGCCAGCATGCCAAACTCCACACGGGCATCAATTCCCGCAGGAAGCGTTACCGAGCCCGAGCCCGCAGCGACGCAGGCGAGCACGCGCTCCACGTGCCGCATCTCCGGTCGCGCGTCGGGATCGATGCGCTTAATCGCCAATCGCACGATACGCCGTGCAATCACAACCTCAGCGGCGGCAAGACGGCGCGCATCGAGCACAAGTGCGCCCGCCGCTTCCTTGCGCAGGCAGCTTCGAAACGCCTGTGCCGAAAGCTGGGAAAGAAAGGCGTCTTCGTCGCCCAGAATTTCGCAAGCGGCGCCAATCGTCTTACAGACGCTCGCGTTGCGCTGTGCCACCACCGGCATCACCCGATGGCGTACATAGTTGCGCAGGTACGAAACGTCCTCGTTGCTTTCATCTTCCCGCCATGGCTGACCGTGCACCTGCAGATAGCTCACGAGCTCATCGTGCGTGAGGTCGAGCAAGGGGCGAACCACAATGTTCCGACGGCGCGGAATGCTCGATAGACCCGCGGGACCCGACCCTTTAATGGCATTCATCAAAAATGTTTCCGCGCGGTCCGACGAAGTATGCGCGGTACAGATACGAGCCGCCGTCCGCGGTGCGCCCGATTCGGCACAAAGTTCGCGAACGTATCTCCGTGCCGCGGCATAGCGCACCTCGCGAGCCGCAGCCTCGATATTGCCCGATTCGTCATCAAAATAGGCATGCTCAACACACAGCGGCAAACCGTATTGCGCGCACAGGTCACGTACAAAGGCCTCGTCGCCATCGGATGCCTCCCCGCGCAGATGATGGTTTACATGCAGCACGTGCAATCGCTCGCGCGCAATGGGAGCGACGCCGCGCCCGTCCTGAATATCCAGCTTTGATGTGCAAGCCATAAGGAGCAGCGCCGTCGAGTCCGCACCGCCTGATACCATGAGCACTACGGGGGCAGCGGCCTGCCGCGTTGCCAGGGCGCTCTTATCCGTCCTCGGCGCGGCATGATGTCCATAGTGCTGAGATACCGTTGGCATTCGCTTCCTCCTCTATTCGTCCGCACCCATTGTATCCTTTGGAATCTTATGTCTCGCCTGCACCTTCATATCCTCGGCAGCGGCTCAAAAGGCAACTGCGCACTCGTCGAGGGGCCTCAGGGGCTCATCATGATCGACAACGGCCTGTCCCGCCGCGAGACACTTAAACGCATGGCGGAGCTTGGCCTCTCGGCAGACGACGTCGCCGCTCTAGTAATCACCCATGAGCATGGTGACCATATCAAGGGGCTCGATGTATGGTGCAAGCACTGGCATGGTCCCCTCTTTGCCAGCAGGGACACCCTTTCATGCAAAGAAAACCTCGCGCACCTGCCCGTAGAGGAATTTGACCCCGGCGACACGCTCCCCATTGCCGGCATCCTCGTGCAAACCTACTCAACATCGCACGATGTCATCAATCCTGTCGGCTATCGATTTAATGCTCTCGACGATTCCATTGGGTTTGCCACCGACACCGGAGAGCTATCGAGCCAAGCCATGAACACCCTCAAAGATTGTCGAGTCCTCGCGCTCGAAAGCAACCACGATGTGACCATGCTGCGCGAGGGAGAATATCCCCGCTTTCTTCAGGAGCGCATCCTGTCTGCAAGGGGACACCTCTCCAATGGCCAAGCCGCCGAAGCCGCGCGCGAACTCGTTACCGATCGCACCGAACAGCTCATTGCCATGCATATCAGCCAAGATAACAATCGCCCGAGCCTTACCGTCAAAAGCTATGCCAAAGCTCTAGCCGCAACCTTGGATGACGAGGTTGGCAGCTCTGCCACCCTTCTCCAAGGATCGCGAAAACTCTCGATACGCCCCGCAAGCCAGCATCGGCCAGCAACCATTCAATAGACTGTTCTAGACAGCAAAAGGGGCCGGGAATCGCTTCCCAGCCCCTTTTGTTATCTTTTAATAGCGCAGAACACCAACGAAGTTAGTCGATGGAGATCTTCGTAACGTTCTTCTTCTCGACGATCTTGGGAACCGTAACGGTAAGGATGCCGTCGGCGTACTTAGCCGAGAGACCCTCGCTCGAAGCATCCTTGAGATACACACCACGCGTCGCGCTGTACGAGCTGAACTCCTTCTGCAGGAAGTTCTTGCCCTCGTTCTCCTCGTCTTCCTCGACATTCACGCTAATGGAGAGACGGCCCTCGTTAAGCTCGACATCGATATCGTCCTTGGCGACGCCGGTAAGATAAGCCTTGACCTCATAGCCATCGCCCTTATCCTCAACATCAACGGGGAACGCCTTTGAGGCAATCGAGCTGTTCGCTAGGTCACTCATATCATCAAACAGATCGAACAGCGAGCTAGCAGAGGGACGAACGCCAAAAACCGAACGATAAGGAACCATGCTTGCCATGTTTACCACTCCTTTATAGGACTGCCGAGTCATCTTCTAGGTGACTGGGACTTCTTTTGACGCTCTTATATATGCCCACCCGGTGCTCATATATACACCGACTATAAAGTTTTTTGAGTCAGGCACCATAAGCATATCTAAGTGTATATGACTCAGGTTTTTGGAAGGTTAAGGTTCTTTGAACCAGAGCTTAAATAACGAGTATGTCCACAGCTACAAATAGCAAGGGGCTTACAATGAGCGCGTACACGTTGTTGGTAACGAGCTAAAGGGCATCATGGACGACCAAAACCAAAACAATATGTTTATGCCGACACAGGGGGAAGATACTTCCACGCAGCCGCCACGGTTCCATCGCCCTCACATCTCGCAAGAGCCCATTAATGATCCAGAGCCCGAGTATGTGACAAGAAATCGATATCGAACACTCGAAGATGCCCAAACGGGGCGAAAGCATATGGGCGTCGCATCGGGCGATCCCGTATATCTGAAAGATGCACCGTTATCAAAAAACAGCGCAATCAATGACGATTTGACGGAAACGCGCATAACTCGGCAGCAAAGAGGTCCTCGACCCAAGCAAACCTTAACGCATTCGGCTCGTTATCTCGAAACGCCAAAACAAGGGAAAACGATCTTCGTTTCATCAAGTAAACGACGCAAACAGCATCGACTCCAATTCCTGCTTTTGATCATTGTGGTCATAGCGGTTACCCTTGTGATTCGATGTATTGTCTTTAAATAAAAGCTCATTACCCGTAAGTCCAACCGGGTTACAGGTGAAATGCGACTTTATTTTGAAGTGTTAACGCAAAAAAGGGGGAGGCCGCGAGGCCTCCCCCTTCTCAGTTCAAGCGTACGGCTCGGTGCCGTCCACCGGTCAGCGGCGCCCTGGCCTCCCACGG
>URBQ01000048.1 GCA_900546115.1 uncultured Collinsella sp.
CGGGTTCGAACCCATGAAAGGGCGACAAAAAAAGACGGCCAACCGAAGTTGACCGCTTTCTATTCTATGCTGGAGCATCCAGAGGGTGCTTCCGAACTCGTTTTCTCGCTGCCATTCAGGCTTTCGAAGCATCTTTCGACCTTCGCAGTCTCATGTTTTGAGGATCTGCTGTGTTTATCACTGTTATCAATGAGTGTGTGGAAGTGATCCTCATACAGATTCATGCGATCCGCCAGAGAACTGAGAAGCATCTTTCTGCAGCCCTCGTTGTCTATCCTCGCATCTCTCAGGTCTTCCGGAAATTCACAAGCAGTCTTAGGGTCAATTTGTTTCTGCTTTCAGAGACTTGTTTGAGAGTTTTTAAAGACAGTTCAAAACAATAAGCGAGACACCATAAAGCAGAGCAAGATGTGCCGGATAGAAAATGTAGAAGAAATATTTCAGCTTCAGCCCTCGCTTGCCATTATAAAGATTGATAAGCAACAACGAAATTATCGCGGCAGCAACATCAGGATTAAAAAAATTAGCTGTAGTGAACTCAAATCCGCCGCCAATTATATGGCATGACGAAAAGAGCACTGCACATACTGCAGCAAAGAACATCTTAGCTTCGCTGTCGTGGAATAAATAGAATGCAGCCACAAGCAGAATGCCATACGCACCGCCATCCAGCTTAGTGTATTCAGCTGCCAGTGCTGTCAAAACAATCAGAGCAATTTCTGCAATGTGCCTCTTCCATTTTGAAAGACTTTGTATCTTTTCCAGAATAATCAAAAAGACCAAGGAAAGCAGGAGCTCATACATAACATTCTGTTGCCGAAGGTCAAATAGCTGCCCGGTTTGAACGAAATCGTATATGGGCTCCGCAATGATTGCGAAGACAAGCATATTTCGCAGGTACTTCTTTATGTCATGAGTATGCAAAAATCCCTCAACTATCAAAAAGCAAAATAAGGGAAATGCAATTCTGCCAAGAACATGAAGCACATCCGAAGCCTCGCTTAGAATCGCCCACTGTTCGTCTGATATCTGATTGTACGATGCGTGAGTCATGATTCCATTGGTCAGGACGATCCCGCTTACATGATCGAGAACCATCGAGATGGCCGCTATTATCTTTAATGTGCTGCCGCTAATTCCGTATCTATCTGTTTTCATTTCTTTTTCTTTTCTATGGTGGGCCGTCAGGGGTTCAGCCTGCTCCGCAGGCGGCCGCTGCGGCGCTTTCGCGCCTTGCGCGCCGCGCTGGCAAACGCTCACGCGTTTACTCAGCTCCGCGCACCGACGGGTTCGAACCCATGAAAGGGCGACAAAAAAAGACGGCCAACCGAAGTTGACCGTCCCAACAATCTTTGGGTGGGCCGTCAGGGGTTCGAACCCTGGACCTTGGGATTAAAAGTCCCCTGCTCTGCCAGCTGAGCTAACGGCCCGCGGGTGGCATTGTACCACGGTCTGGGACTATTCCCAACTCCATTGGCCGTTCTGGAAAATCACAACTTCACGTCCATCAGGCGTAATGCCCGTAATATCGATGTCGTCCGTGCCGATCATAAAGTCGACATGCGTGCTCGATACGTTAACGCCATGCTCCAGGAGCTCCTCCTTGGACATGTCATACCCGCCCTCGATGCACTCGGGGAAGCCGACACCCAGCGCAAGGTGGCAGCTGGCGTTCTCGTCATAGAGCGTATCGTAGAACAGAACGCTACTTTCGCGGATCGGCGTGTTCTTGGAAATGAGCGCGACCTCGCCCAGATGAGCGGCACCTTCGTCGGTGTCAATGATGCTCGCAAGCGTCGCCTTGCCCACGCGGGCGTCGTAGTCCACCACACGGCCGCCCTCGAACTTAATCCAAAAATCGTCGACCTTGTTACCGTGGTGGATGAGCGGCATGGCCGAGTAGACGATTCCGTCAGCGCGCATGCGATCAGGCGAGGTGAAGACCTCCTCGGTGGGGATGTTGGGGAAGAAGGGATGTCCATCGGGCGTCTTACCCTTGCCGCCGGCCCACTCGTGACCCTTCGTCATGCCAATCGTCAGATCGGTTCCATTTGCCGCGGTGTAATGCAGCCGGTCAAAACGATTGTCGTTCAGGAAGCGCAAGTTCTTTTCGAACGCCGCGTCATGAAGCTCCCAGTCGCTCTCCGGGTCCTGGCCATCGGCGCGAGCGGTGTGCAGAATCGCATTCCACAGCTTATAGATTGCAACCTCATCGGCGTCTCCCGGGAACACCTCGCGTGCCCAAGCCACGACCGGAGCGCCGGCGATGCACCACGGATTGATGTTGTAATCCAGTCCACGGCGGAAAACTTTGCACTGCGTATTCCTCGCCTTGGATGCCGCGGCCGGCTTGGCTGGATCGATGCCCTTGAGGGCTGCAGGATCCGCACCCTCAATAAAGATAAAGCAGGCACCGTCCTGGGCCAGGGAATCCAGCTGCAGGCGCTTCCACTCGGGCGTCTGCTCAAAATAGCTTTTATCGACATGCTCGTACGTGAGCCTCGTCACGGCATCATCGGCCCAAATGACCGTCACGTGACCAGCGCCGGCGGCATAAGCCTCCGCGACCACCACGCGGGCAAAAGGCGCGCACTCGACCGGAGACTGAACGACGACCTCCTGACCGGATTTGACGTTTACTCCCTTGCGGACGACCAGGCGCGCGTAGTTTTTAATCTTGGGCTCCAGGGCCTTCATGCCCTCCAGAGCCTCTTCGACCGTCAGGGCAGCTCGAATCATGTGCCACTCCATCTATCTATAGAACAGTAAAAAGGCGCGCCGCAAAAACGACGCGCCTTATATCTTAGCGATAAGTATGAATGCAAACGCTACTTCTTCTTGGAGTCCTTCTTGTCCTCCTCGGCAGCCGAGCGCTCGATAAGGGCGTTGAGCTTGTTCTCGGACATGCCCTCGGCCTGCGCGCGGTACATGTTGCGCAGGGGACGAATACGAACGAAGTCGTAGATAAAGTCACCCAAAATGATGACATAGGACAAAACGATGCCGACCATCTGGACAGGGCTGGACACCATGCCAGCGGGAGCGAAGTACAGCGAGGCCCCAATTGCCACGACGAGCACCATGCCAATGGCGAGCACAATCCACCAGATGCGACGGCGCTTGGTGTAGTCCTCGTCCTGCTTGAGGAGGATATTCGACACCGTATAGATGCGGTCCTCCTTGGCGCGCTGCTTAGCCTTGCGGGCGCGCTTCTCCTCTTTAGAGAGGCCCTCGAGGTTCTCGCCCTTCTCGAGCTCTTTGCGGCGTGCCTTAGACGAAGCCGGCACGACGCGAACGGAGCTCGCTGCTTGGCGGGCGGGCTTAGCAGATGCGGCAGACTTGCGCGCAACCCCGGTAACTTCGTGGGATTGCGTGCGCTTGTTCGTGGCGCTACGGGTACTCACTTATGCGTTCTCCTTCATGCTTGTGAACTGGGCGCCCGTGATGATCTGGAAGGCCTCGCGATAGCGCTCGGACGTGCCATCGATGACCTCGGCGGGCAGGTGCGGGGTCTCCCCCGTCATATCCCAGTTGGCTTTGAGCCAATTGCGGACGAATTGCTTGTCGTAGCTAGGCTGGATCTTGCCCTCCTCGTAGCTGGCAGCAGGCCAGAAACGGCTGGAGTCGGGCGTGAGGCACTCGTCGATCAGTGTGACCTTGCCATCGATGACACCAAACTCGAACTTGGTGTCGGCAATGATGATGCCACGGGTCGCGGCGTACTCGGCAGCGGCCTTGTAGATCTTGAGGGAAAGGTCGCGAATCTGCGTGGCGATGTCCTCGCCCACGATCTCGCAGCAACGCTCGAACGAGATGTTCTCGTCGTGGTCACCGATCTCGGCCTTCGTGGACGGCGTGAACAGCGGCTCAGGAAGCTTGGAAGCCTCGGTCAGGCCCTCAGGCAGCTGGATGCCGCAGACGGTGCCGTTCTCGTCGTAGGTCTTCTTGCCCGAACCGGTCAGATAGCCGCGGACGATGCACTCGATGGGAATCGTCTGGGCCTTCTTAACCAGCATGGCGCGGCCAGCGAGGTAGTCACGATACTCAGCAAACTCCTCGGGGAAATCCGCCGGGTCGATGGAAACGAGATGGTTGGGGACGATGTCGGCAAACTTATCGAACCAGAATGCCGAGATGCGATTGAGCACCTCTCCCTTAAACGGAATCTCGTCGGGAAGAATGAAGTCGAACGCAGAAATGCGGTCGGTGGCGACCATCAGCAGGTTTTCACCGGCATCGTAGATATCACGAACCTTGCCACGGGAATCCGGACGACGCTCCATCGTTGTCACGTGAGTCACTCCTTACCTAAATACGACAGAAATGCGGGTTCTTTCCCGCATGTTTTCGCAAACTCGGAGCGGCAGGGACGCAGCCCCTCCTTCACCGAATAGCGAAAAGCTAGTGCTCCATTGTAGTAGATGCCGCGTCCGCCGTGTGCTCGCGGGGCAGATGAATTGTAAAAGTCGTACCCTTTCCAAGCTCCGACTCCACGGATATGTAGCCATGGTGACGCTCGACGATCTGCTTGGTCACGGCGAGGCCAACGCCCAGGCCGCCAGCTTCGCGGGCGCGACTGGCGTCGGCACGCCAAAACCGCCCGAAGATACGCGACAGATCGTCCTTGGCAATACCGATGCCGGTATCAGAAACGGCAATGCTGACGTGCTTGCGGTCACTGAGCACCGACACCACGACCCAACCGCCCTCGGGGGTGTAGCGCATGGCGTTGCTCATGAGGTTGATAACACATTGCGTGATCATGTCGGGATCGGCCTCGACGACATCGTCGTGACCCTGGGTCTCGTCCGCAAAACGCAGGCGCAGATCGCGGTCGACAAACAGGCGCTCCTGGGCATTGACGATGGAACGCACGAAAGGAACCATGTCCACCGGCTCAAGGTTGAGCGGAGCCGTGCTGTTTTCCATGCGCGACAGGTCGAGCATCTGCTGCACCAGACGAGCCAGGCGACGCGTCTCGGAAGCGACCGTCTCCAGGTGTTCGTCGTCGGTGGGATACACACCGTCTTGCATGGCCTCGACCGTTGCAAGCATGGCCATGAGCGGCGTGCGCAGCTCGTGGGCAACATCAGAGGTCAGGCGCTTCTCGTGCTTCATATCTTTCTCGAGTGAGGTGGCCATCTCGTCGAAGGTCTCTCCCAGCTGATCGATCTCGTCATCACCGCGCAGTCCCGTGCGAGCCGACAGGTCGCCGTCACGGATTTGCTTTGCGGTACTGGTGATGCGATGAATCGGCTTGGTGAGCATGCGCGACACGAGCGATCCGATAACGACCGAAATGCAGATTGCAACAACCGCGGCGAGGGCCATGGCGTTAAAGGTCTTCTCCCTAAACGCAGAGTCCGCCTTGGTGAGCAGCGCGTCGGAGCCGATGGCCCACAGCTTTACCTGTCCGACATGCTCGCCGGAAGACGTTACAATCTCGACGTTAGCAACGCTATCGGAGTCGGTTGGAGCAGACGAGACCGGGCTATGCGATGCCCTCTTGCCGCTCGTGTCGTCGGTCGTAGCCTGGTTTTCGCGTACATCGGCGGTGGCGCTTGCCGAGGGCCAGGAATCGTCATAAACGATCACGCCCTTTTTATTGACGACCTGCATACCCAGATCGTCGGAAACCAAACTCGACGTTGCGACCGTGCGCAGTTCCCCCGCGGTCCAAGAGCCGTTTTCCTCATATGAGGTTGCCAACTTCTCGGCAGCGGAATTTGCGATTTCGACGATATTGGAGCGTGTGTAATCCGAAAAGACCGTGCCCCACACAACAGAGACAACGCCCACCAGCACCAATACTGTCATGAGCGATGTCAGAGCAAAAGCAAGTGCCATGCGCGAGGGATAGCTCATCGTTGGCCGTGAATCGGAACGAGGCGTGTTCCAACTAGCCTTGGAACCCGCCTCGCTCTCCTGCTTGTGCTTTTGTCCGATTTCAAAGCGCGCAGGTGTCATATGTGATTTCCCTATTTCTCGTCCGACTTATCGGTCTTAGCCGGAGCCTCGAAGCGATAGCCGACACCATGGACGGTGTAGAGCCACTTGGGCTTCTTGGGATCATCGCCCAGCTTGGCGCGAAGGTTCTTCACGTGGCTATCGATGGTGCGCTCATAGCCCTCAAAGTCGTACCCAAGCACCTTCTCGACCAGCTCCATACGGTTGTAGACACGGCCGGGATGACGAGCAAGTGTGGTGAGCAGCTTGAACTCGGAAGCCGTCAGATCGACTTCCTTGCCCTCGACCAAGATCTTGTGGCCCGAAATATCGATGACCAGATCGCCGAAGTCGAGCACCTCGACGGCGGGCTCGTCGGCCTGGTGGGCACGGCGGAACAGAGCGCGAACGCGGGCGACGAGCTCGCGCGGCGAGAACGGCTTAATCAGATAGTCGTCGGCGCCGAGCTCAAGACCGATAATACGGTCCTCGATCTCGCCCTTAGCCGTCAGCATGATGATGGGGACATCCGAGGTATCGCGAATGGTGCGGCAAACGCGCTCGCCGGGGATCTTGGGGAGCATAAGGTCGAGCACGACCAGGTCGAACTGATGCTTCTCGAACTCCTCGATCGCGGACTGGCCGTCGCCGACGCCCACAACCCAGTAGCCTTCGCGCTCGAGATAGGCGGCGACGGCGTCACGGATTGCCTTCTCATCCTCGACCAGCAGAATCTTTTTTGCATCTGAAGCCATAACACGGCCCCCCTGTCTCAATTAGCTAAGAACAAGCCCATTCTAACGCACCTGAGCCCGCCGGATGCCGCTATGACGCGGCAGCTCGGCGGGCGGTGCTCACAATTACAACGCGTTTATTCCCCTGTTGGCGCCTTTTTAACCCCTCTAAAATTAAAGAGAGAACAGGCGTGCAGTGACCGTCTCTGGTATACCCTGGCTGTTGCGCACCGTGGCGTACGTAAGGAATGAGTCCGATTTTCCCGCCGTAGCTGGATAATCGCCATATTCCAAAGCGCGGTCGGGCGACAGCAGCGAGCCATAGGTCTTGGCAGAGGTGTCGATCAGGAAATGCGACGCCTGTACCTTAACAAGGTATTTATTCTTCTTGCCAGCCGCACATGCGAGCGGCTCGCGTGACAGGAAGAGGTACGGCCCTCCCTCATTACCGATATACGTGCCCATATTGCCCAAGCTGCCCACGCCACTATAGGCCGCCTCGATAGAAAACACGAAGGTATCGCCCATATATACGGCCTCGAAAGGCGAAACTGACGAAGGGAGGACCAGCTGGGCACGCTTGGTGTTGTTGCCGTCGGTCAGATCGATTGCCGTTATGCCGTAGTAGACGCCCTCGTCGTTGCGGACACGCGGCGAGATGGTCAAAATGCCGTCGCTCGCGCGCGGGGCCGATGCAAAGCGGCCCGTCGATTTCCAAATTGCCTCGGCCTTGGATTCATCAAGCGAGCGACGATAGCAAAACGAATCACTACTCGTTTTATTGCCGCCTGCCGAAGGCATTTTATACCAGATAACTGATGACCCGAACGCCGTAAACAGGGGCGGATCATAGTCCTTGCCACCTCGATCGAGCTCAACCACATCGCCAGAGAGCGAAGCGCCCGACAGATTTTGAGCGTAGAGTTTCCACGATGAATTGGCAAAGTTCATCTCAACCCACGCGAATACGCCGTCGCCGGCACGGACATCGTAGAATGCATATCCCGTGCCCTCGATAGGATCCTCGATTAATGTGGTAAGCGAGCCATCGCCCAGGTTAAGCACACCGAGTGTGTTGGCGTGCAGTGCCGATGCGGGCGCCATCATCGCCGCGGCGTAATCGCCGTCGCAGTAGTACAGCAGCGTACCCAGAGGCAGCGTCCACGACGCCGCCGGCTCAAGATCGATGTCGACTGCCTCGTACTCATCCGTAATCGAGATGATTTTGGAATCGTCCTTGATAACCTGCGGCTCGCCGGCAGCATCATCGCTGGTACCCGGTTTTTTCGAGCATCCGGCAAGCACCGTGGCAGCGCCCGCGGCAGCCCCACCGAGTACAAAGCCGCGACGCGATATTCCGTTCTTGATGTGATCGGCGATACCCATTAGGCGATCTCGGCGCGAGCGGCCTCGATAGCGCGCGTAAGCTGGTCGGCGCAGGAGGTCTTTTTCATACCGCAGGTATTACCGGCGAGAACCTCGATTACCCGATCGGCAGGAGCACCCTCGACCAGCCTGGAGATGGCCTTGAGGTTACCATCGCAGCCGCCGGTAAACTCAACGCCCATCACCTTGTTGCCGTCATCGGAAAGGTCAAGGTGAATATTGCGAGCACACACGCCCTGAGGCTTGTAATCAAACGAAATCATGCGATCCCCTCTCAGAATGTTATTCGAGACGACTATTATCCCCGTCTTTCCCTAAATGCAACGAGGCGCTTTGCCGGCAACACACATTACCAGCAAAGCGCCCTAAAAAGCTAACGTTATGCCCGAACCTACTCGAAGCTCAGCTGCTCCAGACGATCAAAGACTGTGTCGATACGGGTGAGGAAGTCCCACGGATCAAAAATCTCGTCGAGCTTCTCCTGACTGACGGTGCAGCGCGGGTCGGCCTCGAGACGCTCCTTAAAGGTGGGGCCGGAGACACAATCCTGTACCTCGTGCCAGGTTGCCATGGCGTTCTCCTGCACAATGGCGTACGCGTCCTCGCGGGTGATACCCGTGTCGACGAGGGCGAGCAGCACCTTGGAGGAGAAGATGAGGCCGCGGGTCTTATTGAGGTTGGCCATCATGCGAGCGGGATACAGCTGCAGGCCGTCGATAACGCGGATGAGGCACTGGAACATGTGGTCGAGGGCAATGAAGCTATCGGCCTGGGCGACGCGCTCGGCAGAGGAGTGCGAAATGTCACGCTCGTGCCACAGGGCGACGTTATCGAAGGCGACCTGGGCGTTGGACTTCACGACGCGCGACAGGCCGCAGACCTTCTCCATGGTGATGGGGTTGCGCTTGTGCGGCATGGCTGAGCTGCCCTTTTGACCCTTACGGAACGGTTCCTCGGCCTCGAGCGTATCGGTCTTCTGCAGATTGCGAACCTCGGTAGCGATGCGCTCGCAGGTGGCCGCGGTGGTGGCAAGAACGCCGGCGAGGTAGGCGTGATGATCGCGGCTAATAACCTGCGTGGACAGCGGGTCGTGAACCAGGCCCAGGTGCTCGCAGACATATTCCTCAACAAACGGCTCGATGGAGCTGTACGTGCCGACAGCGCCCGAGATAGCACCGAAGGCAACATTCTTGCGGGCATCCTCAAGACGGTCCAGATCGCGCTTGAGCTCCCAGGCCCAAGAGCCAAACTTCATGCCGAAGGTCATCGGCTCGGCATGGATGCCATGAGTACGTCCGGCGCAGAGCGTGTTGCGCTCCTCGAAGGCACGACGCTTGCAGATCTCGCCGAGTTTCTTGACGTCCTCGATGATCAGGTCGCAGGCCTGGGTGAGCTGGTAGCACAGGGCCGTGTCGCCCAGATCGGAGCTGGTCATGCCATAGTGAACCCAGCGGCTGGGCTTGGGGTCGCCCTCGGGAACATCGGCATCGATGTACTCCTTCATGTTGGTCAGGAAGGCAATGACGTCGTGGCGCGTGACTTCCTCGATCTCATCGACCTTCGCCTTCTCAAAGTTGGCATGGTCGCGGATCCACTGGGCCTCGTCTTTGGAAATACCGATCTTGCCGAGCTCCGCCTGGGCCTCGCAGGCCAGAACCTCGATTTCCTGCCAAATGGCGTACTTGTTCTCGAGGGAGAAAATGTGTCCCATCTCCGGGCGGGTATAGCGATCGATCATAGCGGCTCCTTTTTGGTTATTGGCACGTTGGTCGTAACCCAACCATTGTACCGTGCGCAGGTGCAAGTATGGGCAGCAGGCATTAACCTAACATTTTGGAATTGGAGCGGGCAACGGGACGTCCGCGTATTTGCTTCGCAAATCCGCACCGGCTTCAGGCGAGCCCCTCAGCTTCACGAAGCCGAAGGGGAAGACTTTGTTGAATTAGCCGTCCCCATGTCTCCCGTGCCCGGTGGAGCGGGCAACGGGACGTCCGCGTATTTGCTTCGCAAATCCGCACCGGCTTCA
>URBQ01000049.1 GCA_900546115.1 uncultured Collinsella sp.
GCTCGCACGGAGAGCACATTAAGTGCTCTCCGGCTCGTGCGGAACTCGCGATCGACCTTATATATTTGCCCTCCCCGGGGCTCCCGCGCAACGGGCCCTCGGTTGGGTTCTATCCCTTTGGCAGTCGCTTCGCTTCTGCCCTACTTTGCTGGTATGGCGGTTTGGCGTTGGATCGGTTCTTTCTGATATATGCTGGTTGCGGCTCTTCTTTTGGGAGGAGTCGCTTTTTTGTTGCTAGGAGGTTGGCCCGTGGCTGATGGGGAGAATCGTTCTGAGCTGCTTTCTGCTGATTGGAATGGCGAATGGATGCGCTTGCAGGCTGGTCGGCGGCGGGCTGATGACTCTTTTGAGTGGGATAAGCGGGCTCGGCATTTTCGGCCGCTTGAGACTGCTCCGTATGCCCGGGACTTTATTAAGCTGTTGGCGTTAAAGCCTGGTGAATCCGTGCTTGATATGGGGTGTGGGGCTGGGTCGATTGCTATTCCGCTTGCTCAGGCTGGGCATCCTGTGATTGCAGCCGACTTCTCCCCCGCTATGTTGGGCACCCTTGATGCCGGCATTGAGTATTACGGGCTCGAGGGGCGCATAACGCCGCTTGAGCTTGCTTGGGATGATGATTGGGATTTGGTTGGACCGGTCGCGAAAGCGGTAGATGCTGCCTTTGCCAGTCGCTCTGTCACCACGACCAACCTAAAAGATGCGCTTGCAAAGCTTGATCGAACGGCTCGTCGGCGTTGTGCTGTCACGATGGTCGCTAACTCCAGCCCGCGCTATGATCTGCACCTGATGAACGCCATCGGTGCCTCGGTTACCTGCAGTAATGGCTTTGTGTATGCTTTTAATGTCCTCATTCAGATGGGTGCCCTGCCGCAGGTTACGTACTTTGAATCGCCTCGTCGCGATACCTTCGATAGCCTTGAAGCAGGCGTAGCGGATTTTTCCCGTATGCTCGAACATGGCAACGAGGATAAGATCGACCGCCTGCGCGATTACATCGCCCAGCACATGATCGAGAACCCCCATGCCGGTGAGCCGGGCTCCAAGGGTGTGCCGCAGGGACGCTACATGCTCGACCACATCCGCAAGGTCCGTTGGGCATTTATTGCATGGGAACCGGTCTCTGCGCCCAGCTCATAGCTTGTTCGCAGCCCACGCCGCCCACTCACTCGGCATCCGCATTCTTTTTGAACTGGGCAAACGCGCCCCACACCGCGCCGTTCCTGCGCTATCGTGGGACAGCTCACGTAGATTAAGGCCCCGTCGCGGGGCGCCCCATACATAGAAAGCGAGAACCCATGGCACTGACAGGAGCCCAGGTCAAGCAGCTTCGCAGCATGGCCCATCACCTCAACCCCGCCATCATCATCGGTAAGTCCGATGTCAACGAGGGCACCGTCGAGCAGACGGTCGCCTACCTGGAGAAGCACGAGCTCGTTAAGTGCTCCGTGCTCGATGGCTCCAGCCTTTCTGCCCGTGAGGCCGCCGAGGAGCTCGCCGAGCGCTGCCACGCCGACGTCGTTCAGGTTATCGGCCGCAAGTTCTCGCTGTATCGCGAGTCCTCGCGCAAGGATATCGAGAAGATCAAGCTCGTCTAAGAGCCAATGATCCGGCGAGCGAACACATAGCAAGCTTACGGGTGCCCAAGTACTTCGGACGCCCGTTTTTTATCGCTCGACCAGCACGCGATTGAGCCGCCCCTCCACCAAGCGCTCGTATAGACGCCGCGTCTCGGGCTCGGGCACGCCATTGACCTGCTCCCTCAGATGATGCATATGCCCGCTGTACAGCTCGACGATATCGCGCCGCCGCCCCGCCGCACTGTAGACGCGCATGGCGCAGCGCACCATATCCTCACGCGCCGTCTCTTGCCGCAGCCCCGACTCCACCAGCCATACCGCCGACTGCAGGTCGTTTTCTTCTAGGGCGGCATTCGCGCCCCGAATCATGCAGTCGATATACTTCGATTCCATAATGCGTCGCATACGCAAAAAGTAGGTGGGGTTACAGCCATTGGGCACATGCAGCGGTCCGGCATAAAGTTGCTCAATCTTAAGGCACAACTCGACCAGATGGGGCCCGCGCGCACCCGTGCGATTTCCCAAAACCTCGCGGCTTATCTGGTCAAACAGCCGTACATCGGTCTTGACGTAGTCACCGTTGAGTCCGATGCATTCATTTTGGATGAGCACACACGACTTGCCATCCGGCGTCGGTCCCAAAGCCGACCGCAAGCGCGATATCGTCGAGTACAGGTTGTTGCGGGCGCTATTGAACTCGGCATGGGGCCACAACTCCATTGCCAGCGTCTCGCGGTCGACGAGCGCATCCATGCCCAGTGCAAGCCGCTCGGCAAGCGTCGCCGCCTTCTTGCGGCGCCACATTTTGTCCGTGATGGGAAACCCGTCGCGCTCGGCGCGGAACGCACCAAACATGCGAATCTCGATATGGTCGATGGTATCAACGGCTTCAACCTCGCCAGCCTGGAACAGGCGCTCGCCTTCCCCTTCCAAATCGTCGCGCAGCGAGTACCGCGACAGCTCGCGCACGGGAAGCTTCTTGCGAATCCTGGTCGCCGGCTCGCCCAGACAATGCATGGCAAGGCGCGCAAAGAGCCGATACGATGGTTCCAGAATCCCCGCGCGATTCATGGACATCCAGGCCGCGAGATCGCTATCTCGCCCCGCGCAAGCCAAATGCAGCGCCACCATCCAGGCTTCTGCACCACCAACCTGCGTCTGGCTTATATCGAGCAACTCCGCTTCCTCGCGTACCGAAACCATCGAGGTGTTACGCAGATACGCCGCGCGCTCCAGCAGCAATGCGTTATCGCGCGTGTACGCAATCGACTCCTCGGCAAGTTTGAGCACTTGGACCGCACGGAACTTTGCATTAACCGGCCGTCCCTCTGCCAGCGACTGCCAGCCTTCTAGCAACAGGCCAAACAGCTGAATCTGGTTGTCGCGCATGCGCACGGCAAAACGATCGAGCTCGTTGAACGCCGCGTCGTCGGTTACCGGCAGGCCGGAAAGGAGCCGCCGTGCCGCCAACACCATGCGCACCCAGATAGCCATCGCCTTAAGCCCACGCACGTCGAGCGCCTCCCGCACCACCGTCATCTCGTCGTCGCGCTCGTCGGTTCCCGTAAACGACCCGTCAAAGAGCTCCACCAGCATGCTATCGGCCCGTATAACAATCCCCGCGATGTCGAGCTCACAGTCGTAGGCCTTGCTCGTTTTGAGCTGCTGTAGAACGCCGCCGTCATCTCCCCGCTCGGTCAGGCAGCGCTTGACCTCGATATGCGCGGACAACATATCGAGTGCGGTATGGGATGTCTCGATTTCTGGCACGGCCAGGTTCGTAGGAAGCCCAAGCCCGTTGTCCCCATAGCAAACAGCCGTCAGTGTCTGGGCCACTCTCCATGAAACAGGGTCTATTTCGCAGGCCGCCCGTTCGCCCCCGCGCTCGATGACCGATGCCATATAGCGAGCGAGCTTTGTATTGGACACGCTGACCGCTGCCAAATACACGCCGAGCGCCTCGGCAGGCGTTGGCTCTGGAGCCGGATCGTCGGCATCGATCGTACCCAGCGCTGCTCGGCAGATATCGGCCCCGTGCCCCGTCAGAGCAAGATCGACCCCATACTGCCCAGCAAGTTCAAGGACCGCTCCACGGTCCAAAAAGGCGTCCGCCAGGCCCATCGCCGCATCGCATCGGCCCGCCTTAAGCAAAATCCGGGCCGCCCTCGGAACAAGTTCGGGGCGAACCTCGGCCACCAACTTACGCAAACGCAAGCGTCCGTTATCCTCCGTGCCCAGACACGTAAAACTCCGCTCGGCGGGGTCCAAGCCAAAGATCGGGTAGTCGCGTACGAAGTAGGACTGGTCGACCATCGATAGCCTCACCCCGCAAGCCTCGAGTTCTGCGATATTGCCCTCGCCCATCAAAATCATGAGACATGCCACGCAAAACAGTGCATTATTGTCGAGCGAAGCCAGGTCGACAAGTGCCGCGCCATATATGTTGACAATCTCGTTTTCGAGCAGACCGGCTACGTCGCCTTGGCCATACAGACCCGTCTGCAATGCCGAAACGAGCTCGGGCACGCCCTGCGTGAGCTGATAAAAGTCGAGCGATGTGCTGATCGAAAACGCCGATGCCCACGCCGAATACTCATAGGCATGCACCTTGAGCATCTGCGCATTGATCTTAACCGAATCGCCCAGCCCATGAATCAGTTGACGATTTGAAGGACGGCAGGAGATAAAGACCCCCACCCCCATAGCGCGCAGGCCGCGAATCCTGTCGATGAGGTCTTCGGTATCGTGCTGATCGAGGTTTGGCACATTATCAATCGCGATAAGGGAGTGCGGTTTGTCTTTGAGTTCTTCGGTAACCACCTCGAGCTGCATAAACACCTCGCGCCCAATGGCGCGATCGGCCTCGATAATCCGCACGGGGCCTCGCGTCGGGTCGCATTTAACCTCATGGGTGTACTGCAGCAGCACCGAGGTCTTCCCAAACCCGTCGGGCGCATAAAGAACCACGATGCCGGCCTTTCGGCCCTTGGTGATAAGCTCATTCATCAAGCGTTCGCGTCGCACCATATAGCCTCCGCCCAGCGGCATCAGCTCGAGGTCGTCTATACCGCTCAAATCGTTTACCATGCCCGCTCCTCAACTCGACCGTATGGACACTGTAGCCGCAAGACCATACAAGCCGCGCTATGAATAGAGCGACCTTGTGTTTTAGGTTGTCTTTTGGTACGCAAGCGGCAAGTTTTTGTACAGCGAGGGCCGATTGTTATTAATCCCCCGACTAATCGGTCTTTAAGCAGGTAAATGAGCTTGTCAGCTTGTCCCATCTAAGCGGCAGTGTAACGCAAATGAACAAGGTTCAGCTATGTCATTCAACTCGCCTAGCACCCGCTACCGTCTACGACCTTTTAGTGGCATTTTTGCATAGAATCTGGTATGGAATGAATCAAGCTGTTGGGCATCCGGCATTCGTCAAGCTTGCGGCAAGATTTTGGTCAAGCGGGCGGAGAGGGATAATCAGAACCACCCTTAAAAAGGGTGGTTTGCTCTTAGGGTATAACCCACGGGCCCCGGGCTCGCGTCTAAAGGCGCGGGCCCGGACTTCATCCAGGCCTAGTGCATCTTGACCCGTGGCGCGCCGGTCGAACCGGCAGGATAACCTCCTCTTGAAGGGGTCCTCGTACTCCTTCACGCTCAGCTTGTCCAGCGCGATGTCGTGGGACTCCTGCTCCCTGATGTACTTGGCGATCGTCGCCTCGTTCAGGCCGACGGTGGACACGTAGTAGCCCTCCGCCCAGAACTTCCTGTTGCCGAACTTGTACTTGAGGTTGGCGTGCCTGTCGAATATCATCAGCGAGCTCTTCCCCTTCAGGTAGCCCATGACGCTCGCGACGCTGTACTTCGGCGGGATCGCCAGCAGCACGTGCACGTGGTCGGGCATCAGGTGCCCCTCGATTATCTCGATCCCCTTGTACTCGCACAGCTTCCTGAGGATCTCCCCTATGTCGCTCCTGATTTGGTTGTAGATCACTTTGCGCCTATACTTCGGCGTGAACGCGATGTGGTACTTGCACATCCACTTCGTGTGGGAAAGGCTGTAGGCCTTCTGGGCCATGGCGACCACCCCTTCGACTCGAATTCTTGACGGCCTGAACAATCGTCAATATCGGTCGGAGGGGTGGCTTTGTAAAGCCGTTTGTCTCCACCCGCGTAGCGGGTGGTTTAAAGCTGGCCGCTGCGCGGCCAGCAGACTAAAGTCTTGAAAACAAAAAGGCCCCCGCAAAGCGGAGGCCTTAGGCAAGGCTATGTCGAGATGCAGGATTCGCGCTACTCGCAGAGCGAAAGGGCGGCCTCGTCGGCAACGACAACGCAGTTGGTGTGCAGCTGCAGGATCGAAGCCGGGCACGCGGGCGTAACCGGACCATAGCACATGTCATGCACGGCCTGAGCCTTGGCCTCGCCGTTGGCGACGACCAGGATCATGCGGGCATACATGATGGTCTGGGTGCCCATGGTGTAGGCCTGACGGGGAACGTCGTCGATGCTGTCGAACAGGCGGCTGTTGGCCTGAATGGTGCTCTCGGTGAGGTCGACGCAGTGCGTGCCCTTGGAGAAGTGGTCATCGGGCTCGTTGAAGCCGATGTGGCCGTTGTTGCCAATACCGAGCAGCTGCAGATCCGGGTAACCGGCGGCGGCGACGATCTTGTCGTACTCAGAGCAGGCAGCGGCGGCGTCGGGGTTGGAACCGTCGGGCACATGCGTGTTGTTCAGGTCGATGTTGATGTGATCGAAGAAGTTCTCACGCATGAAGTAGTGATAGCTCTGGGGATCGTCGTGCGAAAGGCCGCGATACTCGTCCAGGTTGTAGGTGCTGACCTCGGCAAAGTCGACGTCGCCCTTCTCGTACCAAGCAGCGAGCTGCTTGTAGGCACCGATCGGGGTGGAGCCGGTGGCAAGACCCAGCACGCAATCGGGCTTGAGGATAACCTGTGCCGAGATGATATTGGCGGCCTTGCGGCTCATATCCTCGTAGTCTTTAGCTTTAATGATCTTCATTACGCGTCCTTTCTCGTACAAGAGAGGCAAGGCTCCCCTTACAAGCACTTGCCCGCGGCCCGCGTCGGCCGCAACCAACGTGTGCGGCCACCAGGGCGAGGTCGCGTAATGTATGTGTCTCGTGTCTAGCCGCGTCGAGGCCCCTGCCCGTCCACGGTGACCCAAAGCCGTTTAGCTTCGGACAAATCCCATCTTGCCACGGAGGGCGTCCTCTTTCAAGGGCGCCCTCCGTAAACGTGTTTGAATTGTAGGCTAATGGCCACGTGCACTTGCTAGCGCTCGCGAGCAACGATGAGCTGGTCCATCTCTTCGACATGCACGCCAACGGAGCCCTTGATGCTCGAGAACTCAACAGAGTTGCACACCAAGATGGGAACCGTCACATCGTAGCCCTCGGCAGCAATTGCCTCGCGATCGAACTCAATGAGCACATCGCCCTTATGGACGATGTCACCCACTTGCGCATGTACGGTAAAGTGTTTGCCCTCGAGCTGAACAGTGTCCAAACCAACGTGGATGAGCACGTCCAAGCCATCGACCGTGTTAAGCGCAACAGCGTGTCCCGTAGGAAAAATGGCCTCGACCTTGGCGTCTGCCGGCGCAATCACGCGCGTGCCGGTAGGCTGAATCGCCACGCCCTGGCCCAAAAGGCCGGTGGCAAATGTCTGGTCGTTTACCTCGGAAAGCGGAATGACGTCGCCCGAGATGGGAGCATCCAGCGTAAGGACTCGACCACGCATACCAAAAGACCTTAGGACTTTAGTGAACATTCTCCCCCTCGGACATACCAATTGACCAAAATAGCCTTAACAGTTTACCACTTGGCACTCGTTTTTGACCATTAGGGAAGTTCGCGCTTGACAACCTCGACGATGTCGTCGACAACGCGCTGGGTCAGCTCGTGCGTCTCGGCCTCGGCCATAACACGGACCAGCGGCTCGGTACCGCTCGGGCGCACCAGAATGCGGCCGCGGCCGTCAAGCTCCTTCTCGGCGGCAGCGACGGCGTCCCAAATGGGCTGGCAATCGTCCAGGCCGGCCTTGTTGTCGGAATGCACGTTGACGAGTACCTGCGGGTACTTCTTCATGATGCCGGCAAGATCGGTGAGGGTACGACCGGTGCGCTTGAGCACGGCCAGCAGCTGCAGAGCCGTCACCAGGCCGTCACCGGTGGTGTTGTGCTCCAGGAAGATGATGTGGCCGGACTGTTCGCCGCCGATGACGGCGCCATCCGCGAGCATGCGCTCCAAAACGTAGCGGTCACCCACGGCGGTCTGAACCATCTCGAAGCCCTGCTCCTTCATAGCGATGGAGAAGCCAAGGTTGCACATGACGGTCGAGACGATCTCGGAGTTGGCGAGCTTGCCGCGGGCGGCGAGGTCAGAACCGCAGATAGCCAGGATGTAGTCACCGTCGATCTCATTGCCCTCGCCGTCGACGAACAGCACGCGGTCGGCGTCGCCGTCGTGGGCCAGGCCGATATCGGCGTGGGTGCGCAGCACGAGCTCGCGCAGGGGCTCAAGGTGAGTGGAGCCGCACTCAACGTTAATGTCGGTGCCGCAGTAATCGGCGTTGATGGCATGGACCGTGGCGCCCAGGCGCTGCAGCGCAGCGGGCGTGGTCTGGCAGGAAGCACCGTGGCCGCAGTCGACGGCAACAACCAGGCCATCGAGCTTAAGGCCGTCGAGCGTGCTGATGGCATGATCGACATAGGCCTTGCGGGCGTCTTTCATCTTGATGATGTGACCCACACCGGCGCCGGTCGGCAGCGTGTCGGCAGCCATGGCCTCCTCGGACATGACCCAGGCGCTGATCTCTTCCTCGACAGCATCGGGAAGCTTCATGCCCTTGCGGCTAAAGAACTTGATGCCGTTGAACTCCGGCGGATTGTGCGAAGCGGAGATGACGATGCCGCCGTCGAGCTCGTTCTGAACGGTGAGCAGCGCCACGGCGGGCGTGGGGATGACGCCGCAGCAGTGCGGACGGCCACCCTCGGCCATGATGCCGGCAGTCAGAGCGCTCTCGAGCATGGTACCCGAAAGACGCGTGTCGCGGCCGATGCAGATGTCCGGGCCAAGGAACTTGGTCGCCGCGCGGCCCAGGCGAAACGCGAGGTCGCACGAGAGGTCGGCATTGGCGACGCCACGGACGCCGTCGGTACCGAAGATGTTCTGGGGCATAGGATCGCTCCTTCCCTAGCAGGCGATATACAACCGCCCACCCTAGTCGAAAAAGAAAAGCGGGACCCGCCGAGGAATCGG
>URBQ01000050.1 GCA_900546115.1 uncultured Collinsella sp.
GGCCGTTCTTTGTATGCCCCCGATGCGGGCATACCGCTCGTCTAACTAAGGGTTGCAATCTTCGCGTTCCGCGTTACCCTAATGGGCGCATTGTTTCCAAATTGTTAACGAGGGGTTGCCGTAATGGCCGACGAACACGAGACCGAAAGCAAGGCATGGGCGATTGAGGCCGCTGCGGCAGAGGCGGCGTCGCGTGCCGCCGAGGAGGTGCATCGTCCTCCGGTGGTGCCGATGGAGCGCGTTGTCGATCGCGATGTTATTGAGCAAGGCGAGCGCGCCGGCCGCAAGCGCAGCCAGGAACCAGGCTTTCCTCGCTTTTTTGCCGAGCTCAACCTGGGCCTGATCCTCACGGCCTTTGCCATCGTGGCTTTCAAAACGCCCAATCACTTTGCCTTCGGCGGTACCTCGGGTGTGTCGGTCATTCTTTCTACGCTGTTCCCGACTCTGCCCGTCGGCGTCTTTATGTGGATTATCAACGCGATCCTGGTCATCCTGGGTTTTATCTTTTTGGAGCGCAAGGCAATCCTTTGGAGTGTCTTTGCCTCGTTTGCGCTTTCGGCCTACGTCTCGCTGTTCGAGCTCTTCCTCCCGACGGATGTTTCGATGACGGGCGATATGTGGCTCGACCTGTGTTTTGCCGTTATCTTGCCGGCGCTCGGCAGTGCTATTGTCTTTGACATTGGCGCCTCGACGGGTGGCACGGACATTCTTGCCATGATCCTCAAACGCCGCACCACGCTCGAGATTGGCCGCGCACTGTTGCTGGTCGATATCGGCATCGTGACCATCGCGGCTTTCCTGTATGGCCCGCGCGTCGGCCTGTACTGCGTGCTCGGCCTGTTTGCCAAGACGCTTGTGGTCGACAAGGCCATCGAGAGCATTCACCTGCGCAAGGTCTGCACGATTATTTGCGCCGAACCGCGCAAAGTCGAGGAGTTTATCGTCAAGCATCTCAACCGCACGGCAACGATCAGCCGTGGCTATGGCGCCTTCTCGGGCAAGTGCGTCACGGTGATCATGAGCGTGCTGAGCCGTCGCGAGGCAGTGCAACTGCGCCGCTATACCCGCGAGATTGACCCTGGCGCCTTCATCACCATCGTCGATAGCTCCGAAATCGTCGGCAAGGGCTTCCGCGGAACGAACTAACGCGGTCGAGCTCATCAAACAATCGAATAGCGCCCTGCGCATTGCAAATGCGTCATGTTGGAGTATTTGTCCCCACATTGGGTGATAATGATGCCAAAGACATCGTTTGCGATCCAGATGATTCGCTCAAGATACGAAGGGATGATCTCGATGTTCTGTTCGCAGTGTGGTGCCCCCATGGGCGATAACGACAAGTTCTGCGGCGCGTGTGGTGCCCCCAATGCCGGTGCCGCAGCCTCTGCCCCTCAGGGTCAGCCCCAGCAGTTTGTTCCGCAACCGCCCGTGGCGAATGCGTCCAAGGGCTGTGTGGCTCAGGCGTTTGAGGATATGACCAAGACTCCGGGCGTGCTGCAGCGCGTGTGCCAGATTGCCTTTTTACCGGCGCTGATTTGTGTTGTGTCGGTACTCGTGCTGTTTATTCCCGTTATTGGCGGCATTGCAGCTGCCATCGGCTTTTTGGCAGCTTGCATTGCGAGCGTGTGTGGTTCCGGCTTTGGTATTGAGTGGGGTCGCGATCTGTCGCTCAAGGTTGATGACGGTATGGATCGTCCACTCATGCGTTCCACGTCGTTTGGCCTCGGAGTCTTTTCGAGCGTTATCTCGGTCGTGCTCGAGGTTATCGCTGCCATTCCCGTTATCGGTGTAGTGCTTTCGCTGGTGGAGAGCGTGGTAATTGGCGCCGCGGGCTCGTATTCGTATTACGGCTCTTATGCACTCGAGGCAGCGCTGTTCGGCTCGCTTGGCCTGCTTGTCCTGGCTATGATTGCCACGGCGGTCTTGGGGGTCTTCTTTAAGATGTTCGCCGACATTGCCGTGATGCACTTTGCGGTGACCGGTCGTGTCGAGAGCGCGTTTTCGCTCGATAAGGTCTGGGCGGCCTTTAAGCACAACAAGACCAAACTGTTCTGCGCTTCGTTCCTTCCCGAGTTTTTGACGGGTCTGGTCGCCAACGTTGTCACATGGATCCTGACGCTCGTCTTCGGCGCCATTGCCTCTGTCGGTATGTATAGCTACTACTACCGTCCTTCGGCTATTGAGGCGCTTGTTACCGGCGGTGGCATCACGCTCGTATTGTTCTTGGTGCTGACGGCGTTTGTCACGGTATTCCTCACGGTCTTTGGCAAGATGCTCAAGCATCGTGCCGTTGGCTATTGGGTTGCGCGCTACGCAAGCGAGTGGGCCGACGAGGACAAGGACGACGTCCTGACTTTTGTGCTGCCGTTTGAGAAGAAGTCTGCTCCGGCTGGTTTTAGCGCCGACGCAGCGCCCGTATCCGATTCCGCTGCGGCGCCTGCGCCCGAGCCCGAGCCTGAGCCTGAGCCTGAGCCCGCGCCCGCGCCCGTGCCTGAGCCCGAGCCCGCGCCCATGCCGGAACCGGAGCCCGAGCCTGCGCCTGAGCCCGAGCCTGCGCCAAGCTCCGACGAGGACCCGCAGGACGAGTAACCCTGCCACCTGCCATTTGGGGACGGGGTAGAAACGGTAGAAATAGCGCTTGACAAATAAGCGGGGACGGACGTGCCGAAGCGTCCGCCCCCGCTTTGATATCGCGATGCGGCTATGACTGCGAGATGGCCGCGAATCGACTACTCGTCGTGCTTCTCCTCGCGGCGAGCGGCGGCACGTGCATCGTGGATGCCCTTGATTGCGGCGTGTCGGGCGGTGCGGGCATCGTGCATGGCGTCGCGGGCCTCGGCGGCCGTGGCCTTGGCAGAGCGCAGTTTGGCTGCCAGGTCGGGGTTGGTTTCGGCGACCGCGGTGATCGCGGGGCCGTCGAGCTCCTCTTGCGTGGGCTCGGCCAAAAAGTCGATGGCATACTGGGCGGCCACCATGGAGCCCTTGGCCAGTACCGACTCGTCAATCTTGTAGAAGCAAGAATGTTGGGCGTACGTGGCGCCAATCTGGGGGTTGCGCGTGCCAACAAAGGCGAGTACGCCCGGTACGCGGCGCAGGTACTCCGAAAAATCCTCGCCCGAAAGCGTGCCGCGGTAATGGCCTTGGCCGGTGGGGCCCAAGCATTTGATTACTGCCTGGCGGCAGCGCTCGCTCGAGGCGGCATCGTTTTCGACCTTGTAGTTGGCGATGGTGTAGTCGGTGAGCTTTGCCTCGGCGCCCAAGGCGGCCGCGGTATGCTCCACGATGCGGCGCATGAGCTCCGGCATTTCCTCGTGGGTCGAATCGCCGTAGGTGCGCACCGTGCCGGCGAGGTAGGCCGTGCCGGCGATAACGTTGCGCGCGGTTCCGCCGTGCAGCTCGCCGACGGTAATGACGGCCGGCTCGTAGGGACTGATCTCGCGCGAAACGATGGTCTGCAGAGCGTTGACGATCTCGGCGGCAACCATAACGGCGTCGTGACCGCGCTGGGGCATGGCACCGTGGCACGAGGTGCCGCGGACGTCGATGCGGAACCAGTCGGTATTGGCCATGCGCGGTCCGGGCTCGCAGCTCACGGTGCCGGCGTCGACCTCACTCCAGATGTGCGCGGCGTAGGCGCCATCGACGCCGTCGAGCACGCCCGTGCCGATCATGAGCTTGGCGCCCTGGCCGTTTTCCTCGCTGGGTTGGAAGACGATGCGGACTTCGCCGTGGATGTCGTCGGTCATATGGCGCAGGATTTGCAGCGTGCCGAGCATCATGGCGATGTGGCAGTCGTGGCCGCAGGCGTGCATGCAGCCCTCGTTGACGCTGGCAAACTCCTCGCCGGTCTGCTCGGTGACGGGCAGGGCGTCGATATCCGCGCGCAGCAGGATACGGCGGCGCGGCGTGCCGTCCTCGCGATAGGCGTCGGGCGCGGTGCCGCGAAGGGTTGCCACAAGGCCCGTCTTAAGGGGACGCTCGTAGGGGATATTCATGGCGTCGAGCTGGTTGGCGATGTCAGAAGTCGTGCGCTCCTCGGCAAGGCTCAGCTCCGGGTGCTTATGGAAGTGGCGGCGCTGCTTGATGATATAGGGTTCAAACTCGGTAGCGATATCTTTGATGGCTGCGGTGACGTCGTCAGCCGCGCGAGCCTCGGTCGCCGCCATAATCTGCTGTGCCTTGGTCTTCGTCATGGTCGATTTGCTCCTTGCTGGGTTGATCGCAAAATCGTACAGGCTCTCTCCAGTATGCCACCTGCCGCTAGGGCTGGTAAAGTTGCCGTTTGCCGCTTGGGGTTTTGTTACAAGGGCGGGGGAGTACACTCGGGGGTGTTGAATTTCCTGCCAGAGATGGGGATGCCCATGCAACATATCGATCGGATTATCCGCTCTAAGAACGTCTTTACCGCGCAAGACGGCATCGATACCGCCCGCGAGCTGGCGATTGCCATCGCAGGCGACCGTATCGTCGCAGTCGGTGCGCCCGATGACGTGATTGCCGCCGCGCCTGCCGCCACGCCGGTTATCGACTACGGCGAGCAGTTTGTCTGCCCCGGTTTCCACGATGCGCACCTGCATTTCTTCCATACTTCGGTTGGCTCCTCGCCGTACATGCTCATGGATATGGGCGCGTCCGAGGCAGCATTGGTGCAGCATGCGCTCGAGTTTTCCAAAGGCTTGCCAGATGACGCCTGGGTCGTGACCCAGGGTTGGCGCGATTACCGCTGGGATCCGCCCGAGCACCCTACCAAGGCCTCCCTCGATGCGGCATTTCCCGATCGTCCCTGCGTTATGTACTCGGGCGACGGGCACACGCTGTGGCTCAACAGCCGCGCACTCGAGGCGCTCGGCGTTACGCGCGACAGCGAGCCTCCGGCGGGTGGCAGTTACGACAAAGATGCAAATGGCGAGCTTACGGGTATCGCCCACGAGGCGGCTGCTATGCAGCTGCTGCCGCGCTGCCTGGAGTGGCTGGGCGAGGACCGCATCGCGAGCGCTTACGCCGACCAGATGAAGCGTATGGCCGAGCAAGGCATCACCTCAATCTGCGATATGTCGCTCATGCCCATGCCGGGCTGCGACTTTATTCGCGACGATGTTTACGACAAGCTGCAGGCCTCCGGCAAGCTGGGCATCCGAGCCCATCTGTTCCCCACGTTGCTGGATGACCAGTCGCGCTTGGAAGAACTGCAGACCCGCTACGCGAACAACGTGCTGCTCTCGGCGCCAGGCTTTAAGCAGTTCTTCGACGGCGTGTCGAGCGAACACACGGCCTATCTCACCGAGCCCTATACCAACCCGCGCTTCCCGGGCGATCAAGGTCGCCTGACGGTTCCTGCCGAGCGTATGCGCAAGCTGGTCCTCGCTGCCGCGGAGCGCGGTCACACCGTTCGCATCCACGTCATCGGTGACGGCGCCATCCATGCTGCGCTCGATATCTTTGAGGAGGCCGCCGAACTGTACGGCCTGCCCCAGCACGGTCATAACACGCTTGAGCATCTGGAGAACCTCTTGCCCGAGGACCTCGATCGTCTACGCAAGCTTAACGTCGTTGCCTCGAGCCAGCCCTGTCACATTACACTCGACCCGGGTGGTCCGGAGCGCGACCTGGGCTTGGAGCGCAGCCGCATTATGTGGCCGTTTGCGACCTATAAGCAGCGCGGCATCCGCCAGGCCTTCGGCACCGATAGCCCCATCACAGCCGTTACCAGCATGAACGTGCTCTACACGGCTATCACCCGCCAAGACCCTCGCAGCCACTGGCCCGAGGGTGGCTGGTTACCGAGCGAGTGTATCGACGCGGCAACGGCCCTGCGCAACTACACGCTTGGCAGTGCGTACGCAGCGGGCGACGAGCAAAACCTCGGCAGTCTGGAGCCCGGCAAGTACGCCGACCTGGTAGTCCTGGACCAAAACCTGCTCACCATCGACCCCCAAGAACTCCAAGCCACCAAAGTCCAAGCCACCTACCTGGCAGGTAACTTAATCTACGAGCGCTAGCCCCATACCCCACCCACAAGGGGCGCGTTTCAGCAACGTGCCCCTTTCTTGTTCGCACCATCCGCATCGTCATTTTGCTGTACTGACTTTTCTGAATGCCGGGCCCGAATTAGTTAACCTGGTTCCCGTGTGGCTCCGGAGGGGCGGGGCATAAGGTTTATCGCGAGTTCCGCACGAGCCGAAGGCCACTTAATGTGGCCTTCGTGCGAGCAGGACTGCCCGAGCAGGAAACCTTATGCCCCGCCCCTCCGGAGCCACACGGGAGCCACTGCTAAGTTATCCTCCGACATTCAGAAAATCTAAGTGCCAAAAAATAAGATTTTTTGACTCCGTGTTGTATAACCCGCCATTCGTGGGTACCATTCAACGCGTACGCAAACAAAAAGGGTTAATTCGCGTGGCATAACCACGCGGCCCAAAAAGGAGGAGACAAGCATGTCGTCTTTGAAGCCGCTTGCAGATCGTGTTCTGGTCAAGCCCGACGAGGCCGAGCAGAAGACCGCTTCTGGTCTGTATATCGCCAGCAACGCCCAGGAGAAGCCGCAGCGCGGCACCATCGTTGCCGTTGGTGCCGGCAAGGTCAACGACAAGGGTGAGCGCATCCCCATGGACGTCAAGGTCGGTGACGTTGTCATCTACGGTAAGTTCGGTGGCAACGAGGTCAAGGTCGACGGCGAGAAGTATCTGCTGATGCGCGCCGACGACATCTACGCTGTTGTCGAGGCCTAGTCTCGTCAGAATCTCTGATTCGTCTTTGAACGCGCCCGCCGCATAGGACTCGGAAGCGGCGACGCGAGTCACGTTTCTTTTGGAGGATTACCTACCATGGCAAAGAACATTACGTTCAACACCGATGCCCGCGCTAAGCTCGCCAAGGGCGTCAACACTCTGGCCGACGCCGTTACCGTCACCATGGGCCCCAAGGGTCGCTACGTTGCGCTGCAGCGCACGTTCGGTGCCCCGACCATCACCAACGACGGCGTTTCCGTCGCCAAGGAGATCGAGCTCGAGGACAACATCGAGAACATGGGCGCTCAGCTGGTGAAGGAGGTCGCCACCAAGACCAACGACACCGTGGGTGACGGCACCACCACCGCAACCCTGCTCGCTCAGGCCATCGTCAACGACGGCCTGCGCAACGTCGCCGCTGGCGCCAACCCGCTGGCCATTCGTCGCGGCATCGACAAGGCCGTCAACGCCGCCGTCGCCGAGATGAAGAAGCAGGCCAAGCCGGTCGAGACCAAGGAGCAGATCGCTTCCGTCGGTACCATCTCCGCCGGTGACCCCGAGGTCGGCGAGAAGATCGCCGAGGCCATGGAGGTCGTGGGCAAGGACGGCGTCATCACCGTCGAGGATTCCCAGACGTTCGACATCACCATCGACACCGTCGAGGGCATGCAGTTCGACAAGGGCTATGTCTCCGCTTACTTCGTCACGGATAACGACCGCATGGAGGCCGTGATGAAGGATCCGTACATCCTCATCACCGACCAGAAGATCTCCAGCGTTCAGGACATTATGCCCGTTCTCGAGGCTGTCCAGCGCGCTGGCCGTGGCCTGCTCATCATCGCTGAGGACATCGATGGCGAGGCTCTGCCGACCCTCGTCCTCAACAAGATCCGTGGCGCCCTCAACGTCTGCGCCGTCAAGGCCCCGGGCTACGGCGATCGCCGCAAGCGCATCCTGGAGGACATCGCCGTCCTCACCGGTGGCCAGGCTGCTCTGGACGAGCTGGGCGTGAAGGTCGCTGACATCACCGCCGATATGCTCGGTACCGCTAAGTCCGTCACTATCTCCAAGGACAACACCGTCGTCGTCGGCGGCGCTGGCTCCAAGGAGGCCATCGACGCCCGCATCGCTCAGATCAAGGGCGAGATGGAGAACACCACCTCTGACTTCGACCGTGAGAAGCTCCAGGAGCGCCTGGCCAAGCTCTCCGGTGGCGTTGCCGTCATCAAGGTCGGCGCTGCTACCGAGTCCGAGCTCAAGGAGATCAAGCACCGCGTCGAGGACGCCCTGCAGGCTACCCGTGCTGCTGTCGAGGAGGGCATTGTCGCCGGCGGCGGCGTCGCCTTCATGGACGCTGCTCCTGCGCTCGACGCCGTTGAGCTTGACGACCCCGAGGAGAAGATCGGCGTCGACATCGTCAAGAAGGCTCTGACTGCTCCGGTCGCCACCATCGCCAAGAACGCTGGCTTTGAGGGCGCCGTCGTGGTCGACAAGGTTGCCGAGCTGCCCGCCGGCCAGGGTCTCAACTCTGCCAACGGCGAGTGGGGCGACATGATCGAGATGGGCGTCCTCGACCCCGTCAAGGTCAGCCGCGTCACCCTGCAGAACGCTGCTTCTGTCGCCAGCCTGATTCTTATCACCGAGGCTACCGTCTCCGATGTGCCCAAGAACACTCAGCTTGAGGACGCTATCGCTGCTGCTACCGCTGGTCAGCAGGGCGGCGGTATGTACTAAGGCCGACAAGGTCTAGAACTCCCACCGGGAATCCGGGGGCGTGACGGGGGCTTCTCTCCGGAACGTCCTCGGACATGCAAAGAGGCTCCGCATCGCGCTTCGCGCTGCGG
>URBQ01000051.1 GCA_900546115.1 uncultured Collinsella sp.
TGGCAGCTAACTGCCGGCGGGCCTGTTCCTGTTTGTCGGGAGAGTGTGATGGATGGAGCTGAAGCGGTCCGGCTCCAAAAAAGGCGGACGCCGTAGCGCCCGCCCTAAAGCAATCGAAAGCTCAAGCCAACAAATCGGTCTAGTACACCATGCCCATGGCGTCCTGAACCTCGGCCAGGGTCTGCTCGGCGATCTCATTGGCGCGACGGTTGCCCTCATGCAGGACGTCCTTCACATAGTCCAGATCGTTCTCGTAGCGCTGGCGACGCTCGCGGATAGGTGCGAAGTACTCGTTGACGGCCTCGGTCACGTACTTCTTGAGCTGGCCGGAGCCGCCCATGCCAATCTCCTCGGCAATCTCGACTTCGGAACGGCCGGTGCAGATGGCGGCTGTTGAAAGCAGGCCAGACACGCCGGGGCGGTTCTCGGGATCGAACGTGATCATGCGCTCGGAGTCGGTCTGGCTCTTCTTGATGCGTTTGGCCGTTTCCTCGGCGGTCATCGAGATGTTGATGGCGTTGCCGTAGCTCTTGCTCATCTTGCGACCGTCCAGGCCCGGCAGCAGCGGGGTCTCGGACAGCAGCGCGTCGACCTCGGGGAACACCTTGCCGTAGCGGTTGTTAAAGCGGCGGGCGATGGTGCGGGTGAGCTCGATGTGCGGCAGCTGGTCGCGGCCGACGGGCACGACGTTGCCCTTGCAGAACAGGATGTCGCAGGCCTGATGCACCGGGTAGGTGAGCAGAAGGCCGGTGAGCTCGTGGCCCGAGGCCTCCATCTCGGCCTTGACGGTGGGGTTGCGCGCCAGCTCGGCCTCGGAGACCAGCGACAGGAACGGCAGCATGAGCTGGTTGGCGGCGGGCACGGCGGAGTGCGCGTAGATCATGGTCTTGTTGGGGTCAATGCCGCAGGCAAGGTAGTCCATGACCATGTTGTACACGTTGTCCTGGATGTGCTCGGTGGTGTCGCGGTCGGTGATGACCTGATAGTCGGCGATGAGCACGTTGGTCTTTGCACCCATGTTCTGTAGCTCCACGCGGCCCTTGAGGGTACCGAAGTAGTGGCCCAGGTGCAGACGGCCGGTGGGGCGGTCGCCGGTGAGCATGGTGAACTTCTCGGGCGTCTTGGCCAGGCCCTCGCGAATGGCGTTGCTCTTTTGCAGCGCGACTTCGTAGCTGTTCTCGTTTGGCATGATTGCTCCTAACGTATGTTCATGGGTCAAGATGATAACGCGTTTATTGGAGGGTCGGGGCGTAAGTACGCGAGGGGCGGGAGAGCGGCGGCTTGTGCGATGGGCGCGGCGTGGCTGCACGTTTGGCCGACGGCGTCTGGACGCATCCTCGGCAGCTTACCCTAGCGCCTGTGGTGGCGCTCCTCCTTGCGTTCTTCTGCTGCCTGCTCCTCTTGCTTAAAGGCGGGATCGTCGGGGGTGACGAGCTCGTCCTCGTGCGTGCGCTTGTTGTAATGGTGACGCAACACGGGCTCAAACAGATGTAGATGCTTGGCAAAGGCCGCCGAGCCAATGGCGAGCACGGTAAAGATGAGCACGCGCATGGGCACCTCGACCTGGTTGATCGCGGCGGCGCCGGCCGAAAGCATAATGCACCAGGCATAGATGAGCAGCACAGCCTGCTTTTGGTTGTAGCCCTCTTGGATCAGGCGGTGGTGGATGTGGCCCTTGTCGGCCTGCCCGATGCTAATGTGGGCGCGCTTGCGGCGCACGATGGCGCTAAACGTGTCGATGATGGGCACGCCGGCAACGATGAGCGGGATGATAAGCGAGGTGAGCGCGGCGGTGCGGCTCACGTTGAGTAGCGAGATGGAGCCCAGCGCAAAGCCCAGAAGCAGCGACCCCGAGTCGCCCAAGAAGATGCTTGCGGGGTTGAAGTTGTAGCGCAAAAAGGCCAGACAGGCGCCAAAGAGCGCAATGGAGAGCGCGGCGGCGTCGATGCGGCCCGAGAGAACGGCCATCGAAAACATGGTGAACGACGCGATGCCGCAGATGCCCGTGGCTAAGCCGTCGAGGCCGTCGATGAGGTTAATGATGTTGGTGAATGCCACCAGATAGATCACGGTGATGGGGTAGGCGAGCCATCCGAGCATGATTTCGCCGGGGGCAAACGGGTTGACGATGACGCCGATGCGCAGGCCACCCACGCAGGCGATGAGCGCAGCGAGGACCTGTCCGGCCAGCTTTTGCTTGGGCTTGAGCTGGATGACGTCGTCGATAGCGCCGGTCGCAAAGATGACGGTAAAGGAGAGCGCCAGCATGGGATAGCTAATGTGAAGGCGCGGGTGCGGCACCAGGACGGGCGGCCAGCCTAGGTGCCAGGTGCCTAGGATTTGCACAATGCAAGCAACGACCAGGCCCAAAAACACCGCCGTTCCGCCCAAACGCGGGATGGGCTTGGTGTTGATGCGGCGCTTGGAAGGATAGTCGACGGCGTCGAGCTTAATTGCCAAGCGCTTGACCAGGGGCACCATGAGGAAGGTCGTGATAAAGGCCGCCGCTGCCACGCATAGGTACGGTATGTAGCTCGGGGATGAAGCCATGAATCTAAAAACCGCCAAGCGTCGAAGGAAAAGGTCAGAAGAACGCCATGCGCAAAGGGCATAGCCGAACCATGATACTCGACCACGGGGGGTGCATGGAATTGCATGCAGCGATAATCACGCGCTTACCAGATATTGGGATGTTGTCGATGGCTTGTCGGGATACCGGCGGGGATCCATATGGGCTGTAATGGTGGTTTTCGGCAAATGAAAACCACCCCCCACGTTACGAAAATGAACCCACCTAAAACAGGTGGGTGCCCTCATCGACTGTTCCAGCGTCCTTAACAACGAAGGATACCTGTACTAGGTACGACTGTGTGGGCTCCCTAAATAAACGCGACGGTTCACCCAGTTGCTCCGCGGGGGGCGGAATACCTACATCATAAAGCGGCACTTTGTCGATTCCAGTCTTGACATTATAAAAATCGTGTCGGACGATTACGGCGCCTTGGGCTCGAGCCGTCTGTGCGGTTGGTCCCTTTACGTTTGAGCTGCTGAATCATTGTTTTGGAGCATGTTTTTATGCCGACGTCGTTGACCGAACTTTTTTCGCCCGCCTGCCATTTGTGTCCGCGCCGTTGCGGTGCGGCGCGCGACGAGGGCGCGCGTGGCGTGTGCGGCGCCGACAACACGCTTAAGGTCGCCCGCGCGGCGCTCCATATGTGGGAGGAACCGCCCATTTCGGGCGAGGCCGGCTCGGGTACGATTTTCTTTAGCGGCTGTTCGCTCAAATGTATCTACTGCCAAAACCACGAGATCTCGACGGGCAATTTCGGTCTTGAGATTTCGCCCGAGCGTTTGGTCGAGATTATGCTGGAGCTGCAGGACCAGGGCGCCAATAACATCAACCTGGTGACGGCGACGCACTATGCGCACCTGTTGCCTGCCGCGATTGCCGCGGCACGGACGCGCGGGTTGGTCATCCCAATTGGCTACAACACGAGTGGTTACGAGCGCGCGAGTGCCGTGGCGGCGCTGGGCGACCTGGTCGACGTGTGGCTTACGGACTTTAAATATGCCGATGCCGGGCTTGCGCAGTCGCTTTCTCATATTAAGGACTACCCGCGCGTGGCCGTGTCGGGTCTGGCCCAGATGGCGCGCGAGATTGAGCGCCGCGGGGGAGAGCTGGTAGACGAGGACGGGCTCATGAGGCGCGGCATAATCGTGCGTCATCTGGTGCTGCCGGGGCATGCGGACGATTCGTGCCGCGTGTTGGACCTGGTGTGGCAGACGGTGGGCGACGTGCCGATCTCGGTCATGAACCAGTACACGCCCAATGCCCTCATGCGCGAACAAGGCGGCGACCTGGCGCGCGCCGTGACGCGCGAGGAGTACGAGCAGGTGCTCGACCATGCCGACGACCTGGGCTTTACGACGATGTTTTGGCAAGAAGGCGGCGCGGTAGACGAGAGCTTTACCCCGGCGTTCGACACCACCGGCGTCCTCACCAGAGCAAAGTAGCGCGTTCGCCGATGATTTTTCTGGGACGGGGATTAAAAAATCATTAGAAGTAGTCTTTTGGGACGGGGCTGTTTTAGCTACCCCGACAGGCAACGCGAACGGTTTGGCCGAACAGCGGCAGGGGTAGCTAAAACAGCCCCGTCCCAAAAAGACTACTCCCGGTGTGGGGCCGAACCGGCATCCGAAAGTAGTCAAAAAAGCCCCGTCCCAAAAAGACTGGGTATTGGGCGTTGACAGTTGGCGAGCCGTAGGTAAAATATCAACTTGTCTTGGGGACGTAGCTCAGTTGGGAGAGCGCTGCCGTCGCATGGCAGAGGCCGAGGGTTCGACTCCCTTCGTCTCCACCCTTGGATTTGATAAGCCGCTGACATTGTGTCGGCGGCTTTTTTTAAAAGAAAGGGCTGTACCATGGCCAAGCTTGAGTCCCAACCACTGTCTGCCGAGGAACGCGCCGAGTTGGAAGAGCTCCGCGCCGAGAAAGCTCGTCGCGAGGCCCAGGAAGAGGCACGCCGCGAGCGTGAGGAGCTGGCCGCCCTGCGTGCCGAGCGTGCGAAGGCCGAGGAGGCCGCCGCGAACGTCGCCCCCGCGCCCAAGCCCGCCGCCGCGAAGCCCGCGCCCACCGCACCTAAACCTCAGCCTAAAAAGGTCGCTCGTTCCAAGTCCGTCGAGCCCAAGCCGAGCCGTGACGAGATGACCTTTGCCCAGCGCATGGTCACCTCCAAGGAGCCTACGGGCGAGAACGAGATCCCTGGCATGGCGCCGGCTCAAAAAATCATCATTGTCCTTGCCCTCATCGCGTTTGTCATCTTTATGGGCTACACGATCCTGACCAGCATGGGCCTGCTCTAGCCCATTCGCGCTGGGTGCCATGCCCGAACACTCTGCCCTTTTCCAACCCTCAACCTCTGCACAACGCATCCGAAAGGTCGCCCCATGGCTTTGACCGACATCTCGCATCCCACCGACAGTGCAATGCTCACCGATCTGTACGAGCTCACTATGGCCCAGGGCCTGTGGGAGAGCGGCAAGGCCAATGAGCAGGGTTGTTTTACCGCGTTTTACCGCGACCATCCTTTTGGCAGCGCCTATGCCGTCATGTGCGGCACCGCCGAACTGCCCGAGCTGGTCGAGAATCTGCGCTTTACGCCCGAGGACATCGACTACCTCGCCTCGCTCCAGGCCCCGGCCGGCGGCGCGATGTTCAAGCCTGGATTCCTCGACTACCTGCGCGATTTTCGTGCGCATGTAAACATCGACGCCGTGCCCGAGGGCGAGCTCGTCTTTCCGCGCGAGCCCATGGTTCGCGTCACCGGCCCCGCGCTGGAGTGCCAGCTGCTTGAGACGGCGCTGCTCAACATCGTTGGGTTCCAGACGCTTGTCGCCACCAAGACGGCGCGCGTGGTGCTGGCGGCGGACGGCCGTCCCGTTGCCGAGTTTGGCCTGCGCCGCGCTCAGGGTCCCGATGGCGGCTTGGCCGTCGCGCGCGCGAGCTACGTTGCCGGCTGCTCCTCTACGTCCAATGTGCTCGCCGGCCGCCGCTACGGTATTCCCGTCTTTGGCACGCATGCGCACAGCTGGGTGATGAGCTTCGACTCCGAGCTCGAGGCATTCCGGGCTTTTGCTAAGTCGAGTCCCAAGAACTGCACGCTGCTCATCGACACCTACGACGTACGCGAGGGTTGCGAGCATGCCATTACGGTTGCCAAGGAGATGGAGGCGGTGGGCGAGCGTCTGTCGGCTATTCGCATTGACTCGGGCGACCTCGCCAAGCTCTCCAAGTATGTTCGTGGCCGTTTTGATGCCGAGGGCCTGCCCTATGTGGGGATCTCGGTTTCTAACGATCTGGATGAGTACACGATTCAGTCACTGCTCGACCAGGGCGCGCCCATCGATAGCTTTGGCGTGGGTACCAAGCTTGCGACCTGCTATGACCAGCCGGCGCTGGGCGGCGTGTACAAGCTTTCCGCCCGCCGTGCGAGTGAGACGGACCCGTGGACGCCGGTGGTGAAGCTCTCCGAGCAGCCCTACAAGCGCACAATTCCCGGTGTTCAGCGCGTACGACGCTATTACGACGGCTTTGGCGGCCCGGTTTGCGACATGATTTATGACGAGGACCATCTGGCAGGGGAGGGCGCCGCGCGCGGCAATACCCTTGTGGCCGTGAACGATGCCGCCCTGGTGACCGACGTGTCCGAACTTGAGTATCGCGAGCTGCTGGTGCCGATCGTGCGCGATGGCAGTGCGGTGGCTCCGCGTGAGAGCATCCAGGACGCGCGCGAGCGCTGTGCTTGGGCGCTCGACCATCTGGACGCAGCTTTCAAGCGCTTCCTGTACCCGCAGACCTATGTGGTGGGTATGGAGCAGGGCCTGGCTCAGGTGCGCGACGAGCTCGTGCGTAAGAACATGGCCGCGGCCTCTGCCTTTCCCTGGGCCCACTAATTCCTTGGGCGGTAGGGGCGAGTCACGCTTCCCTGGCCGCCGGCTCGGCCGTTCGCTGAACAGTTGATTGGTTTGACGTATGACGACTTCTTATAAAACGATGGTGGTAAAGATCGGTTCGTCCACGGTGGTGGGTGCCGATGGCAAGGTCAACCGCGCCTTTATCGGCGGACTTGCCGATCAGGCCGCAGCGCTGCGCAAGCTCGGCTGGCGTCTGGTTGTGGTGAGCTCGGGCGCTATCGCCTGTGGCTATCCCGTGTTGGGCTTCGACCGCAAGCCGGTCGGTGACCTGCCGAGCCTGCAGGCCTGCGCCTCGGCCGGTCAGTGCATCATCTCGTCGGCCTACGACGAGGAGTTCCATGCGCGCGACCTGCTCACCTCGCTCGTGCTGCTCACGCGTCACGACACGGCGCGCCGCACGTCCTACCTGCACGCGCGCGACGCCCTGCTTCGCCTGGTGGAGCTGGGTGTGGTGCCGGTCGTCAACGAGAACGATACCGTCACCGTCGATGAGATCAAGTTTGGCGACAACGACACGCTGGCGGCGCTTGTGAGCTGCCTGGTTTCTGCCGATCTGTGCGTGACGCTCTCGGACATCGATGGTCTCTATACTGCCAATCCGCATGAAGACCCCACGGCCGAGTTTGTTCCTGTCGTGCATAAGATCGATGCCAAGATTATTGCCTCGGCGGGCGATTCTTCCACATCGGTGGGCACGGGCGGCATGATTACCAAGATCCGCGCGAGCCGCATCCTGATGACGGCGGGCATTCAGAGCGTGATTTGCTCGGGCGAGGAGCCCGATGCGCTCGTGCGTCTCGCCCGCGGCGAGAGCGTGGGCACGCTGTTCGATCCGCCGGCGGAGCGTCTGGACATCGCACCCCGCAAGCTGTGGATCGCGCTGGGCGACAAGGCACATGGCTCGGTGACGGTCGATGATGGTGCTGCGAAGGCGCTGGTCAGCCGTGGCTCTTCCCTGCTTGCGGTGGGTATTCGCGAGGTCGATGGCCAGTTTGCCGAGGGCGATGTGCTCGATGTGTGCGATCCGAGCGGTATGGTCGTCGCCCGCGGTATCGCCGAAGCCGATTCGGACGTGCTGGAGCTTGCTGCCGGTCGCCGCCAGGACCAGATCGCCAGCAACCGCCTGCTCGCAGACCTGGCCGAGAAGCCCGCGATACACAGGGATAATCTAATCGTCTTCGCCTAACGGGTCGACGCTGCGCGCCGCCCAGAGCGACAATTTGTCATTCAAAAGGCGAGGCATGA
>URBQ01000052.1 GCA_900546115.1 uncultured Collinsella sp.
CAAGCACCCCACCCCACCCCGGCCCTCGTCCGTATGTTCTTCCGCTGGGCGAGCCATAGACGCCGCGCACCGATCTACTAAAGCATGAGCTTGAAATTGGTGCTATATTCGGCTTGAGTTGTTTAATGCTAGTACGGGAGGCTGATATGGGGCTGTTCAAGAAGAAAAACCCGCAGGATGCCTTTGATCCCGATGTGTTTACCATCACGGATACGATTTTGGACCCGCCGCGGTTTACGTTTTTGCCGGCTATCTACCAGGATGCCACGCGTCGCAAGTGGGCCGTGCATCAGCGCGGCGGCGAGCCGAAGATTTTTGACTATGCGGACGTGGTGCAGTGCGAGATTGTCGAGACCGGAAATCCCGAGGATGTGCCGGAGCTTAGTAATCGCGAACTAGCTCAGCAGATTTTGATTAATCCAGCTCAGGCCACCAAAAACAACGCTGCCAAGCGTAATATGTGCCTTGGTATGGGTGTCATCGTTGCCGTGCAAACCGGCGAGGATGAGATTTCGAAGCTTGAGATTCCGGTGACCGCGGGCGAAGTCAAGCGAGACTCCGGCCTATATCGGTCGTATCGGAACGTTGCAGAGCGGATAAAAGAAGCCTTCGACGCCATGGGGCGTCCGGAGTAATGATGCCCGCAGCAGCAAGCGGTTGAGGAGCCTTGCCCATGTCGAGTGAACCATATGCGATTCCGCCCAAAGATCGCGCCTTTGAGGGCATTCGTTGGTATATCAAACATTATGACCTGCAGGGTGGCGACCGGCTGCCCGCCGAGCGTGTGCTCTGTGAAGCACTGGGTGTGTCGCGCACGGCGTTGCGCGCCGCGATCACGCGCCTTATTTCGTGCGGAACTTTGGAAAGCCGCCGTGGTTCGGGCACCTATGTGTGCCCGCCCAAACCGCTGAACATCTTTCAGGAAACGTGGAACTATACGCAGGCGGTGGAGAGGGTTGGCTCAAAGTCGACCGCACGCCTGATATGGTCCAAGGTCGCGTACGCCGATATCGATTTGGTCCAAAAAGCCCAGATCGATCTGGGCATGCCGCTCTTCTGCATTAGGCGCGTGCGCGTGGTCAATGGTTCCCCGGCGTCAATCGAGACGGCTTACGTCAATCTGTCTTTGTGTCCCTCGCTTCCCGATCACGATTTTGAGCAGGAGAGCCTCTACGACGTTTTGCTTAAAGAGGGGAATGTCCATGTGACGCACGGCAAGGAGCATATTTCCATCAGTCGCCTGAATGCCGACGAGGCTAAGTTGCTGGATGCCCAGGAGGGCACGCCGGTGTTTTATAAGACTTCGCACGAGTGCGACGAGAACGATGGCTTTGTCGAGTATTGCAAGTCCGTGATTCTGCCGACCAAGTATCGATTTGCCGATAACGGCGAGGCAGACGGCGTTGCGACGAAGGTGGGTGTCGAATGGCTGAGTCAGTAGAAGACATGCCGGTATACAAGCAAATTCGCCGCTGCATTGCGGAGCGAATCGAGCGTGGCGACTATCCGACGGGCTCGATGATTCCATCCGAAAATGAGCTGGCAGAGGAGTTTGGCACGACGCGCCTGACGATCCGTAGCGCCATGGACGAGCTGGTCAAAAGTGGCCAGATTCGTCGCGTACAGGGCAAGGGCGCCTTTGTGGGGCACAAGTGGTTTGATGAGCATGTTCGCAAGGGCGGCTTCCGTCAGTCGGTTTTGGCATCGGGTTCGACGCCGTCGGTGCGTATCCTGGCGCGCTCCAAACGCTATGCCGGCCCGTATTATGCCGACTTGTTTGGTATCGCCGAGGACGATCTGCTTTACTCGGTGCGCCGTCTTAACTGCATCGACGGTGAGCCCGTGTCGATCGAGATGACGCTGATCCCGTGCCTGCTGTTCCCAGGCATCGAAGGCGTGGACATTTCGGTCTTCAGTCTGTTCGAGACCTACGATATGTTGGGCAGAAAGCCAGATAAATCTATTGAGAAGCTCGATATCGAGGCGCTGGGTGCACGCGATGCGAGCTTGCTCGACCTTGAGCCGGGCGATCTAGCGCTTGTGCTGGAATGCCTGACATACGACTCGAGTGGGCAGGTTATCGAGTATGCCAAGTCTTTTACCCGCGGCGATGCCGGCGGATATACCTACAACTACTAGCACCTAGAGCGTCCTTGCGCACGGCGGGGGCGCTCGTTTTTTTACGGACATACGTCGCGTGACCGATGAGCGGCAAAAACTGACCGTCTACCGAGAGGGGAGAATGAAATCGAAAAATCGGTATTAAAAACGGCTAACCTGTTATCGTTCACTGGTATTAAGAACCTTTGAATTGTTGAGCCTGGGGTCAAGGTGACCATAAGGTTAAGTGGTGCGACGGGACGGCAAGCCCGTCCAGTCCGTGCGACAATTCAAACTGCTCGTGAAAGGAGCGGGAATGAAGGAGACCGAGAAGATCGAGATCATGCACTTCGACCAGGAGGGCTACCTCGAGGACGGCAGGAACGTCTACGAGGCCGGCAAGCGGATGACCGCCCTGGCCGACCGCGTGCACGAGGAGGGCTACGACGCCGTCTTCCTGATGGGCGTCGGCGGCACCTGGGACGAGTTCATGCAGCTCGAGTACCTCATGAACAAGTTCGGCGACCGCGACCTCGAGGTCTACCTGATCCACGCCGCCGAGTGGAACGTCATGGGCCACAAGCGCATGACCGAGCGCTCCGTCGTGCTGACCGCCTCCGAGTCCGGCACCACCCCCGAGGTGCTCGAGGCCATCGGCAAGATGAAGGAGATGGGCGTGCGCGTCTTCGCCATGACCAACCCCGAGGGCAAGATCGGCCGCGCCGTGGGCGCCGAGAAATGCGTCATGATGGCCTCCGACCACGGCGCCGGCGGCTGCGAGAAGGGCTACTACCTCGCCGACTGCTTCGGCCTGCGCCTGCTCAACCGCCGCGGCTGCTTCCCCAAGTTCGACCTGTTCATCGAGCAGACGAGGGACGTCTGGAAGGACATGCTCGACATCCGCAAGCGCTTCGAGCCGCGCGCCGGGGAGCTCGCCAGGAAGTACGCGCTGGCCGACTACACCATGTTCATCGGCTCGGGCGCGCTGTGGGGCGAGACCATCCTGTACTCCATGTGCCTGCTCGAGGAGATGCAGTGGAAGCGCATCCGCCACATCACCTCGCACGACTTCTTCCACGGCACGCTCGAGCTGCTCGAGCCCGGCGTCCCGGTGTTCCTGTTCATGGGCGAGGACGAGTGCCGCGCCCTCGACGAGCGCGTCCGCGCCTTCCTCACCAGCGGCGTGACCGGCGACGAGGACTACGTCATCATCGACACCGCCGAGTACGCCATCCCCGGCCTGGACGACGACTTCCGCGTCATCGTGTCCCCGTGGATCCTCTCCGTGCTCACCACCGACCGCCTCGCCCGCAACTACGAGCTGGTCACCAAGCACAACCTCAAGTACCGCCGCTACTACCACCAGTTCGACTACTAATTTCATTTGGGGGAACCGCAATGAGGCAATACATCTTTGCCAGCCACGCGCATTTTGCGACCGGCATCAAAGAGAGCACTGAGCTGCTCTCGGGCGCGCGCGATAACGTCCACGACCTGTCGATGTTTGTCGACGGCCGCACCGACGTCGCCGAGGAAGCCGCCAAGCTCCTGGCGACCTTCGACCCCGCCGACGACGTAATCGTGTGCACCGACTTGTTTGGCGGCAGCGTCAACAACGAGTTCACCAAGATCGTCCAGACGCGCCCCAACACCTACCTGGTTGCCAACATGAACCTGCCGCTGCTGATCCAGCTGCTCTTCTCGGACCAGGAGGCTCCCGCCGATCAGGTTATCCGCGAGATTCTCGCGGCTGACGACACGCGCGTCAAGTTTGTCAACGACCTGCTGACCGATGCGGATGACGAGGAAGAGTTCTAGTCACCGCCTGCTATTAATGGGGCCGGGTTTCCGGCATGAGACCTTTGGGGGTCAATCATGATTCAACTGCTTCGCGTCGACCATCGTCTGCTTCATGGCCAGGTGGCCGTCTCTTGGGTCCAGGGCTTGGGCTCCGACTGCATCTTCTGCGTTGGCGACAAGGTTGCCAACGATCCCGTCTGGAAGACCACGCTCAAGATGGGAAAGCCGGCCAATGTCAAGCTCGTCATCAAGGACATGGAGCACGCCATCGAGGCCATCAACTCCGGTGTTACCGATAAGTACAAGATGATCATCTGCGTCGCCAGCATCGCCGAGGCCAAGCAGCTTGTCGACGGCTGCCCGCAGATCACCTCCATCAACCTGGGCAACACCAAGTCCAAGGACGAGCAGCGTCCCGATGCCCGTAAGATTTCCCGCCAGATCTTTGTGACTGCTGCCGAGGAAGAGGACATTCGCGAGCTCGTCGGCCGCGGTGTCGAGGTCGAGATTCGCGCTCTGGCCGACGACCCCAAGGTCGATGCCCTAAGCGCCCTCTAATTGGGAACCACGGGGCGGCACGTACGGCGCCGCCCCTATCCGTGGGCGTACCGGATAAACGCTTTACCCGTTACCCCCATCTACCGTTCACCGAGAGTACGCGCCCGTTGAGCGATTGGTATTAAATAGTTTTTGCATGACTATATAATTGGTATCAAATCATTTGCACCGGTTTAGGTGTTAACAGCACACCGGTACAAGCTGGATCTGTCTGGGCGATTGTCGGCATGGAAAAGGGCGCGCTGACAAGTCGGGAATCGCCGCGCGGATCCAAGAGGGATCAAAGGGAGGAACAATGCTTGTTCAAGCGATCCTCATCGGACTTATCGCTGCCTTCGGTAAGCTCGATTATCAGCTCGGTACGCTCTATGCGTTCCGCCCGATCGTTCTGTGCCCGCTCGTCGGCATAGTCCTCGGGGACCTGCAGTCCGGCCTCGCCATCGGTGCGAGCCTCGAGCTGCTCTTCATGGGTTCTATCTCCATCGGCGCTTACGTGCCGCCCGATGAGACGATTGGCGGCGTGCTCGCCTGCGCCTTCGCTATTCAGCTGGGTCAGAGCACCGAGGCCGCTATCGCGCTCGCGATGCCCATCGCCACTCTGTGCCTGGCCATCAAGAACGTCGTCAACGCCGGTATGCCCCTTCTGGTCGACCGTGCCGATGTCTTTGCCAGCAAGGGTAACCTCAAGGGTATCTACGCTATGCACTGGATTATCGGTCTCGTGATTGTCGTCCTGGCCTTTATCCTGTGCTCGGTCTCCTTCTATCTGGGTGCCGACGCTGTTCAGGGCCTGCTCGACTTCATCCCGACGTTCGTCCTCGATGGCTTTGGCGTTGCCGCCAACATCCTGCCGGCCATGGGCTTCGCCATGCTCGGCCGCCTGGTGCTCACCAAGCAGCTCGTGCCCTTCTACTTCCTGGGCTTCCTGCTGTGCTCCTACGCCAACGTGCCCGTCCTGGGCGTCGCCCTGATCGCCATCATCATCGGCATCGACAAGTTCGACCTGCTCGGCCTGGGCGGAGCCCAGCCCCAGCTCTCCGCGGAAGGGGATGAGGACGATGACTTCTAGTCCCGAGAACAAGATCACGCGCTCCGACCTCATCAAGAGCGCCGTCAACACCGGCGCCCTGGGCATGGAGTTCTCCTGGACCTACTACAAGCAGATGAACATTGCCTTCTGCCTGATGGTCGCCAACATGCTCAAGAAGATCTATGCCGGCCGTCCCGATGATTACGCCGAGGCCTTGCACCGTCACAGCGCATTCTTCAACATCACCCCGCAGCTCGCTCCCTTCGTGGGTGGCATCGCGATGGCCATGGAAGAAAAGGTCGCTCGCGGCGAGGTTGAGCCCGAGAGCGTCAACGACATCAAGGCCGCCCTCATGGGTCCGCTTTCCGGCCTGGGTGACTCCTTCTTCCTGTCCACCCTGCGCGTCGTCGCCGCTGCCGTGGGCATCAGCCTGTGCCAGGCCGGCAACGTCTTTGGCCCCATCGCCTTCCTGCTCGTCTACAACATCCCGGCGTTCCTGATTCGTATCTTTGGCGCTATCAAGGGTTATGAGCTGGGCATTGGCTTCCTCGACAAGGCTCAGAAGACCGGCCTGATGCAAAAGATCATGGCCTGCGTCGGCATTGTCGGCGTTATGGTTGTTGGCGCCATGAGCAAGGACATGTTCTGGGCTTCGCTGCCCATCGCCATCGGTCAGGGCGACTCCGCCCAGACTCTCCAGGACATTCTGGACGGCATCATGCCCGGTATGCTCGGTATGGCCGCCTTCTGGCTCTACTACTGGCTGCTCTCCAAGAAGATCAACCCGATGGTCCTGATTCTCTGCACCATGGTCGTGGGCATCATCGGCGCTTACTTTGGCGTGCTTGCCTAATATGTTCGAATCGCGCTTCAATCGCGTCTAACGGTTGCGTCGATCTTTGGGGGCTTGTCGCATCTGCGGCGGCCCCCTGTTTTTTAAAAGCCTGTACGAAAGGGGAGGGCTATGGCCGTACCCGAGCTTTCGCTCATGAACATCAACCATCGTTACTACAGCATCGAGACGTTCTTTAAGGCTGCAGGTGAGGCCGGTTATCGCAATATCGAGCTGTGGACCGGCTCGATGCACCTGTATGTGGATTGCCACGAGCACGATTCGGTGGACAAGATTCGCGACCTTGCCGCCCAGTACGGCATCAAGATCGTGTGCGTTTGCCCCGAGCAGAATAACCCCAAGCCGTGGAACGTCGCGGTGCGCGGTGAGGCGGGCCAAAAACGTATCCTCTCGTACTTTAAGAATGTGATCGACGTTGCCGTCGAATTGGGCGCGCCGCAGATTCTGGTGACGAGCGGCTGGGCCTATCTGGACGAGCCGGCTGAGGACGCTTGGGTCCGCAGCGTTGCCATGCTGCGTTCGGTGTGCGACTATGCCGATACGCGCGGCATTCGCGTTGCGCTCGAGGCGCTACAGCCCTCGGAATCCGTGCTGGTCAATACCGCACAGGACGTGGCGCGCATTCTCGAGGCGGTCGACCGCCCCAATTGTAAGGCTTGTATCGACTTTGGCGCCATGGAAGTTGCCGGCGACACGATCGACGGCTACTTTGAGGTCCTGGGCGACAAGATCGTTCACACCCACTTTGTAGATGTTGGCGGCGGCACGACGCATCTCGCCTGGGGCGACGGCGAGCGCGATATGCGTGCCGACCTCGAGGCACTCATACGCCACGGCTATACGGGCTATGTCTCGGCCGAGACGTGTGATGGCCGCTACTATCAGGATCCGTCCAAGGCGACGACTCAGGTTATCGAGATGTATCGTCGTGTGACAGCGGAGATGGAAGCCGAATAACTAAACTGCGCGGTTGCGTCGGAAACGCTTGGGCGGGTCTGGCGCAACGCATTTTTAGCCTGTGAGTTGTGGAGCGTCCGTTGGCAGCGGAGATCGAAATAGACAACTAATGGCGTTGTAATACCACTCGGGCAAGGAAACCGACCGTTCGTCGTAAATCTTCGTGAGTTTGGATTGGTATTAAATAACAAGCAATCGTATGGCTATAATTGGTATCAGCAAGAAGCGCGATGTATAGAATCGTGCACATGTGATGGGAGGACACACATGAAGGAGACCGAGAAGATCGAGATCATGCACTTCGACCAGGAGGGCTACCTCG
>URBQ01000053.1 GCA_900546115.1 uncultured Collinsella sp.
ACGCAAAGAAGGCCACTTAATGTGGCCTTCGTCTTGCGCAGGACTGTAGAGCAGGAAACCTTATATCCGGCCCCTCCGTCCGGGGACCGCGCCGTACCAGCTACAGCGTCATGTTTGGATCGGCGTCGACGTCGAACGGCGAGATTTCACCTCGGTCGAATTTGCGGCGAGCGACCTCCGCGATCATGGCGGCGTTGTCGGTGCACGCCGAAAGCGGTGGCACCGTTACGCGGATCCCCTGACGCCCGAGCTTCTTGATCATCATCTCGCGCAGATGCGGATTAGCCGAGACACCACCGCCGATGCAATACTCCTTGCACCCGGTGGCGTGCAGGGCGTTTTTGGCCTTCTTGTACTGCACGTCAAAGACCGCCGCCTCAAACGAGGCCGCTAGGTCGGGCAGGTGAATCGTGCGCCCGGCCTTGGTCTCCTGCTCGATGTAGAGCGTCACCGCCGTCTTGAGGCCCGAAAGCGAGAAGCGATAGTCCCCCCTGCTGTTAAGCGCGCGAGGAAAATCGATCGCGCGGGGATTGCCCGTCTCGGCCAGCTTGGAGATGATGGGGCCACCAGGATAGCCCAGACCCAACGCCTTGGCTACCTTGTCGAAGGCCTCGCCCACAGCATCGTCGAGTGTCTCACCAAGTACCTCGTAGTCGCCCCATGCCTTCACGTGCACGAGCATGGTGTGCCCGCCCGAGACAAGCGTAAAGATAAACGGGGGCTTGAGGTCGGGCTGCGCCAACAGGTTGGCAAACAGGTGGCCCTCCAGATGATTGACGCACACGAGCGGCTTGCCGGCAGCATACGCAAAGCCCTTGGCAAAGGCGACGCCCACCACCAGGGCGCCCACCAGGCCCGGACCCTGTGTCACGCCCACAGCGGCAAGCTCACTTGGTGTAATGGCTCCGCCCGTAAGGCCCAGCGACGCTGCGGCGTCCTCGAGTGCCGCATCCACGACACTCACAATCACCTCGACGTGCTTGCGCGAGGCGATCTCGGGCACCACGCCGCCAAAGCGTGCATGAAAATCAATCTGCGTCGACACCTGGTTGGCCAGCATATTGCCATCCGCATCGATAATCGCCACCGCCGTCTCGTCGCAGGAGCTCTCGATAGCGAGCACTAGGCGGCGACGCTCAATCTCGACACGTTCCTCGGCAGAGCGCCCAGGCGCAGGCAGCGGCCATACGCGCTGCTCTGCCGCCGTCGGCTCGGGCGAAGCATTGTCGACCGGAAGCACCAGGGGCAGCGGAGCCGTCATGACGATGGCATCCTTGCCGGCACCATAGTAGCCGCGGCGCCGTCCTGCCTCGGTAAAGCCCAGAGCGTTATAAAGCGCGATCGCTCCCTCGTTGTCGTCCTCGACCTCGAGCGAAGCCGTGGTGCAGCCGAGCATCTGGGCATCATAGCTCACATGCGACAGCAGCTTGCGGGCAATGCCCTCACGGCGATGTGCCGGGTCGACGGCGACATCCAGAATCTGCACATCACCGTCCACGACCATACCGCCGGCAAGGCCCAGCAGCTTGCCGTCGTCGTGTGCCACCCACCAACTACGCGGCGCAGCGACGTCCTCGCCCAGTTCGGACAGGAACATGCCCGGCGTCCATGCCTTGTGTCCGGCACCTTCAAAGCAGGCTGCCTCTAGCGCGCTCGCGCCCTCGGCATCCGCCGCGCCCATGGGACGGAACTGCAGATGACGACCGGCGAGCTCATCGGCAACGCCCGTAATTTCGCTCTGTGCACTCTCAGCAAGACCAAGACGCTTGCGCTCATTTTCCTCGGCATCCGAAAGGCGCGTGTAAATCGGCAGGACGCGAGCCGGATCGCCGTCACCCGCAGCGTGCGCGAGCAGCAAGCCCTCGCCCGAAGGCCACCACAGGTCGCGCTCCACGCAGCGGGCGGTCTCGTCCTCACCCAGCAGCTTGCCATAGCGCACGAGACCGTCACCGGTCAGCTGAACCTGGTCCCAGTCCGCTGCTCGGCGCCACTCATCGAGTGCCACGGCGGCCTTGACCACGTGTTCGCGCTCAAATTGACGCTCGGGGCCCTCATCGACCAGCATATACAGCGCCGGATATACCTCACCGCGCATAGCATCGGCCAAGATACCAAGCTTGCCGCGCACGCCAGCCTTCCACGCCGTCCAAGCGCAAGCGTCGAGCGTCGACACGCCCAGCAGCGGAACATTGGCACCGCACGCGAGGCCCTTGGCAGTGGAGATGCCGATGCGCACACCCGTAAACGACCCCGGGCCGCGGCCGACCACGTAGCAACCAACATCGCTGCGATCCAGACCGGCTTGAGCCAGCACGCCATCAACGGTATTCACGAGCTCAACGTTGGCGTGACGGCGACACATGTGGTCGCCACTCACGAGCTTCGTCTCGCCCGTCTGCCCATCAATCCAGCTTGCCGCGCAGGCAAGCATGTCGGTCGAAGTATCGAGCGCCACCACCAGCGCGTTGTCGTTATGCAAGCTCATCTTGTACAGCCTTATCAATCAAATGGGAAAGCTCCATTGCACGGTCACCGTGCGCCTCGAGCGTTATCGTTCGCACATCACTGTCGCCCTCATCACGCCTGAGCGTCACCGAAAGATACTCATCCGTCAGCTCGTCTTGGAATTGTTCGCCCCATTCCAGCAGGCAAGCACCCTCATAGCCCAGCACATCGAAAATGCCCGTATCCTCGAGCTCGTAGGCATGCTCCAGGCGGTATAGATCAAAGTGAAACAGCGGAATACGACCTTGATCGTGGACGGCCATGAGCGCAAACGTAGGGCTCGTAACCATATGCCCATCGCCCAGCCCGCGCGAGACGCCCTTGGTAAAGTGAGTTTTGCCCACTCCCAGGCCACCGGTCAGGATGAGCACATCGCCGTCCTCAAGGCACGGTGCAATTAGCTCGCCAAAGTACTCCGTATCGGCAGCGCAAGTCGTTTTGTAAGTACCTACCCCCAGGCGTTCCAGGGACATATATGCTCCTTATTATTCCGAGGCGTCCTCTGGTGCGGGATGTCGCCCCAGATAGTCGCCCAGCATCTTAAAGTCTTCCTCCAGCAGCTCCTGCCACGCCGGATTGCGTAGCGCTGCTGCCGGATGGAAAGTGGGCATCACCACAAAGTGCCCCATCTGATGGAACCTGCCGCGCAGCTTGGTAATGCCGATCTCGGTCTTGAGCACAAAGTGCGTTGCGGGGTTGCCGAGCGTCACGATGATATCGGGCCAGATGCTTCGAATCTGCTCGCGCAAAAACGGTGAGCAAGCCAGCACTTCCTCGGGGCGCGGATTGCGGTTTCCCGGCGGGCGGCACTTAAGCACGTTGGCAATGTAGGCGTCTTCGCGTTTGAGCCCCGCCAGCGACAAAATGCCGTTGAGGTCCTCGCCTGCCGCCCCCACAAAGGGCTCGCCCTGCAAATCCTCATTACGGCCCGGCGCCTCGCCAATAAACATCACGCGAGCGCGGGGGTTTCCCACGCCAAACACGATGTTGTGGCGCGACTGGTAAAGCTGGCAAAGGTGACAATCGCCCAGAACGGCCTCGATCTCCTCGAGTGCGACCTCACGCGGCGCCTGATGGCTATGGCCGGGAATGTGCATGACGCCCATAGCGACTCCTACACGTAGACCTTGTCGAGACGCATACCAAAGCCGCAAGCGACCTCGTAGTTAATCGTGCCGCGTAGGCGCGCCATCTCGTCCATGGTAATCTCGGCATCTCCATCGCGGCCGACAATGATCATCTCGTCACCATACTCGGCCTCGGGAATCTCATGCGCCGGGTTGGACTGAATGGCGACCATAAACTGGTCCATGCAGATATTGCCCACCTGACGCACACGCTCGCCGCGATACAGCACGTCCATACGATTGGAAAGCGTACGCGAAAGGCCATCGGCATAACCGATCGGAAGGGTGCAGATCTGAACGCGCGTGCGCGGTACGCGGTAGGTAAAGCCGTAGCCCACGCCCTCGCCCATCGCAGGATGCGCCACGCGCGTCACACGCGCGTGGACGCTCATGACGGGATCAAGCTGCATCACACGACCACTCAGCTCACATGGCTGCAGACCATACAAACCGATGCCGGCACGAATCATGTCAAAGTGCATTGAAGAATCGAGCATCGAGGACGGCGTATTGGCACAATGCACGATACCGCATTCAAAACCTGCGTCCTTAATGGCCTGAACGGCCTCGGTAAAACGCTGGCACTGCAGCTTGTAGTCCCAGCCCGAAGGTTCATCGGCCGTGGCAAAGTGCGTAAATACGCCGTCGCACTGAATACCGCGATGGAAGCTGATGCCGCGGACAAAGTCGAGCACCTGTGTGTAGTGAACGCCAATGCGGTTCATGCCCGTCTCGATGGCAAGATGGTACTTGCCCACCTTGCCCGCCGCGACGGCGCATTCGCCATACGCAAGAGCAAAGTCAGACGTATAGACCGAGGGCATGATATCAAACTCGAGCAACGTCGGAATAGCCTCGATAGGCGGCTCGCTTAGGATGAGGACGGGTTTCGTAATCCCGCCCTGTCGGAGCTCAACGCCCTCGTTAACCGTCGCCACGGCAAACATGTCGGCACCGGCCGAATACATGATCTTGGCACACTCAACAGCTCCATGACCATAAGCATCGGCCTTGACCACGCAGCACAGGCGCTGACGCGGATTCAACAAGTTCTTATAGGCCCTCGTGTTGCGACGGAGCGCCCCGCGGTCGATCTCGACCCAGGACCAGCGCGCCAAATCGGCTTTATTCATGATTAGTCATCCGACCCTTCGTCCATGATTCCCAGATCTTCGAGCGCATCCTTTGCCGCCAGCTCCATGGCAGGACCGATCAAGTCGATAAGATCGGTCGCGATAACGCTCTTCTCACCATACTCCGTCGCCGCAGCAAAACCGGCGTAGCTGTGAAGTGCAACGGCGTACGAATACAGCAACTCCCAACGATCCATCTCGTCGCGCATGGTGGCAAGCGTGCCGGCCAAAATACCCGCGAGAACATCACCCGAACCGGCAGTTGCCAGAGAAGCCGGACCCGAGAGCGGCAGCAGCACGCGCTCAACGCCACAGATAGCCGTCGTCGGCCCCTTGGCAATGACCACCAGATTGTCGGAGCCTGCAGCCCAGACAACCTTCTGCGCGGCCGCAATCGCGGTACCAAGGTCGTTCACCTCGTCACCGGCAACCAGGCGCGAAAGCTCACGATAGTGCGGCGTCATAACCAACGGCTGCTCGCGGCGATACATCTCGGGGTTACTATCAATACCGTCAATGGCAATCTTAGCAAGGCAGTTGAGTGCATCGGCGTCCAAAATTAGCGGTACATCAAGCTCGAGCAAGCCCGAAACCACCTGCATAGCGCCGGCAGACGTCGTCATACCGGGACCGCACAGCACGCAGCTGTACTTCTTTGCGATCTCGCACACCGTCATGCGCGCAGCGGCGCCAAAGGAGCCGCGGGAATCAGACGGAATAGCAAAGACCGGAATCGAAGGAAGTGCCATGCGAATGAGATTGGCGCAGGCGTCAGGAGCCGCGACTGCCACGTAACCAGCACCCGCGCGAGCTGCAGACTTGGCCGCCATAATGGCAGCACCAGGATATTGCGCAGATCCGGCGACAATAAGCACGGAGCCACGGGAATACTTATCGATATTCGATGGTAGCGGAGCAAAGTAATCAACTAAGTCACCGGGCTCGACAATCTCGGCGGCGTGGTCGACATCATCGATGACCTCGTCAAGACGGTCGTAAAGATTGCCGCAGATCAAATCGCCAGCATACTCAGGACCATCAGCGCTATACAGACCAATCTTGGGCGCAATCATCGTCACCGTGCGCTCGGCACGAATGCAGTCGTCATCAACAACGCCCGTCTCTGCATTCAGGCCCGAGGGGACATCAATGGATACGACACAATCGGCGCATTCATTGACCGTAGGAATCCAAATGGAGAACGGCGCACGCAGATTCCCGTGGAAACCGGTACCAAAAATGGCATCGACAACAACATCGGCCTTATCGATCAAAACCTCGAGTTCATCACGCGAGGGGCCGACGCAAACGTGCACATCGCGGCCGGCAGTACGACGAGCAACATGACGTGCCAGAGCAGCAGGAATCTCATCCGGTTCAACCGGAGAAACGATATCCACGTCCACACCCTTATGGCTCAGGATATCGGCGGCAACCCAACCGTCGCCGCCATTATTACCAAAACCGACCAAAACGAGAACCCGATCGGGATTGAGCTTCAAGACCTCGTTAGCGGCAAACTCACCCGCTAGCTCCATAAGCTCGGCCTTCGAAGTCCCTTCGCGTTCGATGATATCCTCGAGACGAACGACTTCTTCGGTACTCAAAACCGGTTTCATCTATGCTCCTAGCGTATCTTGCGAAGCATCGCCCAGGTGCTCCGTCAATGCTGAATTCTGCAGCTGCTCGAGCTCATCTAATACAGAGCGAGCCTCTTTAAATGTCTGCGCAACGCGTTTCTTGGTGCTCACCTTTTCATCTTTTGGCTTAGGCCGAGCATCTTCGGTAATCGCGATGGCATTCGCAACGGCCAAGTCTCCCGTAAGCGTAATGGAAAGAGCGACCTCAACAACACCCAGTTCTTGAGCGATCTCGAGAGCACGGCCCGAAAGCAGCGCCTTCGGTTTGCCGAGTTTATCACGCGTTACCGAAACATCCTTGCGACCCACGCCTTGACTAAAACCCGTGCCGAGAGCTTTAAGCACCGCCTCGCGCGAAGCAAAGCGGCTCGCATAGTGAGCAGCGGGACGCGATGATGCATCGCAATACGCACGCTCTTCTTCGGTAAACACACGCCGAGCAAACGACGGCGTCTTTTCAAGAATTGATTTCATGCGGGAAATCTCGACGATATCAACGCCGATACCAGCTTCAGCCATGTTCACCTCCATATCGCACAGACTAAGTTATTGTAGCCCGTTCGCAGAAGATGCGACAAACGAGGGTTATAAAACACAGCTACTATGTGAGACAAATTGCCCGAGATACAAAAAAGGGGGAGGCCGCGAGGCC
>URBQ01000054.1 GCA_900546115.1 uncultured Collinsella sp.
GGACTTGCAGCGACGGACCTCGGGACGCTCTTACACCACGTCTGCGCGCGCCACCCTTCGCGCAAGGGGCAGTGGACAAAAAATGCCAAATATGAGTACTATTGCTGCGTTGGTCACATATGTTTGCACATAATAATGGGCTCCTAATGAGAGTACTTCTCGTTAGGAGCCCATTTTATTGAACATTTGGGGAGTTACGTCAGCTCGTGCAGCTGGTCGTCATGCCTATAAGCATCAAAAATGCCCCGAATCGCTGCTACTAAAAAGGTAACAGTACTCATATTTGATGTATTTTGACCACGGCTATCTACAAACCCCCTAGGCCACTCATTAGGGACAGACTTAAATGACTAGTTGTTGGGGATCAGTCATTGGGGACGTTCTTAAATGACTAGGTGTGGCTGCTTGGGCTAGGCTGTTAGATCGAGTTCGTAGAGGAAGCTTTCGCGCGGCATGGCGTGGCGGCGCTCTTCGCGGTTGGCGCGGTGCGTGGCCGTGCGCTTAAAGCCGTGCAACTCGTAGAACTTCCACGAGCAGTTGGAGTCGGTGTACAGGTGCGCCCTCGTCGCTCCAAGCGAGGACAGGTGCGAGACTGCGGCATCGAGCAGAACCGTGCCAACGCCCAGGCCATGGACATCGCGATCCACGGCAAGCAGCGTGACCTCGTTGTCGTGCGGCAACGGGCTGCTCTCGAGCAGACGGTTGTTGGTTCGGATGGTTGCGCGTACAAACGAGAGATACTCGGCGCAGGCATCGGGCTCCAGCTCACGCATCTGCGATAGCAGCGCGCGTTCGGTATCCATCCAATGTTCCTTAACGGTGGCGCCGGAGCTCTGTCCCGCACGCGCGAGCGAAATGCCACGCGCCTGACCGTCAATCACCGCAACCTGCGAAAACGTCGACGACGAAAGGCAGTAGGCAAGGTCGCACGCGGCCTCAAGGCGGTTGTACTCATCGTTATCCGAATTGTTATGCCAAAGCTGCTGCAGAATCAGCGCGATGGCGTCGAAGTCTTCGGTGTCAAACGGTCGGTAGAGAACCCGCGAGACCATAGTGCCTCTTTCTTTTGCGGATGCATATCGAGCACAGTTCTACCACGCCATTGGCATCTAATTATGGTGCCCCTGTGTTCCATGAACTCACCGCGCCCGGTGCTGCGCCCATGCCCTCCGCTCGCAAGCTTTTTCTGCACATGCGACCGTTGCGGGGTGCATCGACGCGCTCGATGCGCTACATTAAATCAGTATTTTCAATGCCGCTGCGCGAGCGCTGCAGATCGACGTATCACCGACTCACAGAGCACGGCGGCGTACCAGACAGGAGGACTGCATGGGATCTGATGTGAAGATCGCACGCGCGTTGATCTCGGTTACCGATAAGACGGGCGTCGTCGATTTCGCACGGACGCTGGTCGATGACTTTGGCGTCGAGATCATCTCTACGGGCGGCACGGCTCGTGCCATCGAGGACGCGGGCGTTCCCGTAACCCCCATCGAGGAGTTCACGGGCTATCCCGAGATGATGGACGGCCGCGTTAAGACCCTGCACCCCAAGGTTCACGGCGCGCTGCTGGCCCGCCGCGATTCCGAGCAGCACATGCAGGAGGCCGCTCAGCACGGCATTAAGCTGATCGACCTGGTCGTCGTCAACCTGTACGAGTTCGAGAAGACCGTTGCCAACCCCGAGGTCACCTTCGCGGATGCCATCGAGCACATCGACATCGGCGGTCCCTCCATGCTGCGCTCTGCTGCCAAGAACGCCACGAGCGTTACCGTCATCTCCGATCCGGCCGACTACGACGCCGTCCTGGCCGAGATGCACGAGACCGGCGGTTGCACCACGCTTTCCACCCGTCGTCGCCTGCAGGTGAAGGTCTACCAGACCACCGCCGCCTACGACACGGCTATCTCCCGTTGGCTTGCCGCCCAGGCAAGTGACGTGGCGGATACCTCTGCCAAGCTCGAGATTTCGCTGGAGAAGGTCGACGACCTGCGCTATGGCGAGAATCCTCAGCAGAAGGCTACGGTCTACCGCTTTGCCGAGGGTTGCGAGAACACCGCGAGCTCGCAGTTTCCGCTCGTGGGCTCCGAGCAGATCCAGGGCAAGCCGCTCAGCTACAATAACTATCTGGATGCCGATGCCGCTTGGAACCTGGTCCGCGAGTTCGACGAGCCTGCCTGCGTGATCCTCAAGCACCAGAACCCCTGCGGCTCCGCCGTTGCCGAGGACATTACGTCCGCTTACGACCGCGCCTTCGCCTGCGATCCCAAGAGCGCCTTCGGCGGCATCATCGCCTGCAACCGCGAGGTTCCCTTTGAGCTGGTTGAGCACTTTGCCGATCGGAACAAGCAGTTCGTCGAGGTCATCATCGCCCCGAGCTACACCGATGAGGCACTCGAACGCATGGCTAAGCGTCCCAACCTGCGCGTGCTGGCTACCGGCGGCGTGGACCACGGCGCCCAGGTGGAGCTGCGCTCCATCGACGGCGGCATGCTGGTGCAGGAAGTTGACCACGTGACCGAGGATCCCGCGACCTTTACGTTCCCCACCGACCGCAAGCCCACCGACGCCGAGATGGCCGAGCTTGAGTTTGCCTGGAAGGTTTGCAAGGGCGTTAAGTCCAACGCCATCCTGGTCTCCAAGGGCAAGGCCGGCATTGGTATGGGCCCCGGTCAGCCCAACCGCGTGGATTCCGCGTTGCTGGCCTGCGAGCGTGCCGAGGACTTCTGCGAGCGCGAGGACGTGGAAAAGGGCGGCTTTGCCTGCGCAAGCGACGCGTTCTTCCCGTTCCGCGACAACGTCGACGTGCTTGCCGAGCATGGCGTGACCTGCATCATCCAGCCCGGCGGCTCCAAGCGCGACGACGAGAGCATCCAGGCCTGCAACGAGCACAATATTGCGATGGTTTTCACGGGTGCCCGCCACTTCCGCCATTAAGTAGGGAGGTGGCGCTGCGGCTTGCCCAACCACCGCACCTTGCCGCTCATTCGTCGCTCGCGTACCCAAGTACGCGTCGCTCCTCTTTCACGGCAATCTGCGGCACCTGGGCAACCCTCGCCGACCTGTTAGGTTGACTGGGGAGGATGGGATGTTATCTCGTCCCTTGGACCGCCTCGCTTCTAAAATAATCTCTGCAAAAGACGGTCGCTCCGTTTGGAGGGCCGTCTTTTTGGTATAAGAGGACGGAATGACTAACACGAAAGGTACAACCATGCCCCAGATTGATGATGCAGAGCTGTTTGGCAATGCCGAGGATCAGCGTGCGTACGAGGACTTTTGCGCCAATCAGGAGGCGGTCGAGAAGTTTACGCTCGACAAGCCCGCGCTTATCTGCCGTTGGCGCATGTCCAACAAAAAGGTGCCCATGCTCAACCGTCACATTCGCGCGCTGTCCGAGCGCTTGGTGCAGGGCGAGCCGCTTACCCATAACATGCTCAGCTGGGCCAAGCAGCACGTTGAGTGGTCGCTTGCCGAGGGCGATTACACCGCGCACGACGGCGTACTCATGCTGGTGATCGACATCAACGGCAACGCTGCCATGACGGTGGGGGAGTACGAGCCGCTAGCCGATACGTCGGCCAAGGCGCTGCGTGCCCGCTCCGCCGAGGCCCGCTCCGAGGCCGACGAGACCGGCGTGGCGCCCGAGCTACTTGCCGCCGTCAACGGCGGGAGGCTTGCCTTTGTGGCGCCGGCGGACGAGTGCCTGTGCGGCACGGCGACCCTTATTGAGCAGCTGGCCCAGACCAAGGGCATCCCGGTCACGCGCGTGGACATTCCCGCTCAGCTCAAGGGCGCGCTGTTCCTAGTGAGCGACGAGCACGGCGTGGTCCCCGCCGACGATACCGATGCCGCCGAGTCCGACGCCGCCACGGTCGCCTTCTTCGCCGAAGGCTACGAAAAGCTCCGCGCCCGCCGCTAAATGATTTTTCTGGGACGGGGATTATTTAATCATTTGATCCCCGCGCCCGCTGCGAGCGAGGGGCGATTCGAACGCTTTCGTTCGCGAACAGTTCTGTCACCTTAATGCCGCGCGAGGCGCGCACCGGCGACTTCGCGGCAATAATGGCAGTAAGACAACCAAGAGGGGGGAACGGAATCCATGGCGCTGATCTATATCGTTGAGGACGACGAGCCCATTCGTCGCGAGCTTGCCGACATCCTTGCCCGTGCCGGTTTTGAGGTCGAGGCCTGCGAATCGTTCGAGCACGTCTCGCGCGATATTCTCGCTGCCGCGCCCGATCTGGTACTGCTCGACCTCACGCTTCCTGTCAAAGACGGCCAACACATCTGCCACGAAGTCCGTCGCGAATCCGAGGTCCCCATCATCGTCCTCACTTCGCGCACGACCGAGATCGACGAGGTCATGGCCATGACGCTCGGCGCGGACGATTTTATTTCCAAGCCCTATAGCGCCCGCGTCCTCGTGGCGCGCATCAACGCGCTGATGCGCCGCACCACGGCGGCAGGCGAGCGTAGCACCATGGTCCACAAGGGGCTGGAACTCGACCTCGCCCGCTCCGCGGTCACCAACACGGCAACCGGAGACAGCACCGAGCTCACCAAAAACGAGCTGCGCATCCTCTCTCTGCTCCTGAGCCGCGCGGGCAAGATTGTCTCGCGCTCGGCCATCATGCAGGACCTGTGGGACTCCGATGCCTTCGTGGACGACAACACGCTCACCGTCAACATCAACCGCCTGCGCACCACGCTCGACAAGATCGGCGTCAAGGAGTATCTGACCACGCATCGCGGCCAGGGCTATTCGGTCTAGGTGCCAGCTATGTCGTTTGGCAAGTTCTTTAAAGATGCGCTGTTGCCCGTCGCCGTGTGGACGTGCGGCGTGCTGCTGAGCTGCTTTGTGCTGACGGTTGCCGGGGCCCCGGCATCTATCGTGGTCGTGGCGGTCGGTGTGTCCTTTATCTTTGGCATGCTCGGCATCGTGATCGAGTACGCGCGCCGCCGTCGTTTTCTGCACCAGTTGGAGCGTGCAGCCGAGGAGCTGGAAAGTCCCGCGTGGGTACAGGAGATGGTGCAATGCCCAACCTATGCCGAGGGCGAGCTCGAGTACGAGGTCCTGCGCCGGGTGGGCAAGGCTGCCTGCGACGAGGTTGCCGAAGGCCGACGTCAGACCGATGACTATCGCGACTATATCGAGAGCTGGGTCCACGAGGCCAAGCTGCCCCTGGCGGCAGCTCATCTGATTTTGGAAAACCTGGACGGCAGCGAAGGTGACCTCTCGCGCGTGGATGACCTGGGTCGCGAGCTGGCCCGCGTGGAGCGCTATATCGATCAGGCGCTGTACTATGCGCGCTCGGAAGTCGTGGAGCGCGATTACCTGATTCGCCGCTGGGATCTTAAGACCTTGGTGACGGGTGCGATTAAAGCCAACGCGCGCGAGCTCATTGCGGCGCATGTGGCTCCGGTGTGCGAGAACCTTGACTTCGAGGTCTTTACCGACGAAAAATGGCTCGAATTTATCCTGGGCCAGCTCATTCAGAACAGCATTAAATATGCGCGCGAGGACGGCGCGAAGATCGTGTTTTCGGGCGCGTTGTTGGACGAGGGCCTGGCGAGCGAACGCATCGAGCTCACCGTTGCCGACAACGGCTGTGGCGTGAGCGCGGCCGACCTGCCGCGCGTGTTCGAGAAGGGCTTTACCGGCGACAACGGCCGCACCACCAAGCGCGCAACGGGCATCGGCCTCTACCTGGTGGCGCGTCTGTGCTCCAAGATGGGTATCGACGTCACCGCGGCATCCGACTCCGGCGAAGGCTTCGTCGTAACATTCGCGTTTTCAACGAATAAGTTCCAATATTTCGAGTAACGCACGCGGCAGACGTCCGCCCAAACAAAACGT
>URBQ01000055.1 GCA_900546115.1 uncultured Collinsella sp.
GGGGACGTCCAGCAGCCGCTGGTTGGAGGAGCCGCGAAAGCGCAGGGAGATGTCCCTGAGAGCCTCCACAAATTCCCCATCCACCAGCACGTCCACCAGGGAGAGCAGCGCGCCGGTGGCCTCGCAGCGGGCGCGGCTCTGCCCGGTCAGCTCCTCCCAGGTGTAGCCGGAAAAGGCCCACACGGTCTTGTCCGGGAGCTGCTGCCGCAGGCGGTGGAGGAAGGGGAGCAGGGCGCGCTGGTTGTCCGGCTCGAAGGGCTCGCCCCCCAGCAGGGTAAGCCCGCTGATGTAGGGACGGTCCAGGGCCTCCAGAAGCGCCTCCTCGGTCTCGGCGGCAAAGGGCTGGCCATAGCGGAAGTCCCAGGTCTGGGGCTGGAAGCAGCCCTTGCAGCGGTGGGTGCAGCCCGAGACAAAGAGGGTCACCCGCACCCCGGTGCCGTTGGCGATGTCGCAGGGCTTGATGCTGCCATAGTACACTGGAACCGCCCTCCTTACAGGTGGAGCACCCGCTCCTTGATCTCCTGGGTGCGGCCCTGGTTCCAGAACTGGGTACCGATGTAGCCGCACGTACGACGAGCGACGTTCATCTTCTCCTGGTCTCGGTTGCCGCAGTTGGGGCACTCCCACACCAGCTTGCCATCGTCCTCAACAATCTTGATCTCGCCATCGTAGCCGCACACCTGGCAGTAGTCGCTCTTGGTGTTGAGCTCGGCGTACATGATGTTGTCGTAGATGTACTGCATCACGCGAATGACAGCCTTGAGGTTGTCCTGCATGTTGGGAACCTCAACGTAGGAGATAGCACCGCCCGGCGAAAGCTGCTGGAACATGCCCTCAAACTTAAGCTTGTCGAAAGCATCAATCTCCTCGGACACGTGGACGTGATAGCTGTTGGTAATGTAGCCCTTGTCCGTCACGCCCGGAATAATGCCAAAACGACGCTGCAGGCACTTGGCGAACTTGTAGGTCGTCGACTCCAACGGCGTACCGTACAGCGAGAAATCGATATCGCTTTCGGCCTTCCACTCGGCGCACTTGTCGTTCATGCGCTGCATGACGGCCATGGCAAACGGCGTGCCTTCCTTCTCGGTGTGGCTGTGGCCCGTCATGTACTTGACGCACTCATACAGGCCAGCATAGCCCAGGCTGATGGTAGAGTATCCGCCCACGAGCAGTTTGTCGATCGTCTCGCCCTTCTTCAGACGAGCGAGGGCGCCGTACTGCCACAAAATCGGTGCGGCATCCGAAAGCGTACCCATCAGGCGCTCATGACGGCACAGCAGGGCACGGTGGCACAGCTCAAGGCGCTCGTCGAAGATCTTCCAGAACTTGTCCATGTCCTGATGCGAGCTCAGCGCGACATCGGGCAGGTTGATGGTCACAACACCCTGGTTAAAGCGGCCATAGTACTTAGGTTTGGTCGGGTCATAGTTCAGCGCGTTGGCGACATTGTTAAAGCCGTTGCCCGAGCGGTCGGGCGTCAAGAAGCTGCGGCAACCCATGCAGGTGTAGCAATCGCCGTTGCCGGCGGTCTCGCCCTTAGACAGCTTGAGCTCGCGCATCTTCTTCTCGGAGATGTAGTCGGGCACCATGCGCTTGGCGGTGCACTTGGCAGCCAGCTGGGTCAGGTAGAAGTACGGGGAATTCTCGTGAACGTTATCGTCCTCGAGTACATAGATAAGCTTGGGGAATGCCGGGGTAATCCACACGCCGGCTTCGTTCTTAACGCCCTCGTAGCGCTGACGAAGCGTCTCCTCCACGATCATGGCAAGGTCGTGCTTCTCCTGCGCTGAGCGAGCCTCGTTGAGATACATGAAGACCGTCACGAACGGCGCTTGGCCGTTGGTGGTCATAAGGGTCACGACCTGATACTGAATCGTCTGGACGCCGCGACGGATCTCGTCACGCAGGCGGTCCTCAACAACCTCGCGGACCTTTTCGGGAGATGCGGAAACGCCGAGCTCCTCGAGCTCGCGGGCGACCTCGCCGCGAATCTTTTGACGGCTCACCTCGACGAACGGGGCAAGATGGGTCAGCGAAATCGACTGGCCACCGTACTGGGAGGAAGCAACCTGGGCGATGATCTGCGTCGCGATGTTGCAAGCCGTCGAGAAGCTGTGCGGCTTCTCAATCAGCGTACCCGAGATAACAGTACCGTTCTGGAGCATATCCTCCAGGTTCACCAGGTCGCAGTTATGCATGTGCTGGGCAAAGTAGTCCGAATCATGGAAGTGGATCAGACCCTCATTGTGAGCATCCACGATCTCCTGGGGCAGCAGCACACGCTGAGTCAGGTCCTTGGAAATCTCGCCGGCCATGTAGTCACGCTGAACGGAATTGACGGTCGGGTTCTTGTTGGAGTTCTCCTGCTTGACCTCTTCGTTGTTGCACTCGATGAGCGACAGAATCTTGTCGTCGGTCGTGTTCTTCTGGCGCTTCAGGCTCTGAACATAGCGATAGATGATGTAATGGCGAGCGACCTCGTAGCAGTCGAGACGCATGATCTCGTCCTCGACCAGATCCTGAATCTCCTCGACCGACACGGTGTGGCCCGCGTTCTCGCATGCCTCGGCGACGTTTTGCGCCGCATAAACCACCTGGCGGTCGGTAAGACGAGAGCCCTCCTCGACCTCCAAGTTGGCGGCGCGAATCGCATTGACGATCTTATCGATGTCAAAGACAACCTCGGTGCCGCTGCGCTTGATGATCTTCATCCTCTTGCCTCTTTCGCGTCGTAGCCTCATTGCGCTTCAGAGCCAAACGATGCCCGGCAGGGCCTGTCCCTGTCTTGCGGCGCCGTCGCGCAATCTGTGTTCTCGATAAACCATAAGCCTCCATGCGGACATTCCCAGAAGCCGATCAAGCGGCTCAAGGACACGTTCAAAAGAGGCAGTTAAGGTCTTCGTTCTCTGTCCGCCATCTATCATACGACAAAGAGGCATCTATATCCTGTATTCTTTTTTTAGGTCAAACACAACATATAGTGTTTCAGCAGGTCAAAGCAATTAGTCATTTTGCAGACGCATTAAAAATGAAGGGCTCTTGGCAGAGTGCTAAAACGTTATCAGCTCGACTACCTGCACGGCAGTTTTGAAACCCCCTCAACCGCGCCGCTGACAAATCCTACCAAAACCAAGCCGCTCACGCCAAAAGAATCCAAAAGATTATGCTTGACCAACATGTTGCGGTCGTGCCTTGCCGAGCCTCATGCAACCGCGGCACGAATCCTTGAAAGATATGTGTATGCAAACGGAGAAGACGAGAGTTTCCTCGGATGACTACTGAGAAGCATCCCGGAAGATCAAAAACTCGAAATTTGGTGACGTATTTGGCGACCCATTTGGCGACCAAAACAAAACAGCCCAGAGGCGATGCCTCTGAGCTGCGAACATTTGGTGGGCGTTAGAAGATTTGAACTTCTGACCTCTTCCGTGTCAGGGAAGCGCTCTCCCCCTGAGCTAAACGCCCAAATGGAGCGGACAACGGGGCTCGAACCCGCGACCCCAACCTTGGCAAGGTTGTGCTCTACCAACTGAGCCATGTCCGCCTGCGAGGATTTAATATACGGGATGATCCACCCAAATGCAAGAACTTTTTTTGAAAAGTTTTGCGACGCCCTCGCGAACCTCGCGAAGACATCAGCCGCCGCGGAAGGCGCAGGCAAACGCAAGCTCGCCGCAAGAGACCCCTACATCTCACCGAGCATGATCCAGGCAGAGCTGTCCTGCGCGAGCTTACCGTCTGCAAGCGGTGATGAGGCGAGCAGGACCCTGCCCGCAGGCAGCTCCACGGGCGCTGCACCGAAGTTCGTCACACACGCCCAGCCGTTGTCGCGGCGATAGGCGATGACGCCGCCCTCAGCGCCCTCGGCACCATCCGCAAGGCCGGTGCGCCCGTCAAGATCGAGCCACGCAAGATCGTTGGCGCACCCGCGCAGCTTGCGCCGCAGCCAGAGGGCGTCACGATAGAGCGCAAGCATCGATGTCGGGTCCGCTTCTTCCCTATCGGCAGCGTAATCGGAAAACCATGCAGGCTGCGGCAGATGGGGCGCCGCATCGGCGTCCGCCGGTGAAAACCCAAACGATCCGCCCTGCGCGGGATCGTCCGCCGCCACCCACGGCAGGGGCACACGGCAGCCGTCGCGCCCCTTCTCGCGCTTCGGTCCGTGCGTATTGGTCGCAGTAGGATCTTCGAGTGCGGCCCACGGAATGTCAGCCACCTCAAAAAGGCCGAGCTCCTCACCCTGATACACGTATGCCGAGCCCGGAAGCGCCAGCTCGAGCAAAAGGGCCGCCCGCGCGCGGCGCTCGCCGAGTTCACGTTCCTCGTCATAAGACGACCCGTCGCGTAAGAGCCAGTCGAGCGCAATCTGGTGGTAGCGCGTCGCCTTGATCTGCGGCAGGGCATAGCGCGTCGCCACGCGCGGCACGTCGTGGTTGGAGAGCACCCAGGTCGAGGCGGAATCGGATTCTATAGCTGCCTTCAAGCCCTCCTCGATTGCAGCGTGCATGTCATCATAGGTCCAAGTGGCCTTGGCAAACTCAAAGTTGAATGTCTGGCCAAGCTCGCTGGGACGCGCGTAGAGATACTGGCGCTCGGGCAGCACCCACGCCTCGGCAACGGCGCTGCGTGGCGGATCATAGCGGTCGAACACGCGGCGCCACTCGCGATAGATCTCGTGGACCTCGTTGCGGTCCCACAGCGGATGGGTGCCGTCCTCAACCATGTCATCGCCCTCGGCGAGATGCCACCGGTCGAGGTCATCGCGGTCGAGATCCTTGGCGAGACCGTGCGCCACATCAATGCGAAAGCCATCGACGCCTCGATCGCTCCAAAACGCCAGGACGTCACAAAAGAACGCGTGAACCTCGGGGCACGACCAGTCAAAGTCCGGCTGCTCGGGCGTAAACATGTGCAGATACCACTGACCGTCCGCGACGCGCGTCCAGGCGGGGCCGCCAAAGTTGGCATTCCAATTGGTGGGAGGCAGCTCGCCGTGCTCGCCGCGACCATCGCGGAAGATATAACGGGCGCGCTCGGGCGATCCGGGGCCGGCGGCAAGAGCGGCTTTGAACCAGGGGTGCTGGTTGGACGAATGGTTGGGCACGATGTCGACGATGACCTTGATGTCGCGCGCATGAGCCGCAGCGATCATGTCATCGAAGTCATCAAGCGAGCCGAGACGTGGGTCGACATCGCAGTAGTCCGCCACATCATAGCCGCCATCGACAAGAGGCGAAGGGTAAAACGGGCTCAGCCAGATGGCCTCGATGCCCAGCTGCTCAAGATAGTCCATCTGCTGGGTAATGCCCGCGATATCGCCCAGACCCGAACCAGTCGAATCCTTAAACGAGCGCGGGTAGATCTGATAGATCGCGGCATCGGACATCCATGAGCGCGAAGAAGACTTTTCTGTAGCCATGGGGCGTATCTCCCTTGCAACGAGGTTATGCGAGATGCCCACGATGATACGCCCAAAGCGGACATTCGCGGCAAACAACGCCACAGCCACGCCCCAAACGCTCGCTCCCTCTCGGGTTCGAGTCTCCTGGGACGAATCGATCGATCAGTGAAAAGAACGGAAGGCCCACTCCTCCGGCCACGACAGACACTATGACCCAATCCAGGGGCACGGAAACGACAGGAGCCCCCGCTC
>URBQ01000056.1 GCA_900546115.1 uncultured Collinsella sp.
CACCCCTCCCCACCATTCCACCCCCAATATGTTTTAAAACACCCCCGAGCATATGTTCGAAAACACAATATGTTGTGTTTGCAGCAAAGGCGGGATGCCACCTGTAGAACCACACCCGCGAACCTCAACCTTCAAGTTGACCTTGAGGCGATTTTTACGTCCCTTTACACGCCGTTCACATCGCCCCCAAACTCCCCCACCCACGGTACACACGGCCCACCGCCGCATCGGTGTCTAGCGAAAAATGGGCCCCAGATTGCCCATGCGCGCAAAAGTGCGTCTCGGCAATCTGGGGCCCGTCCCCTTTAGTATTTATAAATATGCAGGTCAGCGAGGTGCTAGCGATGTGCTAGCGGATGCGCCGCCAGATAGACCTCGGTCAGTTGCGTTCGGTCGACATGCGTGTAGACCTGCGTGGTCGAAATATCGGCATGGCCCAAAATCTCCTGCAGCACACGCAGGTCGGCACCGCCCGCGAGCATGTGGGTGGCAAAGGAGTGGCGCAAGGTATGGGGATGGAGCCCCACCAGCCCCACCTGACGCCCATACCGCTCGCATATCGCATGCACGGCCTGGCGCGACAGGCGACGTCCGTTCTTATTTAAAAAGACCGCCGAGGTCTCGGTTCCGCGGGCATGGGCCGCCAAGCGAGAACGTCCCTCAGTTACATAGAGCGTCAGAGCTCGCGCCGCGCTTCCCACCAGTGGGGACAGGCGTTCCTTTGAGCCCTTACCGCGAACGAGTACAAAGCCATCGTCAATATGGATATCGCCCACATCGAGCCCAACCAGCTCACTCACACGCAAACCGCATCCGTAGAGCACTTCCAAGATGGCATGGTCGCGCAGTCCCATCTCGCCCTCGGGAAAGTCTTGATCGAGCAGCGCCGAGACATCCTCCACCGATAGATACTCCGGCAAACGCTCAGCCTTTTTAGGCAGGCGCAACGCCGCCGTCGGGTTTTGGGCCACGGCCCCATCGCGCACCAAAAAGGCATGCAGGCCCTTCACGGCAGCAAGCGCGCGCTCCACCGAGGCGTCGGAATAGCCTCCGCCGCGGCGATCGGCGACAAAGCCCTCCACGACCTGACGGGTCACCTCTTCAAAAGACACAATACCCGCCCGCTCCAGATAGGCGCAGTACGTCGTCAGGTCACGACGATAGGCCACAATCGTGTTGCGCGCCAAGCCCCGCTCGACCGCGAGGTAATCGAGATACTCCCCCGCCGCCACGGCGAGCGACGAGGGAGTAGCTTCGGTATGTTCCTTATTCGCCGGCACCCTTAGTCCGTAGCGAGGTTCATGGGCGTCACCTGCAGACGGTCGACACCCTCGTGCTGGCCGATCGAAGCGCGCACGAACTCTCGGAACAGCGGCTGCGGATTAGTCGGACGGCTCTTGAACTCGGGGTGAGCCTGGGTTGCCACATACCACGGATGCACGTCGCGCGGCAGCTCGACCATCTCGACCAGGCGCTCGTCGGGCGAGAGGCCAGAGATAACCAAGCCGGCATCCTCGAGCTGGTCGCGGAAGGCGTTGTTGAACTCAAAGCGGTGACGGTGACGCTCGTAGACGAGTTCCTCGCCATATGCCTCGCGAGCAAGGGTATCGGCGGCGAGCTTGCACGGATAGGCGCCCAGGCGCATGGTGCCGCCCTTCTCGGTCACGTCCTCCTGCGAGCTCATCAGATCGATGACGCTAAACGGGCCGTCCGGATCGAACTCAGAGGAGCTGGCGCCGGCAAGGCCGACGACGTTGCGGGCGAACTCGCACACGGCGACCTGCATACCCAGGCAAATGCCCAGATACGGAATCTTGTGCTCACGGGCAAACTCGGCCGCGAGGATCTTGCCCTCCAGGGCGCGCTTGCCAAAGCCGCCGGGGACCAGGATGCCCGAGGCGTCGCCCAGAACCTCGGAGACATTCTGCTCGTCGAGGCTCTCGCCGTCGACCAGCTGGACGTCCACATGGCGATCGTAGAAGACGCCCGCATGGTGCAGGGCCTCGATAACCGACAGGTACGCATCGGGCAGCTGCGTGTACTTACCCACGACGGCAATCTTAACCTTATCGGCGTGATGGTTGGCATGGTTCTGCTTACGCAGGAACTCATTCCACTCGCTCATGTCGCGCTCACGCGGGTCCAGGCCCAGGCGCTCGCAAATACGCAGGTCAAAGTCCTGCTCGGCAAGCAGCTGCGGCACGTCGTAGATGCTCGCGCAGTCCTCATTGGTAAAGACGCAATCGGTGTCGACGTCGCAGAAGCTTGCGATCTTTCCGCGGATAGCGTCATCGATATGGTGGTCGGAGCGCAGCACGATGATATCGGGCTGGATGCCAAAGCTGCGGAGCTCCTTGACGGAATGCTGCGTGGGCTTGGTCTTGACCTCGTGGGCGGCGGCAATATAGGGAACGAGCGACACGTGGATGTAGCAGACGTTCTCGGAGCCGGCCTCCTTGCGGTACTGACGGATGGCCTCGACAAACGGTTGGGACTCGATGTCGCCGATCGTGCCGCCCAGCTCGGTGATGACTACATCGGAGCCGGTCTGCTCCTCGATGCGGCGAAACTTGTCCTTAATGGCATTGGTGACGTGAGGAATCACCTGCACGGTACCGCCCAAAAAGTCGCCGCGACGCTCGCGGGCGATTAGGCTTTTGTAGATGGCACCGGTCGTAAAGTTGGAATCGCGGGTCAGGTTCTCATCAATAAAGCGCTCGTAATGACCCAGGTCCAGGTCGGACTCGTAACCATCCTCGGTTACAAAGACCTCACCATGCTGGAACGGGCTCATGGTACCGGGGTCGACGTTCAGATACGGGTCGGCCTTCTGCATCGTTACTTTGTAGCCACGCGACTTGAGCAGACGGCCCAGCGAGGCCGCGGTGATACCCTTGCCCAGGGACGAAACCACGCCACCGGTTACGAACACATGCTTGGTCATATTGAGTTACCTGCGCTTCCCGTAGAAGTTGTTTATCCACATCTTACGGGTCTTCATTGTAATACTCGCGCCGCGGACCGTCCGCAATTTTTCTCGCGTGCGATTGCATTTCTCAATCTTGAAACAAAACGCCGCCCGGTTTCCCAGGCGGCGTCACTATGGCAAGGGTTACATGCTGCTATCGATCAGCAACCTCGTCCTCAAGCATTTCTTGAACGAGCATGCCGGTACGGACGCCCTCAAGATACCACTCACCACGTTCGGTGAGGCAAATGCCATTTGCAAGCTGACCGCCGTCGTCGCTATAACGCGAGACGACATCAATCATACCTTCGGAATCCAAGCGATCGATTGCGGCGCGGGCACGATACGGCGAAACCCCCACGCGCTCGGCAAGCGTTTTGCGCGAGAAACCATACGGCCCGCCATTGTCTTCGGTTTGCTGGTCGATCTCCATCAACACCAGCACCTCGACACGCTTCATATCGTTGACACTCGCACGACCCTTGCCCGCCATAGCAGCCTCCTCAAACCGAGCACGAGCATCTAACGCGCCGTGCGCGACCGACACACCTCACGATGGCAGGTAATATCCATCATGCGGCATCCCGCTAAGGATGAAACAGTTACGGTTATTGTATACCGCTCAAATTGTTTCTAGGCAGGTAAACAGCTATTTTTCGCCGAAATAGACGCTTTATTGATCAAAAAGCCGTACCGGGCGCTAACCCGATACGGCCAAAATGCAATGCAATTACCGCGGTGCTTCAAACTTAGCGATGGAAGAAACCGCGGCGCTCAAACTTGGGCTCGCAGCACACGTTGATGCCCAACTTGCGCAGTACCGTCTCGTCCGTCGGCGAGATAATCACGCTAAAGAAGGCATCGCAACCGCGCAGCTGCTCCAGGCCCGAAAGGACGCGAGCGGCCGTCTCACTCGTGGCCGAGGTGATCGACAGCGCCATAAGCGTCTCGTCGGTGTGGAGGCGCGGGTTTTTGCTGCCCAGGAAATGCGTCTTGAGCTTGCTGATGGGCTCGATCGCCTCATCGCTAATGACCTCGAGCTCAAGGTCGACGCCCGAGACATGCTTGAGGGCGTTCATAATGAGCGAACTTGCGGCGCCCAGGCGCGTGGAGGTCTTACCGGTCACCACGGAGCCATCGGGCATGACCATGGCACCCACGGGACCACCCGTCAGCTGCTCCCTGGTGAGGGCCGCCGAGCGCGCCGGTGAGTAGTTCTTATCGATGCCGGCTTTCTTCATAATAATCTTGAGACGGTCGACTTGCTCATCGCCCACGCCGGTACGGCGCACATTTTCGACCGCGGTAAAGTAGCGGCGGACGATCTCCATCTTGGAAGCGTCGCGGCAGGCATCGTCATCGGTGATGGCAAAACCGACCATATTGACGCCCATGTCCGTAGGGCTCTGGTAGGGGCTCTTGCCCAGGATCTTTTCCATCAGGGCACGGACTACCGGGAAGGCCTCGACGTCGCGGTTGTAGTTGACCGTGGTCTTGTTGTAGGCCTCCAGGTGGAAGGAGTCGATGATGTTGGCGTCATCGAGGTCTGCCGTGGCGGCCTCGTAGGCAATATTGACCGGATGCGTAAGGGGCAGATTCCAAACCGGGAAGGTCTCGAATTTGGCATAGCCGGCGGCCGTGCCATGCTTGTGCTCGTGATAGAGCTGAGACAGGCAAGTGGCGAGCTTGCCCGAGCCAGGGCCGGGCGCCGTCACGACAACGAGCGGTCGGGTGGTCTCGACAAACTCGTTCTTGCCATAGCCGTCGTCGGACACGATCAGATCGACATCGTGCGGATACCCCTCGATGGGATAGTGCAGCTTGGCGGGAATACCGAGCGCGTTCAGGCGGTTGCGGAACACATCGGCAGCGGGCTGTCCAGCGTACTGGGTGATGACCACGGCCGCGACAGCAAAGCCGTTGCCGCGGAACAGGTCAACCAGGCGCAGCACATCCTCGTCATAGGTAATGCCAAGGTCACCACGAGCCTTGTTTTTCTCGATGTGGTTCGCGTTGATCGCGATGATAACCTCGACATCGTCGGCGATGCTTTTGAGCATGCGGAACTTGCTGTCCGGCTCAAAACCCGGTAGCACGCGGCTGGCATGATAGTCATCGAACAGCTTGCCGCCAAACTCCAAATACAGCTTGCCGCCAAACTGCGAGATGCGCTCCTTAATGTGAGCAGCCTGCAGCTCGATATACTTCGCGTTGTCGAAACCCTGGCGCATATATGGCTCCCGTCCCGTTTCCATTTATGTTCTAGGCGATTATAACGGAGCCCGCCCTCCCCGATAACCAGACCATCAACAGGCACCAACCAAACACGCCCACCGCAACCGCCGGGGACCCGGGGTAGCTAATTTAGGGCAGGGAACAAGTCACTCCGCACAAACAATGGAAACGTCACAGGCAGAGCCGAAGCCAGCGAACAGGCGCCAGAGCGAGCAAGCTACCCCCTGCACCAACAATGGAAAGCGCCGCAGGCAGAGGACGGACAGCGAGCGACGTCCAGGGCGAACAAGTTGGCATGAAAAAGGCAA
>URBQ01000057.1 GCA_900546115.1 uncultured Collinsella sp.
TGCGCCGGAAAGGAAGGTTGCCCTCGGGCCTGCGTTACCTCGGCGCTGCCGTTACGGGCAATATAGATCTGAATTAAAGATGGCGCATGGCCTTTTAGGCCGCGCATTTGTTTTGGTTCGCGCCATGTGGGGGTGGTGGCGACGTGCATTTTTGCGAGTATTCTGCAATCGAAGGCCCCTGCATACCGACCTCGGGCAAAAAATCGGGATTTCTCGATGTTTTCTACGAATGATGGGCGGGGTTATGGGCTGACAGCGTTTGATTTGCAGGGATATTTGCGCTCTTTGGCATTTATCGCGGCGCCCGAAGCCCTTGGTTATGTTGAATACTCCTAAAAATGCACGGCGCTTAGAGGGGGACCTTCGCGAAAAAGGAAACCGCCCCGTCGAAGTATGCATTCGACGGGGCGGTTTATGCATTTGGCCGATTAAAGATGCGCTGTCAAACTACTAGAACTTGACGGTCGGGGCCTGGCGGGCTGCTTCGGCGGCCTCGAAGCCCTGGCGCTCCTTAAACTGGAAGATGCCGGCAAAGATGACAGCCGGGAACGTCTGGATGGCGTTGTTGTAGCTGAGCACGCAGTCGTTGTAGCTCTGGCGTGCATAGCTAATCTTGTTCTCGGTATCCTCGAGTGATGCCTGCAGCTGCGTAAAGTTGGTGTTTGCCTTCAGATCGGGGTAGGCCTCGGCCACGGCGAAGAGCTGGCGTAGCGCACCGGTCAGCACGTTGTCGGCCTCCATCTTGGCCTCGGGCGTGGTGGCCTTGACGGCGGTGTTACGCGCGCTGATCACGGCGGAGAGCGTCTCTTGCTCGTGCTTGGCGTAGCCCTTAACGGTCTCGACCAGGTTGGGGATCAGGTCGTTGCGGCGCTGCAGCTGCGTATCGATGTTCTGCCAGGCGTTATCGATGCGGTTACGCTTGGTGACCATGTTGTTGTAGATGCCGGCGATGGCGCAGACAATCACAATGACAACAACGATGCCGATGATGACGGTAATCATGATGTCTCCGTTTCGAATGGCCGCGGCGGCATGCGCCAGCTGCCGTCGGTATAACGCTACTAGTATACCCGCAACGTTTTGCCGTGCCGAACTTTCCGGTAAGCGTTATGTTTTCGGCGGGGTCGGCACCGGGGTAAAACGCGCGAGGTACAGGTGTAAGATATGCGACAGATTGACGAGTGTTGTCTTTGCCCTGAGGATGGCGATACCAGTGGACCTTCGCATTAAGAAAACCTACCGTGCCCTGTTCGATGCTTTCACCGAGCTTCTCGAGGAGCATCGTTTTGAGGACCTGACGGTTGCCATGCTGTGCGACCGCGCCATGATTCGCCGCACGACGTTCTACAAGCACTTTCGCGACAAGAACGATTACTTTGCCTTTTATATCGATGAGCTCATGTCCGGCTTGCCGCAAAAACAGCCCGATGAGGCCGGCACAGTGTCTGCCGAGGACGTGCGCGCGCTCCGGCACGCGATTTTGGACGATGCCATGGGCCTGATTCTGGCCCATGAGCAGCTCATGGACAACATTTTGGCGAGCAGCATGTCGGGAATGCTGACCAACGTTATTTGCGACCGCATTGCCCGCTCCATCCGCGAGCGTGTGATGAACGTGCTTGCCGAGGATGCCCTGGCCCCCGTGTCACTCGAGACGACGTCTGAGTTTGTCGCCGGCGGTATTATTCGACTTTTCACGATATGGTGGGAATCGGGCCACGATCTTGAGCGTCGACCCGAGATGGCCGACGTGGTCGATGCGCTGTTTGAGCGGACCATGACGCCGGTGCATCACTAAAAGTGGCGGAGAGAGGGGGATTCGAACCCCCGGAACGCTCTCGCGCTCAACGGTTTTCAAGACCGCCGCATTCAACCGCTCTGCCATCTCTCCGTGAGTCGTAATGATAGCATCGTTTTGAATTTGCAACAGGGAAGGCGAACGATGACGATCACCGAAATCGACGAGAAGTTCATGCGCGAGGCGTTGGCGGAGGCGCGAGCCGCCGCGGCGGTGGGCGAGGTGCCCATCGGAGCCGTAGTGGTGCGCGACGGCGAGATCGTCGCGAGGGCGCACAATCGGCGCGAGCTCGACCAGGACCCTTCGGCGCATGCAGAGTTCGCGGCCCTGTGCGCCGCTGCCCAGGCGCTTGGCCGCTGGCGCCTTTCCGACTGTACGGTCTATGTGACGTTGGAACCCTGCTGTATGTGCGCGGGCCTTATGGTCAACGCGCGCGTGGGGCGCTGCGTGTGTGGCGCGAGTGATGCCAAGGCGGGCGCGCTGGGTTCGCTGTATGACCTGAATGCCGATTCGCGCCTGAACCATCGGTTTAACGTGACGGCTGGGGTCCTGGCGGATGAATGCCGCGAGCTGCTGAGTAGCTATTTTGGCGGTCTGCGCGGAGCGAGCGGCGCTGATTGCGGTTGTGGGGCCGATCTTGAGGCGCATGCCGTTCACGCCGCAGCGCTTGCAGGTGCCGGTGAGGATGCTGGCGCGGCAGTTGACTTTGGTCCTGCGTGCCGCCGGCCCCGCCGTGTGCTGCTGGCGATCGACTCCTTTAAGGGCAGCGTGTCGAGTGCGCAGGCGGAGGCGGCGGTTGCCGGGGGCGTGCGCCGCGTGTGGCCCGATGCCCAAGTAAGCGCGCTGCCGCTGGCGGATGGCGGCGAGGGAACGCTCGATGCCGTTGCCGCGTGCGGCGGCGAGATTGTGACCTGCGAGGTGGCAGGTCCCTTGGGCAAGCGCGTGGCTGCCCGGATGCTGGTGGACGGCGAGCACGAGTCGGCTGTCATTGAGATGGCCGAAGCCGCGGGCATCGGGTACTCGCCTTGCACGGAGTCGGCGGCGTTGGCGGCCACAACCTATGGCGTGGGCGAGCTGATGCTTCGTGCGGTTCGCGCAGGGGCGAGGACTCTATATATAGGACTGGGCGGCAGCGCCACCAGCGACGGTGGCGCCGGCATGCTGCAAGCGCTGGGCGCGCGTCTTGTCGATGACCGTGGCTGCAATATCGCTCCCGGTCTTGCGGGCCTTGAGCAGGTGGCGAGTATCGATTTGGCACCGGCGCTACGGGCACTGAATGGCGCGCGTGTCGTGGTGCTTTCCGATGTCGAGAATCCGCTCGTGGGACGCCGAGGCGCCCTAGCGGTGTTCGGTGGGCAGAAGGGCCTGCCGACAGATGACGCCGAGGCGCTTCACAAGTGCGACAGCTGGATGGTCGGCTACGGCCGCCTGCTCGATACGGCGATTGCTAGGGCGCGGGCTCAGGGGTTGTTGTGCGCACCCGAGGGCACACGGACATTTGGCTCGGTGCTCGGCGTGCCCGGTGCAGGTGCCGCCGGCGGCCTGGGAGCAGCGCTGTTGGCGCTCGGTGCGGAGCTGCGTTCGGGCGTGGAGACGGTGCTCGATCTCGTGGGATTTGACGAGCGCGTGCGCGATGCCGACCTGGTCATAACGGGCGAGGGTAATATGGACGAGCAATCCGCCGCCGGTAAGGCACCGGTGGGTGTGGCTCGCCGCGCCAAGCGATATGGCAAGCCGGTGGTCGCCGTCGTGGGTGGTCGTGCCGACAGCCTGGATGCGGTGTATGAGCAGGGTATTGACTTGGTTCTGCCGATCTGTCGCAAGCCCATGTCCCTCGACCAAGCGCTTAATCCGCAGGAAGCCGCAGCCAACCTCATCTGCGCCGGCGAAGCGGCCGCTCGATCCTACGACCTCGCCCGCCTCTAAAACCCATCGCTCTATAAGTTGCGGTGAAATACGGAGTGTTTTTGCCTTTAAGGCGCCAATTCAGTCCGTATTCCACCGCAACTTCGATAATGGCCATTCGAGGTTGGCTGCCTTGGGTCCTGGGTCGGACCTTCCGCCACGAAATGCGGCCATCTACTACGTTTGGCCGAGCACCCTCGACCATCCCGAATTTTGCGAAATTAAAACCGCAGGTAGAGGGCTTGCCGATTTTCAAAAAGGCCGGCTATGGTCGACCCCTGCGACCTAAACGTAGTAGATGGGCCCTATTCGTGGCGCGGCATCAGGCTAGTCTTTTTGGGATGGGGTTTTGGTCTACTTGTCTATCTGACAGTCCAAGTAGTCAAAAAAGCCCCGTCCCAAATTAGCTACCCTTTGCACCGATTATTCGC
>URBQ01000058.1 GCA_900546115.1 uncultured Collinsella sp.
TCCCGGCGCATTCCGCAGGGGGAGCGATATTTTGCAGCACGAAGTGCGTAGCAAAATATCGCCCATGCCCGAGGACGCGCCGGGAGGCAACACCGATTCGGGGCCGGGCATACGGATTTACCTGCGCATTTACAAATTCGTAAACTTTTTTGAAAAAAGTGCTTGCACAGTTCTCGAATCATAGGTTATTATCTTCCTCGTTGAACGCGCGGGTCCAACAAAACGAACCGCGAATCAACAACATAGCATGTCGGAGTGGCGGAATTGGCAGACGCGCTAGCTTGAGGTGCTAGTGACCGCTTTTTGGTCATGCGGGTTCAAGTCCCGCCTCCGACACCATCGCATTTGAGAAGCCTCTTCGGAGGCTTTTTTGTTACCGATAGACGGTGAGGTCCACGATGGAAACGCTTGAACGCAACGAGTGGGCAGACGTTGCCCAACTAGTCGAGATCACGAGCGATGCTGTCATCATCTGCGAGCTCGACGGAACCATTCTGCATGTGAATAATCGCTTACTTGGTTTGATGTGCGAGGAACGCGCCGACGTCATCGGCGGAGATGTTAAAGACGTCCTGTACTCGTCCGCTTTTGAACGTGCGACGGAACATCGTCTGCCATTTGAAACTGATGGCTCCGAGAACGAACTGATGCTCAAGCTGAGTGACGGCTCTTTTATTCCCGTCTTGGTTCGTGCGGGCTCCGTAACGCCTCCACACATCTTTGGGCGCCGCGCACCACGTGTCCTGGTGGCGCTTCACAGTATCGAGGAACAGTATTCTCACGACCGGCAACTCAAGCGTGCGCTTTCGGAGCTTAGAGTGGCGAACAAGCGCCTCTCTGGCACGCTCTCGGTCATTATGAGTACCGTGGGCTCCGATGAGCTGCCCAGCCTACTTGATACCGTTTTGAACCAGCTTGTAGGAACGCTCGATGCTTCGGGTGCCGCTATCTATTTTTCTGAGAGCGGCGGTTTTAAACTTCGCGGTGTTTCCAAGGAGCTGTACGACAGCTACCTTCCTGAGTTTTTGCCGTATGGCGCTGGCATTCCGACGTATGTTCTTCGTGAGTCGCGTGCCTGTCGCTTGTCGATTCAACAGGACCTTGAGGGTGATAAGGTCGCCTCCGGTATGTTCATGGATCTGGACAATCGTTCTAAGCACCTGTTGCGCATGCAGGATATGCCTCCGTACCGCAGCGAGATCTGTCTTCCCGTTTTTTACGGTACGCAGATCCTTGGCGTGCTGGAAGTTGGTTGGAAACGCCCTCAGGCACCGCTCGCCTATGACGTTAATGTGCTCGAGGTCATTTGCGATTACCTGTCTATCCAGCTGGTCGGCATGGCATCGAGCCTTCGCTCCCGTCGCACGGCCGAGCTTGGCCGCTCGCTCAATGTCTTGCGTGACGAGTTGTTTACCTTTCTAGACGATTCCGCCGCGGCTACCCAGGCGGTATCGTCCGAGATCTGCAATATGCTCAACTGCCATTTTTGCCCTATTGAGTATGACGCCAGTCTGGATTCCTACGTCATAGATTTTGAAGGCGGCAGTCGCGTTGCTTTGCCGGACGATCCCGAGAAGCTTTTCTTTTCCACGACGGCGCCAGCGGCACGTCTGGGGGCTGGCCCTGATGGCTTTGAGGCATCTGTTTTGGGCGGCACGAGCGCCGAGGACCTTAAACACGTCCGTATAACTCGCGTTGACGAATCGATGCCTATGGGAGGCTGGCTTAGGGCGCATGGCCTGCCTTGCCAGGGTCTCTACGTCGACGCCGGCATCGAGGCGGGGCGCCCGCGCTCTGAGGGCGATGGCAAGCACAGTAACGACGCGATCGTTCCTGCTTCTGTTGCGAAGGGCCCGACGACGCGCGCGCTGCTGCTTCGTGATGGTAGCCAAGAGCCGATTGATGACCTTGAATATGACTACTTGGTGCACTTGGCTCATGACTTTGAACTGATCTATGAAGGCGAATCTCAAAAGCGTGAGGAGCGCCATATCGCTCAGACCCTTCAGATTGGCATGAGAAATTCACTGGGGGATGTTCCGGGAATCGCCGCCGATTCGGTGTACCTGTCGGCCACGAACTCGGCGTTGGTCGGCGGCGATTTCTATACGCTCATCCGTCTTCCCGACGATTGCGCCGTCATGATTCTGGGCGATGTGTCTGGCAAAGGCATTGAGGCTGCATCGATGTCCGCGCTCGTCAAGACGGCCCTGACGGCATATGCCTGGGAGGGCGCTGGGCCGGCCCGCATGGCACGCTCCCTTAACAGCATGCTCATGGGCTTTTCAAGGGTCGAGACGTTCGTGACGGCCTTTATCGCCAAGATTGACCTTAAAGCCGGACGTGCAACGTATTGTTCGGCGGGCCATCCTCCGACCATGGTCATCAGGCCAGAGTCGATGCCGCTGGGTGGCGGCGAGGCCCGTGGGGGGGAGGTCGAGCTGCTTGGATGCCAATCGGGGGTAATCGGTGCCTTTGAGAGCATGGTATACGAGACAGGCGTGTTTACGTTCGCTCCTGGTGACATGCTATTTATGTACACCGACGGAACAATCGAAGCGCGTGACCGCTCGGGTGCTTTCTTTGGCGAGCAGCGCCTTCGCGACCTTCTGCTCTCTGTCTCGGGTGAGGGCGTGTCGGGCATTTGCGGCAAGGTCTTGGGCGAGCTTGACCGATTTACCGAATCGGCGCTGGACGATGACATTGCATTGGTGTCCCTTGAGTTTTTACGGGGTCGTTCATAGACGACGCTGGGCGGGCTGAATCCGTACGGTTGGGGAAACGAATGCATCGAGTGGGCTTTTTTGGGGAACCATGGTCGTATGAATGAGTGGAATGACATAGTGGTTTTGACGCCACCAGGCGATATCGACATCGCCACGGTGCCTGCGCTGCGTCGGCGGTTGGATGCTTTGATTGGCCGCGGCGTGCGTCGTGTCGTCATCAACTGCCAGGCTGTTAGCTTTATCGATTCGACGGGCTTGGCATTCCTGCTTACGCGCGCTCGTGAGCTCATGAGGCGAGAAGGCCTGCTTTCGCTCGTCAATGCATCAGGTGAAGTTGTTCGCTTTTTGGAGATTGCCCGTCTTGTCGATATTCTTCATGTCGCGGGGCCGGCACGGGAGTCTATTCCCGCCATTCCGGTGGGGGAGCTGCCTCGCTGGAGTAAGAGCGTCGAGGTCCGTCAGGGTATCGAGAATCTTCCATACTACCGACATCGCATCGCCGAACTCCTTGAATCGCTTCCGTTGCGCCGTGACGAGCGCTACGATGTCGCGTTGGCGTCGGGGGAGGCGCTGGGTAATGCCTATGACCATGCGGGCGGTATCGGGTGCGTCCTGACGGTTCAGGCCTATGGCGATCGCGTTGTGGTTGAGGTGCTTGATCGAGGTGCCGGCTATTCTATCGATGAAACGAGCGAACCGGTCGCATCAGAGGAGCGCGGCCGTGGTATCAAGCTTATGCGTATGCTCGTCGATAACGTGGAGGTTGCTCGTCGTACGGACGGCGCCGGCACGCGCGTGCAGATGGTGAAGCTGTTTAGCGGAGCGCTGGAGTCGTGTGCCTAGCCAATCGCTTTAGCGCGTTTAGCTACTAAGAACATGCGGCAGACAAGTTTTTTGAAAAAAGTACTTGCGTCTTTTGGACAACTCGCGTAAATTAATAACCCGCAAGCGGACATGGCTCAGTTGGTAGAGCACAACCTTGCCAAGGTTGGGGTCGCGGGTT
>URBQ01000059.1 GCA_900546115.1 uncultured Collinsella sp.
CAGTGTCCCCTTTGTGGCGGTTACCAGGGGGTTCTGGCGGTCGAGGACTCGATGGCCTCGTGGCGTTTGAGCTCGCGGCGCATGGTTTGCGAATTGAGCCAGGCTGCCTGCCAGCCACGGATGGGGTAGCGCGTCTGGTCGAGCTCAAACTGCGTATAGCCGCAGGCGTTGATGATCGTCGTTCCACACACATGCTGCCGCTCGCGCTGAAAATCGTAACCGTAGCTTTGGTGTACATGCCCATGCACCATGTAGTCGGCCCCCCAGGACTCAAGCGCCGTGTTAAAGCATTCGAATCCTCGATGCGGTAGATCATCCAGATCGCCCACGCCGGCAGCGGGCGCATGGGTGAGCAGGATATCGCAGCCGCCGACCATCCTCACTTTGCGTGACAGCTTGCGCACGCGCTTGGCCATCTCGCGCTCGGTGTACATGTTGGCGCCATCTCGATAGCGCATGGAGCCGCCAAGCCCCGCAATGCGGACGCCGCGATACACGTACACGGTGTCTTCCACGCAGATACATCCGCCCGGTGCATGACGTGCGTAGCGGTCATCGTGATTGCCGCGCACGTAGATGAGCGGTTTGTTGATGACCGTGACCAAAAACTCAAGATAGTCCGGGTCCAGATCGCCAGCGGACAAAATCAGGTCGACACCCTCAAAGCGCTCCTTGCGAAAGCACTCCCATAGGCATCGTTCTTCGGTATCGGCTATGGCAAGGATCTTCATAGGGCGGTAACTCCCGGCTCATCGTCGAGCTGCGGAATGGTGCCCACCACGTTGTCGGCCAGCCAGTCCATCTCGACGATTTGTGTGCTCGGCAGTGGGGGAAAGCCTTCGATCTGCACTACGCCGTCTTGGCTATGGAGCTCGCCGCCAAATGGATTGATGGAGCCCTCGACGATGCCATTGCGGAGGAGCTGAACAAGCTTGCGCGTCTGATAGGGCAGGCCCGGAGCGTAGCGAATGTCGATAACGCCCGAGCTCATGCCGTACCAGTAGTTGACGGCGCGAACCTGGCTGGCGTCACTGGTCTCATCCCAGGTGCCATGCAGCAGGCTTCGCACGATAAGCTCGTAGTATCGGCCCCAGTTCCATATCGGCATGGCAATGCCGGTAACCTTGCCATCGACCAGGCGGTGAAGTCCGTAGGCCGTGGGGTCTTCGAGCGATTTTGACATGTCGGCGCCGGTCATGACGCTTACACCTTCGCGGCACATGGCCTCGGCAAGGCCTCCGGCGGGCACATCGCCCCAGGTCAGGATAATTTGCGCACGGGGGTCGAGCAGCGAGGCGCCAATCGCAAAGGCGTTGATCTCGCTGAGTGCGCCCGAGGCGAAGACCGACGCGTGATAACCGATGCGGTGGTTGTCCGCCATGCTGGCGGCAAGGGCGCCCAGGAGAAACTTGGCCTCGTACATCTTGCCAAAGTACGATCGGACGCTTTGGTGGGGAAGGCCGATAGAGCAGTTAAGGAACCGAACCTGGGGATACTCAACGGCAGCCCTGAGCGTGTATTCCATCAGGCGGTGCGAGGTCGAGAAGATGACGTTTGCTCCATGTTTGACAGCCGTTTCCACGGCGGCGTAGAACACGTCCGGATCGTGACAGTCCTCGAACGCCTCGGTGCGCACGATACCGCCAAAGTGCTCATCGAGATACTGACGTCCTTGGTCGTGCAGGCTGTCCCAGCTCGACGTCGCACAGGGGAACTCATGGATAAAGGCGATGTGCAGGGGGTTGGCCGCCGAATAGACGGTCTTGCCCATAAAGAAGTTGAGCACGCCGGAGGTGGACTTGGCGGGCGCCTCTTCCTCATCGACGCTCGGCGCTTCGACAAGATCGACCTTGTCCTCGTCATTTTTGCCGGCAATGACCAGCTCGCGCCAAATCTTGCACAGGCGGTTTACGACGATGTCCGTCGGCGTATCCAGTAGACGGTCTTGGTTGTACACGTTGAGGTAGACGAGCATGGCGTCGGCGGGCGTAATGTCCAGATGGTCGCCGCCGGCGCGCAGGTAGGCGCGTTTAAAGAGTAGGAAGGTATGGCGCAGGTAGTCGACCTTTTTCTGTGGCCACTTTTCGACAAGGTCCTGGCCGAGCATCTTGGCGAGCGTCTCATAGCTTCCCTCGCGCGAGAACTCGATCTCGTATAGGGGGCAGACGCGCCAAAACGCGCAGAACTCGCCGTGCAGGCGACTTTCGACGGAATCCCATTTTCCGGGGTAGAGGCGGGTGACCTTGGCCGAAACCGTCGGGGCGTCCAGGAATTTGAGGACGCTGACGCGCTTGTTGCCCTCCTGGACGTAGAACCGATGCATGAACTCGGTGACGATGATGGGGTCGCGATAGCCCTCGGTCACCTGGATGTCGTAGAGGTTGGACCACTTGCGGGCGAACTCGGTGTTAAACGGCAGCAGGGGCATAAAGTTGCATGAAAAGGCAGACTGACGGCCCTTGGTAACCGTGCCGACGACCATTTCGAGCGGAATGTCCCTTAGGCCAACGCTCTCTCGCTGACCTAAGGGGAGCTGGGCAACGAGGCTATCGAGGTCCGTAAGGTACGGGTGCTCGCTTTGGCTGATGGCGCGACGGCGTCCCTGCTCGCCGCGCTTGCGTGCTTGACGATAGGCCTCTTCCATGGTGTCTACTCCCTTAGTCGTTTAAACAACGATATGAACCATGGTACCACGATGCGAAACCACCACAAAGGTGCCTGTCCCCTTTGCGGTGGTTTTAGGCGATGATGGGGGCGATGGCGCGGATGCAGGCGTCGGCTGCCGTGAAAGTGGTGCTGTCGTCGCTGACGATAAAGATAATCTTGCCCTTGACGCCAAAGTCGCCGATCTCGCTAAAGAGCACGTAGGGCTCCTTGTCAAAGCCCGAGATGGGAAGCACCGCGGCCTTGGTGGCGTCGGTGAGCTCATCTGCCAGCGCGTCCAGTGAAGCCCACTTGGACGTGTCCTTGACCGCGACGGGGACGGCCACGCGCCCAAAGGGCATCAAATGCACGAGCGTGTTCTTGGAGATGTTGGAGTTGGGGACGATGATGGTCTGCCCGCAGGCGTCCTCGATGGTCGTATGGCGCCAGGTGATATCTTGGACCACGCCCGACACGCCGCCGACCTCGATATTGTCGCCGGGTTTGATGATGCCCATAAACGTTACCTGCATGCCGCCGATAAGATTTGACAGCGTGTCCTGAAAGCCGAGCGAGATGGCGATGCCGCCGACGCCAAGAGCGGCAACGAGGGCGTTTGCGTTAATGCCAAAGCAGTTGTCGAGGATAAAGCTGCCGCCGATCATCCAGATGACGGCGCGCGCGATGTTGATGAAGATACTCGATGCGGGAAGCGGGTTGTCGTCTCGGTTAAGCAGATGGTGCAGGGTCTTGGATACGACCTTGGTGGCGATGGCGGTGCCTATTGCCAAGATACCGGCCCAGATGATGTTGTGGACCCACCGTTGCGCAAAGAAATGAAGAATCGGTTCAAACAATTCCATGTAGGGAAAACCTCCTATGATCGTCCAACCATGATACCCACCAAGAAGCCCGTCCGATCACATC
>URBQ01000060.1 GCA_900546115.1 uncultured Collinsella sp.
GACTTGCAGCGACGGACCTCGGGACGCTCTTACACCACGTCTGCGCGCGCCACCGCAGCTTCGCCAGGATTCCGAAGATCGTCAACGAATCGACCTCGAAAAAGCAACACTCGAAGGCATCACGCTGGATGACCCGACAATAAATGAAGTTCCGGCAATCGATGACATGCAGACTGTCGAATCCGACAGCCCATCATTTGCCCAAATAAGCAGCCTCGCGCCCGAGGGCAGAATCTTCGGGGCCGGAGACTAGGCCGGCTAACAAGGTGGGTACCCTAGCGACGTGCAAAATTGCGAGTATTCAGCAGGGTCGGGTGTCTATCACCCTCGAGTGGATCCAAATGTGGAGCGAAATCACTCTTGCGTGAGAGCGTTAGGCAACATTTGAGGAAGAACTCATCGGATTAACACCCTAAGATAACTCTTGAACTGCATTATATGACCTGCAATAAATTAGCGGACCCCCTATAGTTGCAGAATACTCCAATTTTTGCACGGCGCGGGGGCACCCACCCCGGCATCGGCTATCAAAACCGCTCACTCCGGGATCTCGTCCACTATTCCCCATCATTTTGTGCAACGAATTACCTGAACGTCATTGACATATGAACATACACTCATATAATCGGAAGCAAGTTATATGAGCGCATGTTCATATGAAAGGATATTGCAATGAGCATCCGCGTTGATGAAACGAAACCCGACATCGAGGCCACCGAACCCGCGATTCCCACCACCTGCTCGCCCGAGGACCTTCCCGACGAGGAGCTTCTCTACGACCTTGCCGACCTGTTCAAGGTCTTCAGCGACACCACGCGCATCAAGATTCTCTATGCCCTCATGGGTCGCGAGCTCTGCGTGGCTGACATCGCCGAAGCGACCGCGACCTCGCAGTCTGCGGTGTCGCACCAGCTGCGCACGCTTAAGCAGTCGCACCTGGTCAAGTTCCGCCGCGACGGCCGCAACATTCTCTACTCGCTTGCCGACGATCACGTCTACACCATGCTTAACCAGGGCATGAGCCATATCTGCGAATAGCAATCAACCACGGTATCAGCGCGGCCGGCACCCAGACCGCTAACACAGGGAAAGGAACCCACCATGAAAAAGCAGTTCAAGCTCGACGAGATCGATTGCGCCAACTGCGCGCGTGAACTTCAGGACGAGCTGGCTAAGCTCGATGGCGTCAAGTCCGTTTCGGTCAACTTTATGACCCAGAAGCTGACGCTCGAGGCTGACGACGCCGAGTTCGACGAGGTCCTGGACCGCGTCGTTGAGTTCACCGCCGACGCCGAGCCGGACTGCGAAATCATTCTCTAACCCGCGCATACGTTGACCTGTAAGGCCGCGCTTGCCGCGGCCTTTGCTCGCGAAATTATATGAGCAAGTGTTCATACACTCAAATGGGAGGTTTGAATCATGGCAGCCGCCGATCCCAAAAAGAAAAAGAAGAAGCGCAAGAAGAAAGAGTCCCTTGAGCACAAGCGCAACCGCATCCTGGTAGCACTGGGCATTTTTGCCGTTGTTTATGCCCTCGACGAGCTCGGCGCCCTCACTATCGCATTTGGGGAGCCTGGCAACATCTACGCCAGCTTCGCGCTGTTCCTCGTGCCGTTTTTGATTGCCGGATACGACGTACTGCAAAAGGCATTCAATAACATCCGCCGCGGCAAGGCCTTCGACGAGAGTTTCCTTATGGCAGTCGCGACCATCGGCGCGTTTGCCATGGTGCTCTTCCCCGATACCGACCCGCACATGGCCGAAGGCGCCGCCGTCATGCTGTTCTACCAGGTCGGCGAGCTGTTCCAGGCATACGCTGTGGGCAAGAGCCGCAAGTCGATCAGTGCCATGATGGACATCGCGCCCGACTACGCTAACGTCGAGCAGCCCGACGGCACGCTCGAGCAAGTCTTCCCCGATGACATCGCCGTCGGCACCGTCATCGTCGTCAAGCCTGGCGAGCGCGTGCCCATCGACGGCATCATCGTCGAAGGCGAGACACAGCTCGATACCGCCGCCCTTACTGGCGAGTCAGTCCCCCGTCCGGCCAAAACCGGAGACGATATCATCAGCGGTTGCATCAACATGACGGGCCTCATCCACGTGCGCACCACCAAGCCCTTTGGCGAGTCCACCGTCGCGCGCGTCCTGGAACTCGTGGAGAATGCCAGCGAAAAGAAGGCGCGCACCGAGAACTTCATCACGCGCTTCGCCCGCGTCTACACGCCCGCCGTCACCGGCGCGGCCGCGGTACTCGCGCTCGGCGGCGGTTTGGTCACCGGCGCCTGGTCCGACTGGATCCTGCGCGGCCTGACCTTCCTGGTCGTCAGCTGCCCGTGTGCGCTCGTGATCAGCGTGCCGCTCAGTTTCTTTGGCGGCATCGGCGGCGCGTCCAAGCTGGGCGTTCTCATCAAGGGTTCCAACTACCTCGAGACGCTCGCCGATGTGGACACCGTCGTCTTTGACAAGACGGGCACCCTCACCAACGGCACGTTCTCGGTCGTCGCGGTGCACCCCGAGGCAGGCTATACCGAGCAGTCGCTACTCGAGGTCGCGGCCCTCGCCGAGTCGTTCTCCGACCATCCCATCGCGCAGTCGGTGCGCACCGCCTTCCAGGGCGAGCTCGATCCCAAGCGCGTAAGCGACTCCGCCAACGACGCGGGCCATGGCGTGACGGCGACTATCGACAGCAAACATGTCGTCGTCGGCAACGCCAAGATGCTTGCTGCGGCCGGTATCGACGCTCCCAATTGCGAGGTCGTCGGTACGATCCTCCACGTGCTCGTCGACGGCACCTATGCCGGCCACATCGTAATTGCCGACACCATCAAGGTCGATGCGGAGCAAACGATTCGCGACCTGCACGCCGCCGGCGTCAAGCGCACCGTCATGCTCACGGGCGACCGCGAGGAGGTTGCGGCGTCTGTGGCCAAGCAGCTCGGCCTCGACGAGTTCCACGCGCAGCTGCTGCCGGGCGACAAGGTCGAGCGTGTTGAAGCGCTGCTCGCGGCCGAAAGTGGCAAGGGCAAGCTCGCCTTTGTCGGCGACGGTATCAACGACGCGCCTGTGCTTACGCGCGCTGATGTGGGCATTGCCATGGGCGCCATGGGTTCCGACGCCGCGATCGAGGCCGCCGACGTGGTGCTGATGGACGACAAGCCGTCCAACATCTCCCGCGCGATCCGCGTGGCGCGCAAGACCATGACGATTGTTTGGCAGAACATCATCTTTGCGCTGGGCATTAAGCTGCTGATCCTTGTGCTGGCAGCGCTGGGCATCGCCAATATGTGGCTTGCCGTCTTTGGCGACGTGGGCGTGGCGATCATCGCCATCCTGAACGCCATGCGCGCGATGGGTGTCAAGAACCTGTAGCGCTCGTGGTCCCTCCGGCCGGGGCCGGGCTTGGTTTTGAAAACGTCCTCGCGCATGAGGCCCGTCTTTCCTGCTCCTGCGGAGCAACGGAAAGGCGG
>URBQ01000061.1 GCA_900546115.1 uncultured Collinsella sp.
GAGGGTATGGGGACTCGTTCGGCCAGATGCACCGCCGCAGTGTGCAATCTGCAATCCTTCCGCCTCTTCGGATCACAAAATCCGTTGGACGGAAAGACTTCGGGTCATCTCTTGAGCCCGTAGCTGCATGGGAAACCGAATGACGGTACGAGCATCCATTCGGCTTCCAAGGCAGCCACGGACAAAACGGGGCAAAGAGCTACGAGCGACGTCGTCCCTACTCCCCCGCCACGCTCGCGCGCAGCTTAGCCGCGATGGGCTCAGACGCCAGCAGGAACACCAGCATTGCCACCGAGCACGCCAGGCACACGATCCATGTGCTCGTAAAGGAGCCCGTGGCATCGAACAGTATTCCCGAGACGATGGCGCCCACCGTGCCGCCAACCATCTCGAGCGAGGTGATGGTGCCCGTGACCTTACCCAGGTCGGCCATGCCAAACTGCTTGGAAGCCGCGATCGTGGGCGTGATGGTGCCCATGCACGTTCCAACACCAAAGCTCACAGCGGCGACAATAGGACCGAGGTCCGTCGTCGGGAAGCACAGCGCCACGCAGGCGATAATGCACGCAACGGAGCCAAGGATATTGCCAAAGCGCAGGCCAAAACGGTCATAGATCGCGCCGAGCGAAATCTTGGCGATAACGACCGTGGCCCTGATGACAAAGCCGGAGGCCACGACGAGCCAACCGGGGAAGCATTTATGCTGCTGGGGTATGGATTACTCCTTGTGGTCAGCGATGTAGCCCAAAGCAACGGCGGCATAAGCCGCGGCGCCAAGGGGAAGCTCGGCATCGCTAAAACGTGCCTTGGGATGATGCTGAGCAAAATGCTCGTCCGTATCAGTCACGGCAGCGCCCACGGTAAAGTACGCACTCGGGATCTCACTCGAGATCAACGCGAAGTCCTCACTCGCCATGGCGTGGAACAGCGGCAGGAAGGCAGCCTTGGGCAGCACCGCGCCCACGTAACCAAGCGAGGCCTGGGTCATATCGCTGTCGAGCACGAGCGGCGGAACGTCCGAAAGCGTCTCGATGGCTGCCGGCGTACGATATGTTGCGGCAACGCCGTTGACGACCTCCGCGATACGCTCCTTGAGATGAGTCATGAGCTCGACATCGAAGCCGCGCAGCGTTCCCTCGAGCACACAGGTGTCGGGGATGACGTTGGCCGCCAAGCCGCCAGCGAACTTACCAACGGTAAGTGCGACTTCCTTGGCCGCTGGCACCTCGCGGGAGATAAGCTCCTGGAGCGCCAGGTGCACATGGACGCCGGCCGTGATGGGGTCGATGCAGATCTCGGGGCTCGAGCCATGGCCGCCCTTGCCCTGCAGCGTGATGCGGAAACCGTACACGCCCGAAAGCGCCGGGCTCCCATAGAGCACCAGGCCGAGCGGCGATTGGCTGTTGACGTGCATGGCAAAGGCAGCCTGGGGGCGCGGGTTCTGCAGCAAGCCATCGGCGATGGCAGCGCGGGCTCCCTCAAAGGTCTCCTCACCCGGCTGGAACAGCAGTTTGACGGTGGCATTGGCGTCGACAAGCTCGGCCTCGCGGGCCTTGAGCAAACGGGCCGCGCCGAGCAGCGCCGTCGCATGCATATCGTGGCCACAAGCGTGCATGCACCCGTTGGTGGAAGCGAAAGGCTCGCCCGATTCCTCGACAACGGGCAGGGCATCCATGTCGCCGCGAAGCATGATAACCGTACCGGTTTGCTCGTCCGCGCACGTACCATTGCCCTGAGCAGCCGCGGCCGCACCGGCACCGATCAGGCCAACAACACAGGAGCCGTCGACAAGCGTGGTATGGGGAATGTCCATCTCGTCCAGACGTGCCTGGATATAGGCAGACGTCTGCGGAAGATTGTTACCGAGCTCGGGCGTCTGATGGAGATCGTGGCGCCATGCGGCAAGCTCACCGGCAAATGCCTGGGCTTCTTTGACCAGACCATCGCCGATAGCGGTCTGCGCCGCTGCGGTAGCCTGAGGCGCTGGTTGCGGTTGAAGATCGGACAGAGCTGATGCCATAGATGCCCTCCAGTAACGTTTTTGCAGCACGCACTTTGACAGCGTAAAGTGCAAGGTACAACTGTAAGGGCATGACATAAAAAATGCCGCCCCGGGAGGGCGGCGCAACAAGTTGTTTACAAATGCGGGTGTGATTTTCGGCGCAAGAAATCGAAATGCGTCTCGCTCAAGATAATCGACAAAAAGATGAGCGCAAAGCCGGAAAGCAGGCGCGAGGTGAGCGCCTCCCCCATCAACAACACCGAGAACAGCACACCCGAGGGCGACTCCATCGAAAGAAGCAGCGAGCCCGTCGAGGCCGGGACGTGCGCCAGACCGACGTTTTGGACGAGCAGTGCCACGCACGTGCAGCCCACCGAGAGGAAGACCATCACGCCGATAAAACTCGGCGTCCACACGGACAGAGGCGCCTGAGTCTCGAATAGTAGCGACGTGATTAAGCTCAAAACGCCATTGCCCACAAACATCCAAAACGTGATGACGTTGATATCCATCTTGCGGCCATACTTGGCGGTCACCGCCATCTGGATAGCAAAGAAGACCGCGCCGCCCAGCGTGATGGCATCTCCAGCATTGAACTCGACGCTATCGAGTGCCACCAGGCCAATGCCCGCCAGGCACAGCAATGCAGCGCCCAAGTTGTAACGGGTAAGCCTTTCTCCGCTCAGGACATAGCTCGCAAACGGCACGAGGATGCAATAGGTACCCGTCAAAAACGCGCTCTTGCCCGCCGTGGTCTGTGCCAGGCCAATCGTCTGCAAACCGTACGCGCCCCACATAAGTGCGCCCATACCAAGCCCGACGATAAGGTTGCGAACATTAAAGTGTGCGATGATGCGTTTGCGGAAGATGGCGAACATAACCAGCGAAGCCGGGAGAAAGCGAACGTAGACCAGCTCGAACACCGGAATGGTGTCGAGTGCGTCCTTCATAGTGGTAAAGGAGTAGCCCCAGATAATCGCCACCGAAAGCAGTAGAACTTTCCAGAACAACGGCGAGCGTGCGCCGGCACCCCGGGGAATACCACCCGCGCCCAAATCCTCACGGGCTACAGGGCTATCGGGCATGTTTTCGATTTCGTTGGCAGCGTATTGGGCCATGGAACATCCTCGCGCTCAATCTGGGCGTGGTGTCCGCACGCGCGTGACCGCATGCCGCCTCATGGTCAAATAAAAACGGGGCGCACCGGACCCC
>URBQ01000062.1 GCA_900546115.1 uncultured Collinsella sp.
AAGCACTTAATGTGCTTTCCGTCTTGCGCAGGACTGTAGAGCAGCAAACTTAACCCGCGCCCGCCGGCCCCGGAGACCCTCCCGGAGGGACCGAAAAATTTTTTCAAAAAAGTTGTTGCGCGCCGGACAGACTTCTGTGTATACTAATCCCTGCAGCGCACGCGAGCGGAAACAAACGCGAACGTCTGCCTGGGGAGTTAGCTCAGTTTGGTTAGAGCGCCGGCCTGTCACGTCGGAGGTCGCGGGTTCGAGCCCCGTACTTCCCGCCAACGCAATTAAAGCCACGTCTTCGGACGTGGCTTTTTGCGTTTGATGCACTTTGTTTCGATAGAACGATCGCCCTGGCGCATCTTCGCCCAGAATCCCCGCCCCTTCGGGAACGCAAGTAAAATCTAATAAGCATATCTGTCTAAACAACAGCTTTGTTGCGCAACACCTGTTCAACGAAGCAGGGGGTTAGGTTATACTAAATTGCACTGTGGGCCGCATCTGATGCATTTCGCTCCAAGCGCGGCATTCAGTGGATATCCGATTTACCATTTGGATGTCCTAGCGGTCATTTAGCGTCTCGACACAAGCTCGGCCCCGGAGCTCGTTCGAGCTGTTCGTATTCCTTGAAAGGGGAAAAATGGACATATCGAGGAAGACTGATTACGCCCTTCGTATGCTGGCGATGCTTGCCGAGGATCCGGAGCGTTTGCTTTCTGTTCGCACCGCTGCCGAAGAGGTCAATGTTCCGTATTCGTTTGCCCGCTCGATTCAGCACGGTTTGGTCCAGGCCGGTATTGTGGAGAGCCTGCGTGGCGTCCACGGTGGCATGCGTCTCAAGGTCAGTCCGGACGACGTCACCATTCGTCAGGTCGTCGAGGCCGTTCAGGGCCCTATGGTTATGAATGATTGCACCGCACCCGATGGCGACTGTGCGCGCATGGGCACGTGCTGCTATCATCCCCTGTGGGCCGGAGCTCAAGCGTTGATGCGCGACTACCTCGATTCCGTTTCGCTCGGCGACATCGTCGCTCACCGCCAGTTCCCGGCCGTCGATCCCAAGTTCGCCGACCGCGAAGCGTTTCCCGAGTACGCCACCTGTGCGTATACATGCCGGGAGGAATAGCGCCGCATAAGGAGCATAGATATGATTCAGGACCCCTTTCGTTCGATGATTCGTTCGGAAGGGGTCCTGCGTTATCGCGACCTTCCGTGGCGCCGCACGCGCGATCCGTACATCATTTGGCTTTCTGAGGTCATGTTGCAGCAAACACAGGTGCCACGCGTGGAGACGCGTATGCCGGCGTGGCTCGATCGCTTTCCGACCGTGCAGGCGCTTGCCCAAGCCGCGCCTTCCGATGTTTTGGACGCTTGGCAGGGCATGGGCTACAACCGACGCGCTCTGGCGCTCCACAAGGCCGCTCAGCGCGTTGTGGAGGACTGGGACGGTGAGTTTCCGCGTGAGACGCGTGACTTGGTCGCTCTGCCTGGTATTGGCCCGGCAACGGCGCAAGGTATCCGGTCGTTTGCGTTTGACCTTCCAGGCGTGTATCTGGAGACCAACGTGCGCACGGTCTTTCTGCATCACTTCTTTCCCGATGTACCGGCTGTTCCCGACCGCGAGCTGGTGCCGCTGATTCAGGCGGCCTGTCCGGCGGCCCCCGGTGCGGCGACCGACGAGATCGCTCCCTTTGCCGTGCCGCTCGATGATGCCGACACGCCGCGCGCGTGGTATTACGCGTTGCTGGATTACGGCGCATATCTAAAAAAGACGTTGCCCAATCCGTCCAGGCGCTCGGCGGGCTATAGCCGTCAATCAAAGTTTGAGGGCTCACGTCGCCAAAAGCGCGCGCATATCGTGCGCATGTTGCTGGCAGCGCGCGATGGCCAACCGGCGGGGATTACGCTTGCTGATGCCGTGGTGGGCGTTAACGATATGGAAGCGGCGGCTGGGCGCGGGCCGGTCGAGCGCGAGCTTGTCGCGGGCATTCTGGCCGACCTGGAGCGTGAGGGCTTTTGCCGAGCCGAGGGCGATCGCTGGCTGAGCATCTAGCCCGTGCAAATCTGAAGAACAGGATTGTAAGGTTTAGATTTCCGACATGAGGGCATCCTAAAGACGAGGCCGCTCGAAACCTACGGGCGGCATGCGTTGAAGGGAAGTACACCTATGGATTTTGAGAATTCCCAAACCAAGAAGAACCTCGAGACCGCTTTTGCCGGTGAGTCCCAGGCACACACCAAGTATCGCTACTATGCCTCCAAGGCAAAGAAGGACGGCTACGTTCAGATCTCGAACATCTTTGCCGAGACGGCTGGCAACGAGTCCGAGCACGCCAAACTGTGGTTTAAGTATCTGCACGATGGCGCCGTCCCCGATACCCTGGACAATCTGCGCGATGCCGCCGCGGGTGAGAACTACGAGTGGACCACGATGTACGACGAGTTTGCCAAGACCGCCGAGGAAGAGGGCTTTGCCGAGATTGCCGCAAAGTTCCGTGGTGTCGCCGCCGTCGAGAAGGCCCACGAGGAGCGCTACAACAAGCTCGTCGAGCGCATCGAGTCGGGCGAGGTGTTTGAGCGTGAGGGCGTAAAGGTGTGGAAGTGCCTGAACTGCGGGCACCTGCACGTTGGTGCCGAGGCGCCTGAGGTGTGCCCGGTTTGTAACCACCCGAAGGCGTACTTTGAGGAGCAGGTGGTGAACTACTAGCGCTTGGCGCTGGCTGCTGCGGAGCGCAGGGCGGGAGGCCGGATCGCCTTCCCTCCCCGCTCACGGCTCCGCAGGGTCGCGTTGAGGGAAGGCGATCCGGCCTCC